>CALGLV010000001.1 GCA_937958985.1 uncultured Aquimarina sp.
GTGACCTCGGAAGGATTCAAACCTTCAACCTCCACAGCCGTAATGTGGTGCACTATTCAGTTATGCTACGAGGCCATATCCCTTAGGAGGGTGCAAATATAAGTCCTTTTTTTAGTTCTACAAAACAATTATTGTGTATATTTTTACTTTTATAAAAAACAAGTTAATGGATTTTGAAAAATACATAGTAGATATTGAGAATTTCCCCAAGCAAGGTGTTACGTTTAAAGACATTACCCCTTTATTAGGAAATGCAAAGGCTTTTGCTAGTTGTGCTAAATCACTAGTAAAAATGGTAGAAACCCCTATTGACAAAGTAGTTTGTGTAGATGCTCGAGGTTTTTTCTTTGGAGGTTTAATTGCTGAAAAATTAAATGCAGGCTTAGTTCCTGTTCGAAAAAAAGGAAAACTACCTAGTAAAACCATCCAAAAAGCATACGCTTTAGAATACGGCGAAGATGTATTAGAAATTCATGCCGATGCAATTCAAAAAGGAGATCGTGTTTTAATTCACGACGATGTATTGGCTACTGGGGGTACAGCAAAAGCAGTTTGCGATTTAGTAACTGAATTGGGAGGGATAATTGTTCAATGCAACTTTATAATTAAACTCGATTTTTTAAAAGGCGAAGACCTATTAGAAGCTCCTGTTAAAAGCCTTATCACTTATTGATTTATCACCTTTTTGGTAACATAGCTCCTCCAAGCTATTATAGCTAACTGTAATTTACTAGCTTTTGTTAAATCGAGCTGTTGTTTGCTATATGATGGCAAAATGGCTTTGTTAATTTTAGCTAGAATTAAATACATCTTTATTTAGTTTTAGAAGAGCATACAAGGTATACATTTATAAAAGCGCCAATCATATAATGATTGGCGCTTTTGTATATTATTAATAAGTAAATTTTGAGTAAAAGATGCTTGGTATTATACGTTGAACAAAAAGTTCATTACATCTCCATCATTTACAATATAGTTTTTACCTTCTACATTTAACTTCCCAGCCTCTTTAACCTTAGCTTCACTTCCAAAAGAAACATAATCTTCATAAGCAATAACTTCGGCTCTAATGAAGCCTTTTTCAAAATCGGTATGTATTACACCTGCAGCTTGCGGACCGCTGTCACCTATGTTAATAGTCCATGCTCGCACCTCTTTTACACCTGCTGTAAAATAAGTCTGTAAGTTTAATAATTTATAAGTTGCTCTAATAAGTACCGCTGATCCTGGTTCTTCAAGTCCCATATCACTTAAAAACATTTGACGCTCTTCATAATCGTCCAACTCATTAATATCGGCTTCCATACCAACAGCAAGTATAATAACCTCTGCCTTTTCATTTGCTACGGATTCTTTTACTTTTTCAACATAAGCATTTCCCGAAACTGCTGAACCTTCATCAACATTACAAACATACAAAACAGGTTTATCTGTAATTAATTGCAAGCCATTAACTATATCTTCTCTTTCTTCATCACTAAAATCCATAGCTCTTACCGAGGCACCAGATTCTAATTGCGCTTTAATACGTAATAAAATAGCTTCCTCTGCAACGGCTTCTTTATTACCTGTACGTGCAGCACGTTTTACCTTTTCAAGCTTTTTTTCGGTTGTTTCTAAATCTTTAAGCTGTAGTTCTATATCAATAGTTTCTTTATCTCTTATAGGGTCCACAGATCCATCAACATGAATAATATTATCATTTTCAAAACAACGCAGTACATGTATAATAGCATCGGTTTCACGTATATTACCTAAAAACTGATTTCCTAAACCTTCTCCTTTACTTGCTCCTTTTACTAAACCAGCAATATCTACTATTTCTACAGTAGCCGGAACCACTTTTTCTGGGTTTACTAAAGATTCTAGTTTTTCCAATCTAGGATCAGGTACATTAACCACACCTATATTAGGCTCAATAGTACAAAAAGGGAAATTTGCACTTTGGGCTTTTGCATTAGACAAACAATTAAATAACGTTGATTTTCCAACGTTCGGTAATCCAACAATACCTGCTTTCATGTAATAAAACTTAAATAATTAGTTATACTCTTAGCGAAATAGCGCTACTAGAATATTTTTTTCTGTCTTTAAAAACTAACAAACTACAGTAACAGTATGTAGTAATTAAAAGCAATTAGAACACTTATGGTAAAAGCCGTTTGTTGCTTTTATAAAGTCGGTGCAAATATAAAGCTTAACAATTAAATATTTGCAATTATATACAACACAAAAAGCCTTGTTAAAAACAAGGCTTTTTGTAAATTCTTTGAAGAGATTAAACTTATAAAGCAGCTACGTACTTTGTAAGTTTAGATTTCGTATTGGCTGCTTTATTATTATGAATAATATTGTTTTTAGCCAATTTGTCAATCATTGCGATAACTGTAGGCAACAATTTAACCGCTTCTTCTTTACCTGCTTCTTTTAACTTTTTGATCGCATTACGCGTAGTTTTAAACTGGTATTTGTTTCTTAAACGTTTAGATTCGTTACTTCTAATTCTCTTTAACGCTGATTTATGATTTGCCATAATCTCTTTCTTAAATGTTTCTTCAAAATTTGTAGCCCGTAGGGGAATCGAACCCCTCTTACATGGATGAAAACCATGCGTCCTAGCCGATAGACGAACGGGCCATTACTGTATTTTAATTTCTTGATTGTTATCTTTAAAATAAAAATAACAATCAATTTGTAGCCCGTAGGGGAATCGAACCCCTCTTACATGGATGAAAACCATGCGTCCTAGCCGATAGACGAACGGGCCATACTGTGATAGCGGATGCAAAACTACAACTATTTTTCAGTTCAACAAATACTCTTTGCAAAAAAAATCAAAAAATTTACAAAGTTTATTTCTAGAACACTGAAAATGAATAAATAACGCTTCAAAAATACTAAAAAAAAAATCCAGTAGCTACGCTACTGGATTTTTATATATTACAATATCTAATTATTAAGCTTCTATTACTTCTGCATCTTTAGCTACCGTAGGAAGCTTTAAACCTGTCTTTTTTACTGTATCTACCATTATTGGTGTCGCAATAAACAAAGAAGAGTAAGTACCTACTATAACACCTATAATTAAAGAAAACATAAATCCTCTTAAAGGGGCTGCAAAAATAAAGATAGCAACCAATACCAGCAAAGTAGTTAAAGAGGTGTTTAATGTTCTACTTAATGTACTACTAAGAGCTTTATCTACTACTTTACCTAATTTCCAATCTGGATGCTCTCCTAAAAATTCACGAATACGGTCAAATACAACCACCGTATCATTTAAAGAATAACCAATTACCGTTAATATCGCTGCAATAAACGCCTGGTCTATTTCCATATTAAAAGGCATTACCTTATGTAGTAAAGAAAACAACCCTAACACAATCAATACATCGTGAAAAACGGCTGCCACTGCACCTAAACTAAATTGCCATTTCTGGAAACGGAATAAAATATAAAGGAACACTACTATTAACGATCCTAATACTGCCCAAAATGCAGCCTTTTTAATATCATCTGCAATTGTTGGCCCTACTTTAATAGAAGACATTACACCTTCTTCTTTTCCTGTTTCTCCCGACAAAAAGTCTTTGTAAGTTAATCCTGCCGATAAATATGGTTTTAATGCTTTAAACAACTTCTCAGACACTTCATTATCCACCGCTGTACCGGTTTCATTAACCTTGTACTTGGTAGTTATTTTTAACTGATTAGCTGCACCGTAAGTTTTAGCTTCTGCACTTCCGTAAGTTGTTTCTAAAACATTTCCTACTTCGGAAGCATTAACATCGTTTTGAAATCTCACTGTATACGTTCTACCTCCAACAAAATCAACCCCTTGATCTAAACCTTGAGTAAACAACGATCCTAAACCAATAGCGATAATTACTCCTGAAATAATGTAAGCTACTTTTCTTTTCTTCAAGAATTCTACATCAAAGTTTTTAAACCAGTTTTTAGTGATTCCTGTTGAAAACGCTAAAGACTTTCCGTTTTTACCATATCCGTCGATAAACAAACGTGTTATAAAAATTGCTGTAAATAATGAAGTTGCAATACCTACTAATAATGTATAAGCAAAACCTTTAATTGGCCCTGTACCGAAAATTAATAGAATAACCCCTGTTAAACCAGTAGTTATATTGGCATCTAATATTGATGATAATGCGTTTTTAAAACCATCTTTAATAGCGTCTACTTGAGATTTACCTTTATTTAATTCTTCACGTATACGTTCAAAAATAAGTACGTTTGCATCAACCGACATACCTATGGTTAATACAATACCTGCAATACCAGGCAACGTCAACACCGCTCCTTTTCCTGCCAAGAAACCAAAAATAAACAAGATGTTTACTACCAAAGCAACATCGGCATATAAACCTGCTCTTCCATAGTACAATACCATCCACACTAATACGAGTATTAAACCAATAACAAAAGATAGTATACCACTATCAATAGCTTCCTGACCTAATGATGGACCTACTACCTCACTCTGAATAATATCGGCTGAAGCTGGTAATTTACCCGCACGTAATACATTTGCTAAATCCTTTGCTTCTAAAATATCAAAGTTTCCTGTGATTTCACTTCTACCACCAGTAATTGCTCCGCTTGAAACACCTGGTGCTGAATACACAACATTATCTAATACTATAGCAATTTGGCTTTGGTTTTGAGATGCTCTTCCTGTCATTGCTTCCCATTGCTTAGCTCCTTTACCGTTCATTTGCATACTCACGGTAACTTGTCCTCTTTGATTGTAATCTTGATCTGCACCCGTAACTACATTCCCCGAAAGTTCCGGTGTATTGGTTCTATTTCCTTTAATCGCATACAAATCAAATACATTACTTCCTTCTTCTGCCTTACCCCAAGCAAAACGTACATAACGTTGTTGTGCCGAAAGTGAAGATCTGTATTTCTTTAACAATCCACTAAATTGAGCGGTATCCTTTTTTGAAACTGCAGCAATAACTGGTCCTCCTGGGTAAGCTCTAGAGTTTTCACGAGAAATTAAATCGAATAATGGATTTACAACTGCTTGTACATCTTCTTCTGCTCCCTCTAATAAAGCATCTACTGCTTCATCACTACCTGTTTTAGTTTCTGCTGTTTCTTGCTTAGCAACTACTGCTTTTTCTAATTCATTTACTTGAGTTAAATAAGAATAAATTTCTTCTAACTTATAAACATCCCAAAATTCTAATTGAGCTGTACTCTGTAATAACCTTTTTACACGCGTTACATCTTTAGCTCCTGGTAATTCAATTAAAATACGACCTGAAGAACCTAAACGCTGAATATTTGGCTGTGTTACCCCAAATTGATCAATACGCTTACGTAAAACCTCAAAAGCCGAAACAATTGACTCATCAATTTTTTTACGAATTACAGGCTTTACTTCATCGTTAGTCATTCCTAACTCAACAGCACCTTGTAAATCTTTAGTTCCAAAAATAGATGTTGATGCTAATTCTGCATCAGGAAGCGCTTCGAATGCCGTAAAAAACGACTCTACATAAGGCTCTTGTGCATTTTTTTGAATTTGATCAGCATCTGCCAACGCCTTATTAAAAGCAGGGTTTTTAGATCCATTAGCTAAACCTTTCAATATATCCTTTACAGATATTTGAAGTATCACGTTGATACCTCCTTTAAGGTCAAGCCCCTTGTTAAGCTCTTTCTTTTTAGCCGAGTTGTAAGTAATACCCAAAGCAATCGTATCGTTTCCGATAGAATCCAAGTATTTAACTTCCGCTTGTTCTCTTAATTTCCTAAATCCTTCTACACCATCAGCGTATTTAGAGGTTGCGAATTCTTTAGCTTCGTCTTCTTTAGCATTTGTAATAAATGTATATGATAATTGGTAAAGGCATACCAAACCAAATAAAATTGCAAATACACGTATTAGTCCTTTATTCTGCATTAGTTTATATTAATTAATTCGTATCTTTTTCTAAAACGGACAAATATAGCTTTTCGATATTTAATCGCCAATTATTTTTTCCTATTACGAAAAGCTTTGAAGTTTTTACTTTACACTAATTACTTAAGACTTCCCCAAACCAACAAAGCACTCTTCAAAAACCACATATACAAGCAACAAACCAAGCACCTACAAGCTTTTTCTTTATTTTATTTATTGTCACAAACCTCTTTAGGGTTTAGGTATTCTATTAAAAAAAAGCAAATTCTACCCATAATTAATCAAACCATATGCAAGAGTTGTTTAAAAAAAATTATTTTTGACCTAATATTTAATCTATAATGGCAAAGAAAAAAAAGTTAGGTTTAGAAGATTTGGGAGGTTTCGTTTTTTCGACCAATGATGATTTTGATTTAGGAAGTGATGAAAACACAGAAACTCTTTCTCCTAAAGATCAATATTTAGAAGCCCATTTTAGCAATAAAGGCAGAGGAGGTAAAACCGTAACTGTTGTAAAAGGGTTTGAAGGACTAGAAGATGACTTAAAAATCTTAGCAAAATTACTTAAGAAAAAATGTGGCGTGGGTGGTGCTGTAAAAGACTATGAAATTATAATTCAAGGAAATTACAGAGACAAGGTTATGGAGATCTTAAAAAAAGAAGGCTATAACGTAAAGCGCATTGGTGGTTAATTAATCACTTTTATAAAAAAGAATACTATGACTACGATAAGAATTGGAAGCGTACCTGAACATTTTAATTTACCCTGGCATTTATGCATTGAAAATAATGCTTTTAAAAACGAGGACATCACAGTTGAATGGACGGATTTTCCTGGCGGTACTGGGGCTATGACCAAAGCACTTAGAAATGGAACTATTGACGCTGTTATTTTACTAACCGAAGGCATCGTGAAGGACATAACCGAAGGCAATCCTTCTAAAATTGTTCAAACTTATATTGAAACACCACTAATATGGGGTATTCATGTAGATGCTAAATCTAAATACCAAACACTAGCCGACCTAGAAAACACTTCTGCTGCGATTAGCAGGTATGGTTCTGGATCACATTTAATGGCTTATGTAAATGCTAAAAATCAAGGGTGGAATACTGAAAACTTAACGTTTGATGTTATTAAGAATTTGGACGGTGCTGTAAAAGGACTTAAAGAAGGAAAAGGTGATTATTTTATGTGGGAACATTTTACCACAAAACCACTAGTCGACAATGGTACTTTTAGAAGGGTTGCCGATTGCCCAACACCTTGGCCCTGTTTTGTGATAGCAGTGAGAAATGAGGTTTTAAGCTCAAACCAAGCCGAAATTCAAAAAACTCTCGATATTATAAACAAAGCTACTTTAGAATTTAAAAATATTGAAAATATTGAAGAAACGTTAGCCACTCGCTACAGTCAAAAATTACCCGATATTAAAAATTGGCTTTCAAAAACCGAATGGAGTCAAAAACAACTTAGTAAAGAAACTTTAGGCAACATTCAAGATCAATTATTAAAACTAAATATTATTGACAAGAAAGCCCCCGCAGAACAAATACTACGGTAAACAATTATTCAATTAAAACTTTTTTAATTATTGAATTCCCAGCAGAAGTTAATCGCAACATATACATTCCTGAATGTAAATCACCTAAATAAAATTGATCGAGAAACAATCTATTAAATTTAAATGCTTTTTCTAGAGTTCCTGAAATCGTAAACACCTCCAAAACTCCACTGCTAAACTGCAAATCCTGATCATCTATAGTCATGTGTTTTTTTATAGGATTAGGATAAAAATTTATTCCAGAGCTATTATTTGCTAAACTAGATACTGGTTTGTTTTTTGCAAAAAAATGCACCGCCCATTTAGTAAGAACTCCTTCAGAATTACTTGCTGCTAAATCTGTTATTTTTAACCTCCAAGCACCTTTCGCCTTATTATTAAAACTCTTAAATGTTTGCTTAGGTACTGTAAATCCTAACACTACGTCATCACAAGTCCAAACATGATTTTTACCGCTTTCGCTAGAACTGTTATTTAAATTTCCTTCCGTAAAACGAACATTTAAAGTCGATCCATTTGAGCATTGACCATCCCATAATAGCACCTCTTTATCTTCTGGGTTAACAACACTAACAACCATTCCCGAAAGGTTTTCATGCTGTAGTTCTACTGAAACTTCGAAAACATCATATTCAAACTCCTCATCTATAGTAATAAAAGATACTGCATCAGTATTAATTCCTGTAGTGTTATTGTTTGAATACGCTACTTCATGCAATGGAGATATCGAAAAACGCTCTTTGTTTATTGAATAAAAAACAGAATTAATCGGCTTTACTTTGACTCTACAATTATTAGAGTTTAAATTTCGAGGAACCTTAATTTTTTCCGTCCCATCATTAGCTGTTTTTTCAGAAAGTACATAATCAAAACTTGCCCCGTTATTATCCGACAGCAAAATTTGCACATAATTTTGATTTAAAATAGATTTTGACCCACCTACTTCCCATGTAATAATTTTGCTTTCCCCTCCAAACCAGTTAAGTTTCTCTTCGTTTTGAGAAGTTACCACAAACGGAGCGGCATCAATTACGTTTACTTTGAATTTTCTAGAAGAAGTTAATTTCTTTTCATCTCCGCCACCTCGTACGGAGGCTAAAAAATTATATTGCCTAGGAACGCTTGACAACACACCTTGCTTAGAATTGAAATTATTATTTATGATAGCTTCTGATTTCGGAAAACAAAAAACAGGACTGTCCGATAATTCTTGAGCTGTAAAAACAGGACCCACAGTCTCATTTGTATTAGGAGGGAATTCTGCCAATTCTGCATCTACTTGATTGCAACTATAAAAAAACTGATTTTCTATTGGCAAATCTGCATCTAATTCAATTTCAAAAGGAGTAAGCAAAGGAATACTATAATCAAGTATTGAATTCAACCCATAGTCTTGCCCCTCTTCTTCATTTATTAAAAATTGACTTACATAATTATTAATTTGTAAAATAGTGTAATCATGAAAATAAGAAAGACTCTCTAGCGCCACATTACTTTCCGAAACATTGCACACACCAGCATATCCCATTATTGTTGCTCCACTACCCGCCTCTACTGAGGTAGTAGCGAATCGAATACAATCACTATTTTGAGTATGTGTTGCTCCTAATTGATGTCCTAATTCGTGAGCAAAAAAATCGACATTAAACAATTTACCTTCGGGAATAAAAGCCCCTGTTACTCCCTGCGCCTTATTACCTCTAAACGCCCCTCTTACATTTGAAAGCCCGCCATAAGTTGTATTAAAAGCATGCCCTATGTCGTAGTCATTTTCATCGATTATCGAGTTAATTTTGCTAGTAAGCTGGGTTACTAATATGGCTTGACTTGCTGCGTTTAGATCGTCTGTTTCTGGATCTAAAAAAATCAACTTTTTATTTTCCTCGATAAGTTCGAATTCTATCATTAAATCTCTTTCAAAAATCTTATTAACCTCCAAAACACTTCGCTGTACTGCATGTAATACTATTTCTTTCTGCTGAGACTCGGGTAAGTTATGAGCATTCTCTTTTTCAATAAAATATTGACTGTACTCCCCAGTTGCCACAATAGCAATTCTAACTTTACGAATGGATCTTAATTTTTTGAAGCCTAATGATTCTTCATAAAGTAAACCTGGAGAAACATTTTTAGCAGAGGCTACACGCGTATCATGTGACCCACAAATAAACAAAGACTTCTTATTTGATTGCTGATTAAAGGCATTTCCAACAGCAGCATCATCCTGCGCGTAGTTAACAGTAGTGATTAAACAAATTATTAAACTTAAAATTCTTTTCAGCACACCAATTATTTTTTAAAGAAGGGCAAATTCTATCGCCTCGCCCGATTAACACCCTGAATCACAAATAAACTTTTAAAAACAAAAAAAATAGACAAAATACATGATTAAGAATATTTGAATTACAAATGTAGGAAAAACAGCATAAAATAAAATGTTAAATTAAATTTAATAGCTTAAAACCAGTGATTTAAACAAAAACAAACGCATTTAACACCATATAACACACACTTAATCGATTAAGTGAAATTTAATAATTAGTTATGAGAGGTAAGCAGAATCGCCTGAATACAGGGAGAAAAATTACAATAATGAAGATTTGTTACTTAAAAAAGACACTAAAAAATACTTTTGATTTATTAATGTTTCAGAAAAACATACAACGCCAAACGATTAAATAGCTTTAAGAAATTGCAAATCACAAGATCTATTAGTTTCTATGAAGAGATTACGAAACTAATGGCTATAAATAATTTAGCCTTAATCCCCCTTGAGTACAAAGGGAATTAAGGCTAAGCGTATAGCTCTAAATAAGCGATACCTAATAAAATTATAAGTACATTTAAAATACGATTAGTTTTTTAGCAGCTGTAGCTCCGCCTAAACTAATTCTCACTATATAAAGCCCAGTATTAAGAGCATCTAGCGTAAATTCTTGATCGTTTTTACCGAATAGTATTGTTTTAATTAACGCACCATTAATATTGTAGATATCAATATTATAATCCTGTAATTGACGTACTTTAGCTGTAAAAGTTACCATTCCTTTTCCTGGATTAGTGAAAACAATATTATCATCGATTGACAATACTTGTTCTATCACAGATGCTTCAGTATCGATCAGTTTGTTTGAACTTCCGTCAGGTATAGCTATTGTTAAAGCCAATTGCTCTAATGTGTTTTGTTCGTCATTTGCTTTCCTCAAAGGAACTGCCAACCAAATTTCTGATTCCCCAGCTTCAAGCACCAAATTATTTTCATTAAAAGAGAAGTAGCTTAAGCCTTCGTTTGTAGATATTAGCAACTCATCTGAAAGATCGATAGTTTGGTTTGTTACTGTGTTTTCAAAAGTTGGCAATAGCTGTATGTCTTTTGGAGCAACAAAAGAACTTCTAATCCTAAAAATCAATACATTTTCTCTTAAATCTTGCCTTGCAACCACTGTTATTTCGGGAAATGACCTTAATGTTATTGGCTGACTACTAACCGTATAAAATGCATTTTCTAATGCACTAATTCTAATTTTACCATTAGCTAAGTCCTCAGGAATTTCATTATCAAACCTTGGTGTTTTTATTGTAGTCGATCCTGAATTAGGAACTTCTTCTGCTAGAATTATAGGATAAGAAACCCCTCCATCAAATGAATATTCTATTTTAACATTTTGAACATTAAAAGGTGGCTGATTCGTGTTTGCAACATTCCATGTAATAAGCCTATCTTCATTTTGATTAAAAGTTATGGCTTCACTTGGAGAAGTAACCCTAAATTCTTCCGAATTATTTACAAGTGTTAGCTGAACAATTTCCGAAATAGCTATTCCGCCAGGCCTACCATCCCTTACCGATAATCTAAAATCCATAGTCCTTTCGACTCTAGGCAATACTTCCCATTTAGAATCTACACCTGCAGTTGGAAAATCTCTTCTAGAATTAGCTATTGGTGGAAAAACTCTAAACTGTGGTCCAAATTCGGATGTTGAACGTGGTGGAGATACTGCTCCAAATCCTTGATCAAACTGCTCCCAACTATAAGTTAAATTATCATCTGGGTCGGCATCCGTAACCTCCGCATCTAAGTAAATTAAAGCGCCTACTGGAATAACGTAATTGTTGATTTCAGGAATAACCGGTAATGAATTATTAATTTGAGACTCTTGCACACCGCAACTAGTCTCTGTTTCTAAAAAATCAAATACTTCAAAAATTTGCTCAATACTTTGCGAATGAAAAAACGGGTCACTTTCCGACTGCACGTCGTTTACACCACAGGCTCCTGAATATCCCATTATTGTTGTTCCGCTTCCTACTTCTACAGGGGATTCTGCTTCGCATGCTGCACTTTGCGTGTGTGTGCCCCCTAACTGATGCCCAAGTTCATGAGCAAAAAGTGTAAAATCAAAGAAAAAACCTTCGGGCTCTCTAAACCCTGTAACAGCATCCCCTTTAAAATCTGAGCAAATACCTCCCACAGATGCCAATCCACCGTTTCCTCTTGAAGTAATAAGGTGCCCCATATCATAATCCGAAAAAGGAATTCTGTTTTCAATAGCTATTCTTCCCTCATCTATAGAAATAAATAAATCGTTGGTACTACTAAAAGGGTCTGTATTGCTATTTAAAAAGAAAAGCTCGTCATTATTTTCTATTAAATTAAAACGCACTCCTAAGTCTCTTTCAAAAGCAACATTCATGTTATTTATTGAAGTGGAAACACCTGCTAATACAGCAGCTCTTTTTTCCGCATCTGAAGCAGATTGCAAACCACTTTTATTAATAAAAAAAGCAGAAGTTTCTGCTGTGGTTGCTACTGCTAATCTAATTGTTCTAAATATATTTTCACTGGTTAGTGTTTTTGCGCTTGGTGATGAAACTGATTTCTGTTGTCTTTTAGCGCGTGACTCACCCAAAGTTTTACAATCAAATGGTTGCCTAAAACTTGGAACTGACTTAGCACCTACAAGGGAATAATTATTTCCAGAAATTCTAGTTAAGTTTAAAATACGATCATCATCTAATAATGTAGCTTCAAGGCCATAGGTATTACATGTAAATCTTATCTGTTTATTCTCATTATTTTTCTGAACACCTTTAAAGGAATGTACTTGCGGGTATTTTTTCGCTAATGCTTTAGGAAGAACTGCGTTATCATATATTTCAAATACCTCTAACTTTCCATCTATATTAGGAAAAACGATTTCGGTAACAGATACTCCTTTGTATAAATTTGAAAGACTTTCATTAAGACTACCAACATTTAACAAAAAATCATTATCTGTTTGCTTTACCCATGCGTTATCTTGAGCATTAGCACTTAAAGCACCTAGCGTGATAAGCAAAAAAAAGGTTGATTTTATAGCTTTAATCATTTCGTCAATTTTTATTTAAATATAGCAATTTTAACACTCATCACAGCAATTGTCGGCTTTTACCAATTTACAACTCATTACAGCAACTAACGCTCCTGCTATTGGAGCCAAAATATACAACCACAAATCTACCCAATAACCACTAACTAAAGCTGGCGCAAAAGAGCGCACAGGATTCATAGATGCATTAGTCACAGGGCCTGCAAATAAAGCTTCTAACATTACTACTCCGCCTATAGCTATCCCTGCTAATACACCTGTTTCTTTAGAACCTGTAGAAACATTTATAATAACCAACATTAAAAAGAATGTTAACAAAAACTCCATAACAAATGCTTTATGCCAAATCAATTCGGTACGTGTGCCTCCTAATGTTTCACTTTCGGGAAACAAATACCATACGACTAAACTTGCCAAAATCGCCCCAATTACTTGGGCTAGTATATATCGAGGAACCTCTTTCCATGGGAATTTTTTAGCGTAAGCAAAAGCAATGGTAACCGCTGGATTAAAATGAGCTCCGGATATTTCCCCGAAGGCATAAATCATTGCAATTACAATAAAACCCCAGGTTATCCCAATTCCTACATGGGTAACAGCTCCATTCATCACCTCATTAATTGACATCGCCGCTGTACCGCAAAACACCATAGAAAAAGTTCCCAGCGCTTCAGCAATATAATTTTTCCTCATTTTTTCCATTAGATCGATTTTCTGAACGTTTGACGTTCTTTATGTTGTTTGTGCTTATAATCTTTCCAAAGAGCTTGTATTGCCTTGTTTTCTATCAACTCAGGGTTTGTTTCCACTTTAACAATACCATTTCTTAAAAAAACCTCGTTCATTTCTTTAAAAATTAACGCCGCAACACCTTTACTTTGATATTCTGGATCTACACCAATTAGATAGAAAGCCGCCGTATCGTTTATTTTTTGTGCTTTTAAAATATGTAAAAAACCAAATGGGTATAACTTTCCTTTAGCTTTTTGGAGTGCCTTAGAAAATGAGGGCATTATAATAGAAAAAGCTATGATCTCATTTTTCTCATTAGCCACACATGTAATATAGTCTGGATTTACAAAGGGGAGGTATTTTTTTTTGTAGTGTTCTATTTGATATTGTTGGATAGGGACAAACGTTTGCAGCTCACTGTATGTTTTATTTAACAGCTCAAACATACGATCTACATGAGGAAGTATTTCTTTATTCTTTCTGAATTTGATTATTTTTAATTTGTAACGGTCTTGAATAATCTTAGCTACTTTAACAACTTTTGGTCGCGTTTCCTCAGGTATATCAATTTTAAATTCTACCCAAGTTGCAGCTTCTTCAAAACCCAAGCTTAGTAAATGATCCTTATAATAAGGTGCATTATACCAGGTAATCATTGTATTTAACTCTTCGAAACCTTTGGTAAGAAGGCCTGCTTTATCCATATTTGAAAAACCAACGGGTCCTTCTATAGAATTCAAATTATGTTGCTTGCCAAAATCAATAACGGTTTCGATTAATTTCCGTGTAACCTCAACATCGTCTATAACATCAAACCAACCAAAACGAACTTTTGATTTCTTTTGCTCATTTATCTCTATCCAATTAGCTATAGCTGCAATTCTACCAACAATTTTATTGTCTTTAACTGCTAAAAAAAAGTTGGCATCTGCATTATTGTAAACAGGATTTTCGTTTGGCAAAATAGCATTTAACTCCTCCTTTGTTATAGCCGGAACATAGTAAGAGTTACTCTTGTACAAAGTGTTTGGAAAGGTAACAAAGCTTAAAAATTCTTTTTTACCTGTTACTTTTTGTATTGAAATCATAAAACAACTTCTTTTTCTAAAATATGTGCAAATATATTAATAGTTGCCCCATCTTCTTGAGCAAAAGAAGTCAAATCTAAAATTCTTCCTCTTCTTCGTCTTCAATTTCATCAAACTTCGATTTCTTTTTCTTTTTTGAAGTTTTAGTTGTTTTAGATTTCTTTATTACTGCTGCTTCTTTTTGCTTTCCATCTCTTTCTGCCTTAAGTGCTTTTTCAGCTTCTAATTTTGCCTCTTTCTGCTTTTTCTTATTCCTTTCCTCAAGGGTTTTTTGTTTTTCTGCTTCTAGCTTAGCTTGTTTTTTTGAAGCCTCTTTAATGTTACGTTGTTGTTCTGCCTCCTTACGCAATTGCGCTCGTTTATTTTCTTCTTCTAAACGCTGTTGCGCTGCACGCTTCAATGCTTCTTCTTTTTCGCGTTGCTTTTCTTCCTCTACTTGTTTATTTCTAGCAGTTTCTTTTAATTTAATTTCTTCTGCTAGTTGTTCTTCCTTCAATCGCTTTAGCTCTTTCGCATTACCTTCGTTTCGCGATTTCTCTTCTTTTAACTGTGCTGCTTTTTCTTTAGCTAATTTATTTTCTTCTAAACGCTTTTTTTCTTGCTCTAGTTGTTTTTGACTTTCTTTTGTTTTTTCTTCAGACTGCCTTGCGTTACGCTTTTCTAATTCCGCCTCTAATTTTGCATTTTTAGCAGCTTCCTTTTCTAATCGTTTGCGTTCTTTTTCTTCTTCCCTAGCGATCTCTGCCTCTAATTTCTGAAGTTCTTTATCTTCTTTTAAAGCTTTCTCTAAATCAAATTCTTCTTCATCCGATTCGTTGAAATTCTCTTCTGGTAACTTGTTCTGAATAACCGGGTTAGGATCTTTAATTTCCTCACCCTCAAATGCTGGCTCATCATCTTCGTTTTCGTACAAAAACGCATCTTTTTTGTTTCTCTTTTTCTCTTTCTTAGCTAATTTCCTAGCTGCTTTTTCTTTTTTCTTTCTTGCTTTTTCAACGTCTCTTGTATTTTGCTCTTCCTCAATTGAGTCTGCAAAACCTTCCAAATCTAAATCCTCAAGACCTAATTCATCCAATTCAAATAATTCTTTATGTCTTTTTTCTGCTATTTTTCGCTCTTTTTTAGACATGCTCGAATAGTCGGGAGGCGGTATAGAGTCGCCTGTAATTTTATCTACATAAATTTCATTGGCTTTACTATTTTTACCAAACAGACGTTTTTTCTTTTTATTTTCCTCTTCTTCTCTCCTAAATTCCAGCTCTGCTAATTCTTCAGCAGTTCGCTCGGCAGGAGTAATTTCCGCCTGCTTTTGCTTTATAAAATCATCATCTAAGAAATCACTTCTTCTTCCTCCTGTACCGGCAAGTGACTTAGTTGATAACGTATCTGAAAACGCTTTTTTACGTAAGCGTCTTTTTTTCCCTATTTGCCACCATCGTATACGCGTATCTTCTTCTTCAATATCTTCATCAAATTCCTCGTCAAATTCCTCTTCCTCTTCCTCTTCTTGCGCAAAGCTTTCTAAATCAACTCCACTAAAACGCTCAATAATTACATCCTCATCAATTACACTTTGTAATTCTCCTGTAAGTACACTTTTGTCTAAATGACCACTTTCAATATCTTTCTTTATAAGAGCTACATACTTTTTAGCATCGTAATTTTCTCCCGTGTCAATATATTCATTATCCGTGTTTTTATGATAATCCAAACGGTACGACGCACCAAATGCAACATTAAAAATACTTGGCGTATTTTTAAAATTACCTAAAATACGCATATCAAATTGCAGGTCTTTAGTCAATAAAAATGCGCCACCTGCCTTAAGCAAATGGTCTTTATAAACTTTACTCGAAACTGCTTCGTATTCCCCAAAAAAGGACAAAAAGCTGTTATAATTATAGGTGGTAGTTGTTATAAATCTAATTTCTGGAAATTCCGATCCTAAATTCCTAGAAACTAAATTCGCTATAAAAACCAATCTTTCGGACCAAACATTATGTGCCGAAATCACAAACTTTGGAGTAATATTAGGCTGTACTTCTGTAGCGCGATTATCTGGATTGTTTTGAAAAGACAAATCTCCGGTTGAGGAAGTAAAATTAGCCGCAGCATAGGCCGACACGGCAGGAATCAATTTTTTCCACTGAAATTTCCTATTGGCATTCCAGCTTAAAATATTTGCACTACGTTCCCTTTTAAACTTATAAGGATCGTAAATCAAATATTTAACCCCCAAAGCATTAAAAGGAAACCCCTTTCGTGTAATACCGCTATCGTTACCGATCCGGTCGTCGGAATTTAAACGTAAATAACTACCTTCCAAACCAAACTCGAGCTGTTCTTTTAATAAACCTACGCGAATGTTATACTGAAATTCAGACGTATTCGTTTTGTTATTAAAAAGATCGTGCCTTTCGGAACCTAAGACAAGTCCAGTTTCAAACTGAACTACGTTTTTTCCCACAGAAAAGGCACCCTGCGATGTTCCAGGGCGATTGGTATTGATGGTTTCAGTGTATTGTGCTGTTACATTTGCACTAACTAAAACCCAAATTATAAAACTGATAAACAGAGGGCATTGCATTACTACTTGCTTTATGTCAAATATAGCAGATTTTATCATTTTTAGGCTTAACCAATTGAATAATCTATTGAGATGCTTATTTTTGATACTCATAAACACAGTCTGATGAAGATTATTATAATAGGCTTATTAATTTTTTATGCATTAATTCTAATAACGAAATATGCTGCTCCATTATTGCTTAAACTATTTTTAAAAAGGTTAAGTAACAAATTTGGAGTACCCAACCCGAATGCAAACCCTAGTTCTAACAACAAAAAGGCTACTAAAAAGGAAATCAAAAAATTAAAAAAAGTAGTTGGCGAATATATTGATTTCGAAGAAATTGAATAAACATAAATAATTTTATATTGAAAATTCCATTAAAAAAATACGCCCCCTATTTATTAGCCGTGTTGGGTTTTATAATTGTATCCCTCGCTTATTTTTATCCTGTATTGGATGGAAAAAAGATATATCAAAGTGATATTGCTCAGTATATCGGTGTGGCAAAACAACAAATTGACCTACGAAATACTACTGGAGAAGAAATTTTTTGGAATGAAAGAGCTTTTGCAGGAATGCCTACCTATCAATTAGGAGCCAAATACCCTCACAATTACATAAAAAAATTAGATTACTTAATTCGTTTTCTACCCAGACCCGCGGATTACCTATTCCTTTATTTTATAAGCTTTTTTTTACTATTATGTTGCTTAAAAGTAGATCCTTTACTTGCTTTTTTTGGAGGCCTCGTATTTGGGTTTTCAACCTATATGATTATTATTATTGGCGTAGGGCATAATTCTAAAGCGCATGCTATTGGTTATATGCCTTTAGTTTTAAGTGGGTTCCTTTTAGTTTTTCAAAACAAATACATTAAAGGAGGGTTACTCTTTTGTATTTCGCTTGCGCTAGAATTGGTTGCCAATCACTTTCAAATGACCTATTACTTATTTTTACTTCTGCTAGTTATTGGAATTGTATATTTTGTAAAGGCTTTAAAAGAAAAATCCCTTTCTAAATTTGGAAAAGCCGTAGGAGTACTCTTGGGCGGACTATTTTTAGCTATTGCGCTAAATGCCACTTCAATATTAGCAACAAAAGAATATACCGAATTTTCTACCAGAGGTAAATCCGAGTTGACTATTAACCCTGACGGATCTCCTAAAACTAAAAGTAGCGGACTCGATAAGGAGTACATACTGCAATACAGCTACGGGTTTTTAGAAACATTTAATCTGCTTGTCCCTCGATTTCTTGGAGGTTCCAGCACCGAAGATGCTGGCAAAGATGCTGCAATTATAAAAGAGCTTACTAAGCTTGGATACCCGTATAAAGAAGCAAAAAAGTTCGCAAAAAATGCTCCCACCTATTGGGGAGATCAACCCATAGTTGGTGCACCTGCATATATTGGAGCTGGCATCCTTTTCCTATTTGTTTTAGGGCTCTTTTTAATTCAAGGTTATAAAAAGTGGTGGGTAATTATAGGATCTTTACTTGCGTTGTTTCTTTCGTACGGAAAAAACTTGGAATGGTTCTCCGACTTATTTATAAACTTTTTTCCGTTATACAGCAAATTCAGAGCGGTAACCTCCATACAAGTAATTATTGAATTATGTGTTCCTTTATTTGGAATCTACACATTATCAGAATTCTTGAAAAACAAGTACTCCATTAAACAAAAAACTAACGCACTATACAAATCTACAGGTATTGTTGGCGGCTTACTTCTATTATTTGTAGTATTCAAAAACAGTTTGTTTTCTTTTGCTGGACCAAGCGATCCGCAACTTATCGAAAGCGCTGGCTATGGCTTTGTAAGTGCTTTGCGCCAAGACCGAATGCGAATGCTTACCAACGATTCTCTCCGAAGCTTGTTTTTTGTTATAGTTATAGCGGTACTTTTATTTTTGCTGCTTAAAAACAAACTGAAGCAACCCATCGCTACAATTCTTATTGGTATATTATTATGTATCGATTTAGTACCTATAGCCTGGAAATATGTAGATGCTAGT
Organism: uncultured Aquimarina sp.; assembly: GCA_937958985.1. GTDB lineage: Bacteria > Bacteroidota > Bacteroidia > Flavobacteriales > Flavobacteriaceae > Aquimarina. Next base: position 19,271 of record CALGLV010000001.1, read on the forward strand.
GTCTTTGTAAAAGCAAAACAAATTGACATTCCTTTTTCTGCAAATGCTGTTGATAAAGAAATTAATAGTGACACTACTCGATTCCGAGTTTATGATGCATCGCAAGGAAACCCTATGAGTACTGCTCGCACTTCATTTTTTCACAACTCCATTGGCGGATATCATGGTGCCAAACCCAAGCGTATTCAAGAACTATTCGATTTCCATATATCACAAGGGAATCAATCGGTTTTAGATATGCTAAATGTGAAGTACTTTATTTTCAATACTGAAAAAGAAGGTTTACAACTTCAAAAAAATGATAGTGTGTTAGGAACTGCTTGGTTTGTAAAAAAAGTATTTAAAGCAAGTAATCCTAATGAAGAAATTTTAAGTTTATCGAAACTTCCTTTGACAAAAGCTGCTATAATTGCTAAAAATAGCTCTTTAAATGAAAACACTTTTATAGTAGATTCTTTAGCAACCATATCACTTATAAAAGAACACCCTCATCGACTGGAATACACCTCAACAAATGCTGTTGCTGGATTTGGGGTGTTTTCCGAAATGTATTACAAAAAGGGATGGAAAGCTTTTATAGACGGCAATGAAACTAAAATTTTAAAAACAAATTATGCACTTCGTGGATTAGAAATACCCGCAGGAAAGCACCAAATTGTATTCACCTTTGAACCACAAGTCGTTAAAACAGGAAGTTTAATTAGTTTACTAGCAACTATAGTTTTACTATTAATTATTAGTGGCAGTTTTATTTACTTTAGAAAGGAATCCAAAAATTAAGTTTGAAAAAAGTTTTAATCATAACCTATTATTGGCCACCCGCTGGAGGCCCCGGTGTACAACGCTGGTTAAACTTCGTAAAACATTTACCTAAACAAAAGGTACACCCTATAGTTTACATACCGAGCAACCCTAGTTATCCAATTATAGATTCTGAAATTAATAACGAACTTCCAAAAGGTATTGATATTATTTCTCAACCTATTTTTGAACCCTATAGTTGGGCCAATAAACTAAGTAGCTCCGATGCTAAAACCATCAGTAAAGGAATTATTCCTGAGCAGAAAAAACAAGACTGGAAACAAAAACTACTTTTATGGATTAGAGGAAATCTGTTTATTCCTGATGCGCGTAAATTTTGGGTAAAACCTTCTGTAAAATTTTTAGAAGAATATATAAAAACGAATCAAATTGAAACCATTATTACTACAGGCCCTCCACACAGTGTTCATTTAATAGGGTTACAATTAAAGCAAAAACTCGATCTACGATGGATTGCTGATTTTAGAGATCCGTGGACCACTATTGGATATCACAAAAAATTAAAGTTATCTCGTTGGGCAAAGAAGAAGCATCAAAATTTGGAGCTGAAAGTTTTAAAAAAAGCCGATGATTTAATAACGACTAGTTGGGGTACCAAAAAAGAATTTGAAGCAAAAACAAAAACGCCAATTACTGTAATAACCAATGGCTTTGAAGCTAAAAACCTTCCTGAAGTTACACTTGATAAAGAGTTCAGCTTATCTCACATCGGCTCCTTATTATCAGAACGAAATCCTATAAATTTATGGAAATCGCTATCGGAACTAATTAATGAAAATGTGGATTTCTCAAACGACTTTAAACTAAATTTAGCCGGCGTAGTGAGTGAAAATATTGTGCATTCAATTCATAAATATGGTTTAGAAAAACATTTAAATCTTCTTGGGTATATTTCGCATAGCGATGCTTTACAGCTTCAACGTAAATCTCAAGTTTTATTACTTATAGAAATTAATAGCGAAATCACTAAAGCGATTATTCCTGGTAAACTATTTGAATACCTCCAAAGCGGACGCCCAATTTTAGGAATAGGCCCTAAAGAAGCTGATTTTAATATGATAATTTCAGAAACACAATCGGGTTCTTTTTTTAATTACGATGAAAAAGAATTCCTAAAATCACAAATAGTATCTTACTATAAAAACTTTAAGGCTGGTAAATTATTAGCTAACACCAAAGAAATTAATCAATACTCGCGTGAAGCATTAACTGCATCATTAGCGAAACTGATACATTCATAATTATGGGAATTGTTGCTAAGCAATCTGTACTAAACACCATTTACAATTATGTTGGCTTTATTTTCGGAGCGCTAAATACTTTATTTCTTTTTACTCACATTTTCAATAAAACCGACTATGGCCTGGTTACTTACCTCGCTACTACTGGCAATTTACTATGGCCTTTTTTAACTTTCGGAATGCATAACACATTAGTTAAATTTTACCATAGCTACACTACACAGGAAGAAAAGAATTATTTTTTCAGTTGGATTTTAATCCTTCCTATAATTACTACATTAATAGTGTTTTGTGCCTATTTATTGTTTTATAATGAAATACACAGATATTTTGAAAATGCAAATGCTGTAGTAAGTCCTTATATATGGATGATTTTTGTTTTGGGTTTATGCGCTGCTTATTTTGAATTGTTTTTTAGCTGGGCTAAAATTCACCTTAAAAGTGTGAGTGGTAATTTTATAAAGGCTATTTTTTTAAGGGTTGTTATTAGCTTTTTATTATTATTGGTTTACCTAAATTATATTTCTGTTTCGCAATTTATGTATGCTTTTGCTTTTAGCTACTTATTACGCGCAGTACTTATGGGAATCATTGCTTTTAGAATACACCCTTTTTCATTTCAATTTAATCGTCTTAAAAACACCAAAGAACTTATTACTTATTCTGCGTTAATCTTAATTGCTTCAGTGGTTTCGGTATATCTTTTAGATTTGGACAAAATAATGATCGAATATTTTCTTCCTATAGAAAAACTTCCTTCTTATAGTATTGCTATTTATATTGCTTCGGTAATAGCCGTCCCTGCAAGGGCTTTATTGCAAATTACTACTCCACTTACTGCTAAATTTTTAAATGAAAAAGATTACAACTCCCTTAATAACCTCAACAAAAAAAGTAGTACCAATGGTCTTTTAATTTCAGGAATTATAGCCGTACTAATACTTACTAACACTCCTGCTATTTTCGAATTAGTCCCTGAAAATTATGAGCTATTTATAGAAATAGTAGTTTGCATCTCACTTGTAAAGGTATTTGATGCGAGCTTAGGTGTTACCAATAGTATCTTAATGAATTCTGATGCCTATCGATTAGTTCTCTTTTTTGGTATTGCTGTATTATTTATAGCATTTGGGTTAAACATTCTTCTAATTCCTGAATATGGCATAATAGGAGCTGCAGTAGCAACTCTCGTTAGTTACACTATTTTTAATGTTGTAAAATTACTATTTGTCAAAAAATATTTTAACATACATCCCTATCAGTTAAAAAGTTTAGGGATATTAATAGTATTAATAATTATAGGTATTGCTGTTTCTTATATAAACTTCAAAGGTTTTAATCCTTTAGTTCGTTTATTAACTAAAGGATTACTTACTGTTATTATTTTTTTAACATTACTTTTAAAACTAAAACTTTCTCCTGAAATTTCAACTAGTTTTAATAAATACTTCAAAACATAAACTACAATCATTATAAATCTAACTACTCAATTAGCCTTATAAAACGTTGAAAGCAACCGTCACTATTGTTATTACATTCACTTGTAAATTCTAAAATGAATTCATCTCTTTCACATGAAAACAGTATACCTTCTTCATTACATTGAGAAGACGACATAATAACCTCATTTATAGATTCGTCAAAATTATAAACTCCTTCACTACTACATGAAGTACTGTTTATAGTGTAACCTGTCATCAAAAACTCTATAACAACCTCATCCGTGGCTTGTTCTTCGCTATTTCCAATTTGAAAAGATGACATTATCCACTTACCTAATAAATATGTATTATCAAATTCACTTTCAACACCTATTCTACTTTTACCTTCCACACAGTTAATCACCTCAAAAACATTCAACAAATAATTTTGTTTAGCAATTGACAAGCAGGCTACCTTTAGTTTATTACTTTGAACTATTTCTTTTTGAATTTCAGTATATCTTGCTATTTTAAGTTCTAATTCTTCATTATCTACAGAACTGTGAAAGGCTTTTATTTGGCTTGTAAATCCGCATTCTCTGTATCCAAATTCAATAATCCTCCAATCCTCTACATTTTCACAATCAACCGAATCCGAAATAACGTTTATTTCATTTAATAAAAACTCTAAATTTTCAATATCTTGGTCATCATCATCATTTTTATTACAAGAAGTTAACACTAATAATATTGCAACCAAAAAACACTTTACTAATCTCATTTTTATATCTTTAAATTATGTCATCTACAAATTAGATGCAACTCTTATAATTTAGTTGCTCCAAAATTAAAAAGTTATTATCCAAAAATCATTTATCTATTGAAATAACTAGTTTATTAAAAAATTATACCAATTCTATGTTCACCTTATAGCCTTCATGCCTTCTTACATTAAAAACCGTTTGATCTTCAAAAATTAAATACTGACCTTTTATCCCTACAAGTTTTCCTTCAAAAAACGGGGTTTTATCTAAGTTTACTGAGGTTACCTTTTCTGGAACTTTTTGTACTGGAAAATCAATGGCTGTTTCCTTAATATTATCTAAATAATAAGGCAACACCTCTTCGGGCAAATATTGCTTCAATTCTTCTTTAGCAGCAATTAAATCAGCATCTTCAGCACCATTAGTCAACATTTTACGCCAATTGGTTTTATCTGCTACGTATTCCTTTAACGCTACTTCAGCAATACCTGCTAAGTATCGATTAGGCACCTCTACTACCTCAACTGCTTCGTGCGCTCCTTGATCGATCCACCTAGTAGGGACTTGGGTTTTCCTAGTAACACCTACCTTTATATTACTCGAATTTGCTAAATAAACTATATGTGGCTGTAACTGCACCTTTTTTTCATACTCCAAGTCTCGATCTTCTTCTCCTAAATGGGCTTTACTTAGTTCTGGACGCATAATCCAATCTCCAACATTAGGTAATTTATAAAAATCATCATAACAGTACCCTTGGCGGAAAAGTTTCTTTTCTTGTCCACATCCTAAACATTGTGTTCCTAAAAAATCAATTTTAATGTTTTTACCTAATAATTGATTTACATGAATAAAATCTGACTCAAAAATCACGAAATAGTTTATTGGACTACCGTATTCTGTGCTCATTTTAGTCAGTACACCTTCATAATTCATAAAATAATTGGATATTAAGTTGAAAAAAATAGTATTTTAGATTGCCCACTTTACTAGGGTTTTTAAATGTAAATATACATAAATTCAAATGTCACTACCGATAGTAAATTCAATAGCTAGCTGGTTTTTAAAAAAACGAATCCATCAAATGGAATTGTTTATTAAATATCCTAACGAAGTACAAGAAGAATTACTTTTTGACTTAATAAAAAAAGCAAAGAACACTGAACTCGGGAAATTATACGATTTCAAAAGCATCAATAACTATAAAGAATTTGCTGCTAGAGTACCTATTGTGAATTATGAAAAAATAGAACCCCTAATTACTCGTAGCCAAAGAGGGGAACGCAATATTTTTTGGCCTACAGACATTAAGTGGTTTGCCAAATCTAGCGGAACAACAAATGCTAAAAGCAAATTTATTCCCGTAAGTAGTGAATCTTTAGAAGACTGCCATTATGCAGGCACCAAAGATTTATTGTGTACTTATTTAAACAATAATGAAGATGCTCAATTATTCACAGGCAAGGCCCTTCGTTTGGGTGGCAGCAAAGAGTTGTATGAAAAAAACGGTACTATATTTGGAGATTTATCGGCAATAATTATAGATAATTTACCCTTTTGGGCAGAAATGAGTTCTACCCCATCCAGTCAAATATCGCTTATGAGCGACTGGGAAACCAAAATGAATGCTATAGTAAACGAAACCTTAAAAGAAAATGTAACCAGTTTGGCTGGAGTACCCTCATGGATGCTTGTTTTATTAAACGAAATACTCACTGAAAAAAATGCTACTAATTTATCTGAAATTTGGCCAAATTTAGAAGTCTATTTTCATGGAGGAGTAAGTTTTACGCCCTACAAAGATCAATACAAGCAAATTTTACCCCCCGCTAGCAAATACTATGAAATTTATAATGCTTCTGAAGGATTTTTTGCCATTCAGGATCAAAATTATAGTGACGAACTTTTGCTAATGTTAGACTATGGTATTTTTTATGAGTTTGTAGATATGAACACTTACAATTCGAACACCCCAAAAGTGTATCGTTTAGATCAGGTAGAACTTAATAAAAATTATGCCCTTTTAATTACCACAAACGCAGGTTTGTGGCGATATATAGTTGGAGATACTGTTCGTTTCACCTCTTTAAATCCTTTTAGAATAAAAATTTCTGGTCGCACCAAACATTTTATAAATGTATTTGGAGAAGAATTAATGATCGAAAATGCTGAACAGGCACTTCGAGAAACTTGTATTAAAACGAATGCAGATATTGTTGACTTTAGCGTGGCTCCTATTTTTATGGAAGGAAGAAATAAAGGCGCCCATGAATGGTTAATTGAATTTAAAACTAAACCTAACGATTTTCTTGAATTCGCTTCTATTTTAGACACTGAGCTTCAAAAAGTTAATAGCGATTACGAAGCCAAAAGAAACAATAATATTACCCTTAACCCTTTACAATTAATTGTTGCTCGCGAAAATTTATTTTACGATTGGTTGAAATCTAGAGGTAAACTCGGCGGACAACATAAAATCCCTAGACTCAGTAATTCCAGAGATTATTTTGAAGACTTACTTCGTATGAATTAGACGAAATTTAAATTAGAGAAACAAGTATTGTGTTACTTAACGATGTTTTTTGAAGTATGTCTATAATTTTTAAGAATTAACTATTTAAATCATTGGCTAATCACTTCACTCTATTAACTTAGGAGCTTTAAATAACCTAATTATGAAGGTATTACTACTCGCTTTTTGCTTTTTTTATTTTATAAATTCAGCGTTAAATGCTCAAATCACTGTAAGTCATTCCACGGAAACAAAATTAATCAAAACATATAAAGCTCCCCTAAACAAAAAAGAAGAAAACTCACTAAAAAAGATTTCTTCTTTAAAAAGAACTGTAAAAGTTATTAAATACAAAAAAGAAGCACCTTTAAAAAAGAAAAAAAAGACTTCTAAAAGAAAATCGAAGGCAATAAATGATGATGATATTCCTTTTTAATAACACACAGTAACCTTTAATCGTTTTTATTGCACAGATCAACTAAAATATTTTTAAATAATCTTCAACATGTATATATTGTTCTCACAAACAGTTACAAAACATGAAGATTATATTTTTTAGTGCATTTATTGCTCTTTTTTCAATTTCAACAAATGCACAGGTAGCAACTAGTGACGCTAGTAAAAATTTAGTTCCTACTAAAAAATACACCAGCACTACCATAGTAAAACAACAATCTACAAAAAAACATTCTATAAAAAGAACGGTCAAACTTATTCGTGAAGAAAAGGAAATACCAACTAAATCATAGCTCAAACAATCAAATTACTAAAGGCAATCTATTTCGATAGATTGCCTTTTTTTTTTTTATGCTTTAACTTTACATTTATTAAATAAATTCAGTACTATTAAAACTGCTGCACTATTTTATTTTTACTACTATACAAGAATAGAATTATTAAATTTTAGCTTGTAATGTATATAGGTTATGGTAGCGCCCTTCTTGTTGTATTAAATTATCATGCGTTCCCTGCTCTACAATTTTACCATGCTCTATAACTAAAATTTGATTAGCCTTTTTTATCGTACTCAAACGATGGGCAATTACCAATGTGGTTCTTCCTTCCATCAAGTTTTCCAAACTTTTTTGAATTAAGGCTTCACTTTCTGTATCTAAATTTGAAGTAGCTTCGTCTAAAATTAATATTTTGGGGTTTGCTAAAATAGCTCGGGCAATTGCTATTCTTTGGCGTTGACCTCCCGATAATTTAACTCCTCGTTCACCTATGAGCGTTTCTAAACCTTCTTCAAACCTATCGGTAAACTCATTTACATAAGCTGCTTCTACCGCTTTTTTGATGTCCTCTTCGGTAGGATTAAGACTTGCAAATGTAATATTTTGACGTATCGTTCCTTCGAACAAAAACTCATCTTGCAAAACCACTCCTAAATTATTTCGGTAGCTACTCAAAACCACCTTGCTTAAATCATGATTATCAATAGTAATTTTTCCTGATGAAGGGTTTAAAAATGAAGCCGTTAAACCTGCGATGGTAGATTTACCTGAGCCAGAGCTCCCCACTAGAGCGGTAACAGTACCTGGTTTTGCAGAAAAAGTTATATTATGCAATACGTCTTTTGCTTCTTCATAGGCAAAAGATACATTGTCAAATTTTATTGAGCCTTCAATTTTAGGCAAAGCCATATTTCGCCCCGGTAAATCATCTTCCGAAACTTCATTCATTAACTCTTCGGTTTTATCCAAACCAGCTAATGCATCCGTTATTTGACTTCCTATATTACTCATTTGCACAATAGGTGCAATCATAAAACCTAACAATAATGTAAATGAAATAAACTCCCCAGTGGTGAGCGTGCCTTGCATAATTTTATACCCTCCAATACCCATAATTCCTGCAGAAGCTAAACCTAAAAGCAATGTAGCAGAGCTTGTCATTAATGCCGTTGCCGTTAAACTCTTTTTTACATTTTCATAAAGACTTAAAGCTCCTTTTTCAAACGTAGCATTTTCTTGTTCCTCTGCATTAAATCCTTTAATAACTCTTACTCCTGCTAAAGTTTCGGTTAAGCGCCCTTTTACTTCTGCATTTATTTTAGCTCTTTTTCTAAAAATTGGTCGTATATATTTAAAAGCTTTTAATGCTACCACACCAAAAACAATTACGGGTCCTAAAACAAAAAGCGTCATTAAAACACTAATTTTTAATAAAAGAACTAACGATATTATAGCCGTAAACGTACCGCCTATTAGCTGTACCAATCCTGTACCAATCAAGTTCCTTACTCCTTCAACATCGCTCATTATTCGAGATACTAAAGCCCCGGATTTTTGATTGTCGAAAAAAGAAATAGGAAGCGATAGTACTTTTTGCTGCACTTTAATTCGTAATTCTGAAATTAAATATTGAGCTTGAACACTTAAAATTCGGGTCAACAAAAATGAAGTTGCCGACTGCACCAAAATAGCTAAAGCCACCCCTCCTATTAATAATTTTAGCTTTTCTATATCTTCGGACGGGATTACATCATCGAGCAAGTATTTACTAGCCAAGGGCAATACCAAACCTGCCAATCTACTTAACACTATTAAAACTAAACCTATAAATACTAATTTACGCTTTGGCCATATTATGGTTTTAAAAGCAGTACGTAAGTTTACTTTTTTATTTTCTTTCATCTGTATATGGTAAAAGTAGTGGCTTATTTTATTTAAAATTACAATACTTCTATCTGGTAAGAAGCCTTAAAAGTATCATTTGGTGCCACTACAGCACTATCTTTTTTATCAAATAAACTATAAGTACTTTCAGTCGAATCGGAATAACCAATCCAAGGTTCAATGCAAATAAAAGGGGCTTTAGGAGTCGCCCAAATACCAATAGTATTGAATTCAGGATACGAAACTTTCAAAATTTTCCCTTCGGGTCCTACTAAAGTAATTTCGTTAGATTTCAAATCTTTAAAAACCAATGCGTCTTTATCAAACGATGTGGTGGTTAATGGAAATTTATCTGTGTTATCTAAAACTAAACTAGTTTCTCCATTAAATATTCCATTTTCATTTAAAAAATGACGTTTACTGTTTTCTGTTTTCTCAAACTCTAAATAGTAATCTGTATAGGAAACCGTATTATTTACTTCACAATTAAAAGCGGGATGCCCTCCTACTGAAAAAGGAATTTCTTGGCTATCCAAATTAATAACTTTGTGTTGTATTTCTAATTTCTTTCCGTTTATCAAGTAAGTAATTTCTAGCTTAAAGCTGAATGGGTATACTTTTAAAGTCTCAGCATCAGAAACAAATGTTCCCTTAATTGAAGTATTATTTATTTTTTCTATAGTCCAATTGTCACTTTTTCTAACCAAACCATGTCGTGGCAACTCATATGTTTTGCCATTGTGCACAAACTTATCGTCTTTTAATGTCCCTACAATGGGGAATAATATTGGTGCTTGTCCGCCCCAAAAATTAGCATCTCCTTGCCACAATAACTCTTTATTCGTTTCCTTATTAAATAAGCTCGATAATTCTGACCCTTTTTGTTTTACTGCAATTCGTAAAAATTCGTTTTCTACTGTTGTCATTATTTTTGTTAATATAGATTACAAATATGCGCTATTCTTTGCCTTAAGGGCTTTTTATAATTTTTTATTATATCTCCTATTGAAATTCTTATCTCCTTTAGTTTTGGGCTTTTTATATTTCTTTGCGATCTCCCTTCTGTAGGAACCACCTAAGTTTTCTTTCATGTTTTTCTCCTTCTTATCATGAAATGAAGCTCCTTTTTCTGGATCCTGAGCTCCTTTTCTACGTTTAGTAGTATCAATTTCAACTACTTTCGGCTGCTCTTCAGGAGTTAATTCTTCAGATATTTCCACTTCTTTAGGAAAGGGAATTACCTCAATTTTTTTATTCATTAACTTCTCTATATTTTCTAAAAACTCTTGCTCTTTAGCCTTTGTCATCAAAATAGAAGCTCCCTTTTTTTCTGCCCGTCCCGTACGTCCAATTCGGTGCATGTAATTTTCAGGATAATCAGGGGTATCTAAACTTATAACATGTGATACTTGTTCAATATCAATTCCACGTGCCATTACATCGGTAGCTATTAACAACCTGTTTTCACCACTTTCGAACTGTCGAATACTTCGCAAACGGTAATTTTGCGTTTTATTAGAGTGTATTACACAAGCTTCTCCTGAAAAAACCTCTTCTAAACGATCGTAAATACGATCGGCCATGCGCTTATTTTTAGCAAAAATAATTGCTTTTGAATACGTTTCATAATCATCGAGCAAATGCTCCAAAAGGTTCATTTTGGTATAAAAATTTTGAACATCGTAACGTGTTTGTTCAATATTTTCAAGCGGAGTACCACTTACTGCAACTGATATTTTAACAGGGTGGATAAAAGAATCATTAATAATCTTCACCACTTTATCTGTCATCGTTGCCGAAAATAATATTCCTTGACGCTGGCGTGGAAGTAATTCCAAAATATTTTCAATTTGAAATTTAAATCCTAAATCCAACATTACATCCACCTCGTCAATAACAATCTTCTGAATTTTTTTCAACTCAATAGATCGTGCTAATGCCAAATCGTATAACCTACCAGGAGTAGCAACAATAATATCAGCACCTTCTGCTATGGCTTTTTTTTGTGTATTAATGTTTGTCCCTCCAAAAACTCCTAAGATTCTATTTTTAGTGTACTTACTTAATTTCTCAAGTTCGTCAACTACCTGCACAACCAACTCTCGGGTAGGCACCATAATTAACACCCGTGGATTAACTTGAGGCTTGTACGTTAGCACCCTTAAAATAGGCAAACAATAAGCTAAAGTTTTACCAGTACCGGTTTGAGCAATACCTACCACATCTTTTCCAGACATAATTACCGGGTAAGATTGGTATTGAATAGGTGTCGCAGTGTCAAACCCTAAATCGTCTAAAGCGTTTGTAAGTGGAGTATTGAGATTTAATTCAGAAAATTTCACGTCGAATAAGTTTTAAGCAAAGGTAAGCTTATACTGTTAGTATGAATACTTTTTTTATAACACGTATAGCTTTTAAGGTAAAAAAAGCGCTAAAAAAGCAAAAAAGTAATATAATAATTAAATACATCGAAGCAACACGCATTATTAATGCATTTCTATTTTATACGTGTACTTAATAAGAGAAATCCTATTTTTGCTAAAAACTTACTTCATGAATTTATCTCTTCATCACATTACAAGACCTGCAAAAACGGAAAACAAACAAGCTAACGGCTTATTTTTATTCCACGGTTACGGAAGCGATGAAAATGACTTATTTAGTTTTGCTTCGGAATTACCTGACGATTTATTTATTATTTCTGTAAGAGCACCAATGCCTATGCAACCTCAAGGTAATGCTTGGTATACTATTCATTGGGATGGACCCGACGGAAAATTTAACGATTCTGAAGAGGCGATTCAGTCACGCGATGCTATTGCTAAATTTGTACAAGAGGCTACCGAAGCCTATAACTTAAACCCCAATACTATTTCTTTATTAGGGTTTTCACAAGGTTGTATTTTAAGTCTGGCAGTAGCTTTAAGCTATCCAAAACTAGCTAAAAATATTATTGGCCTAAGCGGCTATATCGATCCTGAGATGTTACGTGCTGGTTATGAAAGTGCTGATTTTTCAAGTTTAAATATCTTTGTTTCTCACGGAAGTGTAGACCAAGTGATTCCGCTACAATGGGCTGAAAAAACACCTGCTTTTTTACAAAAACTAGGTATTGAAACGGAATTAAAAACATATCCTGTAGGGCATGGTGTTGCCCCACAAAATTTTTATGATTTTAAAGAATGGTTGCTAAAGCAACTTTCTTAACTACTAGTTAATTACTTTGTTTTTGAATATAAATGAGAGGTAATTACATCAATCGCTAATGTTTTTTCTTTATTAAATTGATATAAAAATAATACCTGACCCCAATAGGTACCGTCGGTAAAATCGGCTACTGCCCATTTGTGATTGAGTAATTTTACACGGTCGATTTTAGTGGTTCCATCCAAGCCCGCTAAAGGCACAAATGGGTTGTCGTTTTCAGCTGAGTTAGCACCTACCAAAGTATCTAAAACCAACGATTCCATAGCTGCTACGGAAAAACCTTGGTCTTCTATATATTCTCCTGCGTACTCATCAAATCGTAAATCGAAATAACTAAGCTCTAAAACTTCATTTTCCAAGGAATCTTTAACCTTGGTTATTTGGGTTACTTTATTTTTTAAACTGTCGATTTTTAATCGATCGGCATTTATTTTTTTATTGCCATTTACTTGCTGAAAAACAATATACAACACGGCTATAGCTAAAAGGTAGATAAAGATTTTAGCGTTTTTCATTCTTACTTTATTTTAAATATTAATAACCAATCCGTCGTAAGCCAAATGCACATTTTTTGGCAAGTTAAGCTCTACATCATCATGAAACCCTAACAAATGACTAATATGCGTTAAATAGGCTTTTTTAGGTTTTACCGAAGCTATAAAATCTAACGCTTCTTGCAACGTAAAATGCGACCAATGCTCTTCTTTTCGTAATGCGTTAATTACCAAAACATCTAAGTTTTTAAAGTAAGCTAACGATTCTGTAGGTACCGTTTTAACATCGGTGCAATACATTAATCCTCCAATTTTATAACTTAAAATAGGTAAATTACCATGCATCACTTTTATAGGAGTAATTTTTTTTCCACTTAATTCGAAACTGTGATCCGCTTCAATTTCATTAATCCCCACGTTTGGAGTTCCTGGATATTGATTATTGGGATCAAAAATATAGTTGAATCTAGGAATTAGTTCCTCAAAAACTCTTTTTTCAGCGTAAAGCGGAATGTCTTTTTTCTCTTTATAAAAGAAAGGACGAATATCATCTAAACCAATAATATGGTCGGTATGTTCGTGAGTAATTAAAATTCCTTTAATACTACTTACATTATTCGACAACATTTGTTGTCTAAAATCGGGTCCTATGTCAATTACGTAATTTACATTATCCCAGGATAGCATTGCAGCACAACGCAGGCGTTTATCTTTTTTGTTTTCACTTAAACACACAGGGTGATTGCTCCCTATAATGGGAACACCTTGTGATGTACCAGTACCTAAAAAAGTTAATTTCAACAGCTTCTTTTTTACAAATTAACGCATTTTGAACTTAATTCTGTGCCAAAAAAAATAATTCCATAAAAATAGATGTTGCTCTTTTTAATGGCTGTATGTATCATTAACTTTACTATAAATATTGAACACCTATAATTATGGCTATTACAATTGTTGGCGATCATGAATTTGATCCTATTCCTTCTATAAAGAGTAAATGTTTGCGAATTAATCTTAATTCGAATATTTATGGAACCTTTAATGAAATTGGTGCTGGACAAGAAACCGTACGTAATTTCTTTAGAGCAGGTGGGGCTTCGGGAACAATTGCTAAAGCCATGAGTGCCTATGATAAGGATTTTAGTGATGCTATATATGGTGAAGAAAAAGATGGAAGGTACGTTACAGAAAAACGTTTGCATACCATGCTTGAAAAAGAAATGGAGCATATGGAACAACGTATTTCTAAAGAAAAACACCCTAAAAGGCTTTTCTTTAGCTATGCCAATACTGTAGCAACCATTGATTTTGCTAAAAAATACAAAGGTCATGGCTGGGTAGGAATTAGATACCAAACCGATCACAACCAAACTGAATATAACGAGATTAGCTTACACGTGCGTTTTCATGAAAATGACGCAAGGCACCAACAACATACTTTAGGTACCTTAGGGGTAAATTTAATTTACGGTGCCTATTACAAGCATGATAACCCAAAAAAGCTTTTAAAATATTTATACGATCATATTGACAAAGACAAATTAGAAATTGATACAATCAATTTTTCAGGACCTTGCTTTAAGGGAGTTGATAACCGCTTAATGAGTTTACAACTGGTTAAAAACGGAATGACTGAAGCTATAATGTTTGGCCCTGACGGAAAAAATATTTTACCTGCTCGTATATTATACAAAAAGAACATACTAGCACTTAGAGGTAGTTTTAGACCTGTAACCAAGGTAAATATGGATATTCTAGAGAAATCTTTAGAAATGTTTAAAAAAGAACCTAACGTAAATCCAGATAAAATTCAAGTGATTTTTGAAATCACCCTTTCTAATTTAATGGCCGAAGGTGAGATTGATGAAAAGGATTTTCTTGACAGAGCACGATTGCTTTGTAATTTGGGTCAAACCGTACTTATTTCAAACTTCAAAGAATATTACCGTCTGGTAGAATATTTCTCTAATTACACCCGTGAAGCTCAAATGGCACTTGCCATGGGAGTAAGTAACCTTATCGAAATTTTTAACGAAAAATATTACCGTCATTTAAGCGGTGGTATATTAGAGGCTTTTGGTAAGTTATTCTATAAAGAACTAAAAGTATACTTATACCCTCTTAATGATTCCAAAAATGGCATTGTAAACAGCAACAACATAGTAGTTGATGAAGGCGTAAAAGAGCTTTATAAGTTTTTTAAACACAATGGAAAAGTAAAAGATATTGAAACTTATAATCCTGAAATACTAAATATACTATCGAGAGTAGTGTTCGAAAAAATAAAAGATCGCGAAACAGATTGGGAAAAACATTTACCAGAAGGCATTCCTGAAATCATAAAATCGAAAGGCTTATTTGGCTATAGAGATGTAACTATTAAAGATTTTTAATTTATACTTCAAGTATTCCTAATAATTAAAAGCAATGAGCCTAAGTTTAAAATAAAACTTAGGCTCATTGCTTTTTTAAACACCTCTAGTCTTAAACACAAAAAGATTACAAGCATCGTCTTTGTAGCTTAATTAAGCTACAAAGACGATGCTCCTAACGCTAGTTCGCGTTCCTTCTCCCACAACCTTAAACATGAACACCGTAAATTATTTAAATAGCTTTACCTTATTTAAACGATAAGTTATTATTACAGTTATCAAGCTGAATACCGAAAAAATATGTATAATTTTAATTTCGAATAATTATGAAATTTTATTACAAGTAGCTCGTTATTAATCAAAAAACATCAACTAATGAAAAATGTATTTAGTGCAGAAGACTCTCAAGAATTAAAGAGTCGCATAAGTAATTTAAAAAACGAATCTCAGCCACAATGGGGTAAAATGAATGTGAGTCAAATGTTAGCACATTGCAACGTAGCTTACGAAATGACTTACGAACCTACTAACTTTAAAAAACCAAAGGGTATAAAAAAGTGGGTTTTAAAAACATTTTTAAAACCTATTATTGTTGGCTCAAAACCCTTCAAAAAAAACAGCCCTACATCATCAGATTTTAAAATTGCTGATTACAAGAATTTTGAAATTGAAAAAAACCGAATGATTGCTTACGTTGACAAAACACAGCAATTGGGAAAAAATCATTTTGAAGGTTTGGACAATTTATCTTTTGGGGTAATGAATAGCACCGAATGGAACAACCTATTTTATAAGCATCTTGACCACCATTTGAAACAATTTGGGGTGTAGAACACTAATTTAACATACAACGTTAATAAATAAAAGGGGATGTCATATTAATATGACATCCCCTTTGTTTTATGATAAACACTTTAAAAATTAAGCTTCAGAAAGTATTTTATTTCTATAATATTCAATAATCCCATCAATAGGGCGACGTACAATATTACCCAACGTTAAATGGTAAGGCAACAATGCATCTTTTATAATATCTTGACTAAAGTGTGCTATAGATCCAATAAAGTGAATAGGTACATTCTGTGCTTCGGGGAAACACATTACTCTATTTTCAACAAACTTCTTAATACCTTCAGTAATTAATAAGTAGAAATATCCATTACGCTCTTCGCTAGTAAATATAAACTCCGCAAAGTTGGCTAAATACGTATTAGGGTTTTCTTCTTGATATATGTTTTTCTTTACAGCATCAGGAGAAAGATCGTATCGTTTCTCAAATTCGTCTGCTATAGATTTTGGCATTCGTTTGTAATAGTAATCTCTAATTAAACGTTTTCCAAAGTAGTTTCCACTAGCTTCATCCATCAAAATGTATCCTAAGGATTCCACTTCCATATGTATGTTATCGCCATCGTAGTAACAACTATTTGATCCTGTTCCTAAAATACAAACAATACCGGGTTCTGTAGTTGCTGCAAAAACTGCAGCTACCATATCTTCTTTAACCATCACTTCGGACGATGTAAAGTAAGCTTTCATTATTTTTTCTAATATAGCTGTAGGGCCTGCAGTACCGCAACCTGCGCCATAAAAGTGTACACTTTTAATTTTATCTTTGTATGTTTTTATGTCTTTGTTAGCTTTCAATCGTTCTTCAAGAACACTCTCTTTAAAAACAGCAGGATTTAAACCTTGAGTTCTTGTTTTAAAGACTTGCTCGCCTTTTTCATCTAAAAGTATCCAATCGCATTTTGTGGATCCCCCATCCGCTAATAAAATCATACAATAATTGAGTTAAGAATTGAAAAATACGACACCGTCGCAATAAAAAACAAAAAACCCTACACTTTAAATAAAATGTAGGGTTTTAAATATTTACTAGATATTACCAATCTTAGTTGCTAAGTCTATTAATTTAGTTGAGTAACCAAATTCGTTATCGTACCAAGAAATAACTTTAAAGAAGTTATCATTTAAAGCCATACCTGCTCCTGCATCAAAAGTAGAAGTATGAGTTTCACCTACGAAATCCTGAGAAACTACTGCTTCGTCAGTATACTGTAGCACACCTTTCATTGGTCCTGCTGCTGCAGCTTTCATTGCGTTTTTGATATCTTCGTAAGAAGCTGACTTTTTAGTCTTGAAAGTTAAATCAACTACAGAAACATCTGCTGTAGGCACACGGAAAGCCATACCAGTTAATATTCCATTTAATTCAGGAATAACTTTTCCTACTGCTTTTGCAGCACCTGTAGAAGAAGGTATAATGTTATTTAATGCTGAACGACCACCACGGTAATCTTTCTTAGACGGAGCATCAACTACTGCTTGAGTTGCTGTTGCAGCGTGTACAGTTGTCATTAATCCTTCTTGAAGACCAAAGTTATCTTCAATTACCTTTGCAATTGGAGCTAAACAGTTAGTAGTACAAGATGCGTTAGATACGATAGTATCAGCAGCTGTAATTTTATCATCATTTACACCCATTACAAACATAGGAGCATCAGCAGAAGGAGCTGAAATAGCTACTTTCTTAGCACCTGCTTTAATGTGAGCTTGAGCTTTGTCTAAAGTTGTAAAGATACCAGTACAGTCCAATACAACATCTACACCAACAGCATCCCATTTTAAATCTTCTGGGTTACGTTCTGCAGTAATACGAATTGTTTTTCCGTTCACTACTAAAGCACCATCTTTAACCTCAATAGTTCCGTCAAATTTACCGTGAACTGAATCGTATTCTAATAAGTAAGCTAAGTGCTCTACATCTAATAAATCGTTAATTGCTACGATCTCAACATTTTCACGCTT
This sequence comes from uncultured Aquimarina sp., assembly GCA_937958985.1. GTDB lineage: Bacteria > Bacteroidota > Bacteroidia > Flavobacteriales > Flavobacteriaceae > Aquimarina. The sequence goes on from CALGLV010000001.1 coordinate 37,533, forward strand.
AGAAGCTACACGAAATGCAATTCTTCCGATACGTCCAAAACCATTAATTCCAAGTTTTACAGTACTCATTTTTCTAAATTTAATTAAATATTAATTCTCTTTATTTAGACACGATATCTGCTACTCTTAGCAATTCGGTGTCTAATTTTCTATTTTTATTTAAAGCAACGTTAAGATCTACATAGATTGGGTTTCTATGACTTACGCCAACCATTACATTTGTTTTATTGCTCATTATTGCATCAACAGCTGCAACTCCTAACTTACTTGCTAGCACTCTATCAAAACAAGTTGGAGATCCTCCGCGTTGCATATGTCCTAAAACACTTACACGCACATCGTATTCTGGTCTATGCTCATTAACATAATCGCGCATTTCCATAATACTCATTCCTGTCTTCCCTTCAGCTACTACAACAATACTTGATGTCTTACCCGTTTCGTGACTATGGTCTAAAGATTCAATTAGTCGTTGAATACTAAAATCTTTCTTCTCTGGAATTAAAATTTCTTCAGCTCCACCGCCAATACCAGCACTAATTGCAATATCCCCTGCATCACGCCCCATTACCTCTACTAGAAATAATCGATTGTGCGAACTTGCAGTATCTCTAATTTTATCGATAGCCTCCACAACAGTATTTAAAGCTGTATCGTAACCTATCGTATAATCCGTTCCATTAATATCATTATCTATAGTTCCCGGAATACCAACCACTGGAAAATTAAATTCATCATTTAACTTTAAAGCGCCTGTAAAACTTCCGTCACCACCAATAACCACTAATGCATCGATGTTATTTTTAATTAAATTGGCATGCGCTATTACTCTTCCCTCAGGTTGAATAAATTCTAAACATCGTGCAGAACGTAAAAACGTACCTCCTCTATTTATAGTATTAGCTACTGATCGAGGACCTAATTCGATCATATTGTCTTCCATTAGTCCCCTGTACCCTTCATAAATACCAACACATCCAACACCATAATTATCACATGCTCTAACTACAGCACGAATTGCAGCGTTCATCCCTGGAGCATCTCCTCCTGATGTTAGTACACCTATTTTGTTGATTTTTTTTGCCATTGGTGCCAAAAATATTCTAATTGTACGTAATAACCTAATTTACTTCAATACCTCAAACGTTTTCGACTTTCGAATTGTATTTTCTACAGTAAATCTTCTAATTCGTTAAAGAAAACTCAATGAAATAATAATTTTATAGTTTTAATTTTTCTGAATTAACGATAATAAGAAACTTCATAAAATTAAGCTTATTGTATTGAATAATTCTTCAAACCTTTAACAAGCCAATTGTAATATTCTGTTTTATTTGGGGTGTTACCCACGGGCTGTTGAAGCAATTGAAAATCCTGATCCATCAACACGTAATACGGTTGTGAATTGTTTTTGAAATTAATGGTTTGAAACGTTGCCCATTTACTTCCTATCGTTTTAATATTTTTTACACTATTTGTTCCAGAATACAAAAACCTAAACTGCTCTTCTTTTGGAAGTTCTTTTCTGTCGTCCACATATAAAGAAATTAAAATCACTTCATTTTCTAGAATTTGTTTAATCTTAGAATCGCTCCATACATTTTCTTCCATTTTACGACAATTAACACAAGCCCAACCAGTGAAGTCAATTAAAATTGGCTTTTGCTGTTTCTTTGCCTCTGCCAAACCTTCGTAAAAATCAGTATAGGAATGCGCACTAAACAACTTAGCTTGATCTTTATAAATACTGTAAACCATTGGAGGCGGGAAACCGCTCAATAATTTCAAATTTGCTTCTTCTGTTTTAAGTAAACCAGGAACCAAATACCCTGCAAATGCTAAGGCTATTAAAGCTATTATTTTACGCGTACCACTAATTTTTTGATTTGGCGCATCGTGCGGAAATCTAAACAACCCAAACAAGTATGCTGCCAACCCAAGTGCTATAATAATCCAAAGCCCCACAAAAACTTCTCTTTTAAGCAACCCCCAATGCTGAACCAGATCTGCATTTGACAAAAACTTCAATGCAAAAGCCAATTCCACAAAACCAAGTACCACTTTTACTGTTGTCATCCAACCTCCACTTTTAGGGAGTTTTTTCAATAGATTAGGAAACAATGCAAAAAACGCAAATGGTAATGCTAAAGCCAATCCAAAACCAGCTAAACCATAAGTTAATTGAATAGCTCCTCCGTCATTAGTTAAAGAGCCTCCTAACAAAGATCCTAAAATAGGGCCTGTACAAGAAAACGAAACTAACACTAGAGTAAGTGCCATAAAAAACACTCCTAAGCCACCGCCAAGTTGCGTGGCTTTTGAATCCATAGCATTACTCCATTTTGAAGGCAATGTGATTTCAAAATAACCAAAAAATGAAATAGCAAAAAACACAAATATTATAAAGAATGAAATATTCAACCATGAATTTGTTGACACATTATTTAATATATCTGGATTTACAGAATCCAATAAATGAAATGGAATACTTACTAAAATATAAGTAATCACTATAAAAAAACCATACATCAATGCTTTAATAACACCTCCTTTGGAACCGCCTGAACTGTGAGAAAAAAAAGACACCGTAAGTGGTATCATTGGAAACACACAAGGTGTTAACAATGCAATAAAACCACCTATAAATCCTAAAAAGAAAAGACTCCACAAACTCTTTTTTGCTGTTTCAGAAATCTTGAATTCTTCAGTAGACTTAATACCTAACTGTAATTTTTTTGACAGCTCTAAATCCTGTGCACTTAAACTTGTGCTCACTGGAGCCACTTGATTTCCCGAAACACCTAAAAGATTAATCGTTAATTTTTTCTCTTCGGGTGGAAGGCATTTTTCATCATCGCACACCATGAAAAACGCAGTAACCTCAACCGGATCTTTAAAATCGGAATTTATTTTTATTTTTTGTTTAAAATCTACTTTCCCTTCATGATAAGTGATTTCCATCTCAAAGGTTTTATCAAAAGCTGTAATCCCTTTAGGCTCTTTTGTTTTCCCTAAAAGCTCAATTCCCTTAGCTTTAAAATCTATTTCTGTCGCGATTGGCCCATCATCTTCATTTAAATACTGACTGTAAATATGCCAATGATCTTCAACCTCGGCAGTAACAATAATTTCATATTCGTTAGATTGGATTTTAGTTGATACCGCACTCCAAGTTACAGGGTTAGAAATTTGTGCTTGCAAACTAAACAAACTCAGTAAAAACAGGATAATACTACTTATTTTCTTACTCATAAAACTAATTTGTTAATGTGGTATCACATGAAAGTAACGTTTAACTTTCAACCTTTTTAAATTCAATTATAATTTTTTCTACTGCTTCTTCGCTAGTAAATCTTCGATCTGCTCTTTGATTTACTACCCAAACTACTTCGCCTTCCGAACAAAGCAACCAAATGTTGTTTTTTTCTGGAATTGAAAATTTCTCATCTTTAAAGAACTTGCTTAGTTTTTTCTTCCCCACCATTCCTGTAGGGTAAAAATAGTCACCTTGCTTCCATTTCCTTACAGTTAGCGGAAAGTTTAATTTATTTAAATCTAAAGTTATTTTATTTTTACTGGGTTTCACTATTACTTTGAAATCATTTATTAAAAGAAATTCATTTTCAGATATTGAAATTTCAATATCTTCTTTACCTATAGTTATTAGCTGATTTGTATTTGTAACGGTAGGATAAAGCAATAAACAATCTCTATCCTTAAGCAAAGTATATGTATTTGAAATTACTTTTTTTCCAGACTGTGCTTCTATCAAATTATTAATGTCGTCCCATGCTGTAAATTTAAATGGCTTTAAAATTTCGAACAGCACTAACTGATAATGCTTTTCTTTTTTTAAATTTTCAATAGATAGTTTGAATCCTTTAATTGAAGGGGCTTTAAACAAAATATCTTTTTTAACTTTATCAATATAATCCACAACCACATCTTGGCTTTGTTGCAGATAGCTTATTGATTTAGTAAAGTTACTCAGTAAACTTGAATTCGCTTCTTTTAATGAAGGTACTACCTCATGCCTTATCTTATTTCTTAAATACTTAGAATCTTGATTACTGACATCTTCTCGCCATGAAAGGTTATTTTTTTCAGCGAAAGCTATTATTTCTTTTTTCGAGAATGGTAACAAAGGCCTTTGATATATATTATTTACTTTCGGGATTCCTGTTAATCCCTCCAAACCTGAGCCTCGCGAAAGATTAATCAAAAAAGTTTCTAAATTATCATCTGCATGATGTGCTGTTAACACAACATCTAAATGATATAATTTGGCCATTTTTTTAAACCAGTTATATCTTAACTCTCTCGCTGCAACCTGTATTGAAACTTTATGCTCATTTACATAAGCAGATGTGTCAAACGCAGTAGTAACAAAAGGCACTTTTAGTGTTTCCGCTAGGTGTTTTACAAATGCTTGATCCCCATCACTAGCATCACCACGTAATTGAAAGTTACAATGTAATAATGTAATATCTAAATTTAAAGAATAACAAAGCTGAGCCAGGACCACACTATCCACACCCCCACTTATAGCAATACCTACTTTCCGCTCTTGAAATCGAGGGAAATTATTTAATATATGTTGTTTAAATCGAATACGCATCCTGTAACAAATTTATATACAATTTTGGTAATATCTATTACTGTCGAAATTTACTTATAAGTTTTAAGCAAAAGAAAAGGATTCAACTTTTATGCTAAATCCTTTTACTCCTAAACTCATAACTCTTGAATATGTTACACCTTTTTAAGGTTTAATTCTTTTAGCTTTTCTTCTTTAGCTTTCAAATCCAATTTTATTTTATTTATTCTTTCTGTGTGCTTTTTGATTTTTTCTTCAACCAAAGAGACTTTTTTCATTTTTTCATTATACTGTTCTACTGTAATTTCTCCCGCTTCTTTTTGTCGCGTTAATCGTTCTTTTGTTTTATTTATTTTATCGAGACCTTGAGTCCTTTTTTTATTGTATAAATCCAATTTTTCTTTTTTATTAGAAATTTTGTTTTCTACTTCATTTAAACGGTCGTTTTTTAATTCTATTCTTTGCTCCTTCAACTCTTGCCTCTCGTCCTTCGTTTTTTTATTATATTCTTTGAGCTTGTCTTTTAATTCCGGGTTAGAAGATAAATAAGCCTTTTTTTCTTCAGCAGACATGTTTTTCATTTTCTCTTGATGCTCACCTAGAATAGCTTTACGTCCTTCTTTTAATTCTTTTTTCGTTTGCTTTATCTCTTCTCGTTTTCCTTTCACCTGTTCGCGCTGTGTTTTTACCACCTCACGTTTAGCCTTTATCTGTTCTTTTTGAAGCTTCATTTCTTCTTTCCTCAATTTAGCTTCTTGTCTTTTCAGCTCTCCCTTAGCCTTTCCTTTGAACTCTTTTCCTTCTTTAACTGGTTTTTGAGCTACCGCAGATAGCATCATTCCAACAAGGGCTATTAATACAGCTATTTTTCTTGTAATCTTCATCTCTTTCTTTTTATAAGTTATCTAACTCTTCAAGGTCTTTCTCCAGCTCTTTCACCTCATTATCTAAAGACATTAAATCGTTTTTAATTTCTTCAGAAACAGATTCTACTTTTTGTTTTATTTCTGTTGTTTCTGTTTTTACTGCTTTTTTATCTACACAAGATATCACAAAGAGACTGGTCATTACAAATAACAAAATTACCTTATTCATGATCTATTAATTTTCAGTTACACTTATAAATATAAACAAAAACATTTATCAATATGCTTTTGTTTAAATCTGTATTAATTTAACCTATGAGTTAAAATTCTTTTTCAATCTCGCTAAATCTTTTTGATTATCTCGATCTTTTATGGTTTCTCGTTTATCATAAAGCTTTTTACCTTTAGCTAAAGCCACTATCATTTTTGCAAACCCTTTATCTGTTGTAAAAACTTTTAAAGGCACTATAGTTAACCCCTTCGTAGAAACTTCTTTTTCTAATTTTCGTAATTCTTTTTTATTGAGAAGTAATTTTCTTTCAGATTTGGGATTGTGATTAAAGTACGTCGCGTGAGAATATTCTTGAATGGTCATATTAATAACAAATAATTCACCGCGATCATTAAATTCACAAAAACTCTCAGCAATACTTGCCTTACCCTCGCGGATAGCTTTTATTTCGGTACCGCGCAAAACTATACCTGCAGTATATTTATCAAAAATTTCGTATTCGAATTTCGCCTTCTTATTTTGAATATTTACCGTTTGTGTCTTTGTTTTCATAACAAGAGTAAAAGTAGTAATTTTTTAAAGTTTTAAAACCTCAAAACATATTTGCTTCATCAGAATTTTCACGAACCTATTTAGGTAGGGTTACAATAAATGTAGCTCCCTTACCTTTTCCTTCTGAAGTAGCGGAGATAGTACCCCCATGAGAATTTATAATTTGCTTAATCATATACAAACCTAAACCAGATCCATTTGTTCCTGAATGAAAACGCTCAAAAGGAGAGAAAAGTTTTTTCAATGATTTATTATCCATACCTGAACCATTATCCGAAACAAACAAAGTGACGGTTTCATTATTTTCTTCAAACTTGATTTCTATAATTGGATTTTTTTGATTCCCCATATATTTTATAGAGTTATCAAATAGGTTAGAAAAAACCTGAATAATACGATTTCGGTCTGCATAAATCTTAGGTAACGACTCCTTAATTATGAGCGCTACATTTTGCTCTTCAAACTTCGTGTTAATCATTACTCTAGACAACTTAACCATTCGGTTAGTATCTAGCATTTCTTTATTGTTTTTTATTTTACCTATCCTTGCTACCCTAGTAATATCAGCAATTAAATCCGTCATTGTTTCACACGAAACATCAATCATTTCCATGTACTTTTCAATAAGAGGTAAATCCTTTTCAGAAAACTCCATTTGAATAAGCTCGGTAATTGTTCTAATATTACTTAAAGGACTTTTTAAATCGTGAGAAACAGAAAAAGCAAATCGTTGGATTTCTTCATTTTTAAAAGACAACTCGTCGGCTACATCCATCAATTTATCTTTCTGCAACTGTAATTCCTTGGTTCTTAACGCTATTTCTTTTTTTAATTTCTTTTGATTTCGTATTACACTTCTTGTTCTTGAATAATAAATTAAATAACCTACTACTAAAAGTAAGCCTATCGTTAGTACTTTAAACCAAAGTGCTTGCCAAAAAGGCGGAATAACTTCTAGGCAAAGTGTTTTTTCGTTACCAACCCATAACCCATCAGAATTGGTAGATTTTACATGCAACTTATATTTCCCTGGGTCTAAATTAGTATAAGTAACATCATTTTTATTTCCTACGTAATTCCAATCGTCCTCAAAACCTTCTAAAAAATAAGCATAGCTAACCTTTTCCGGGTTCCGATAAGTCACTGTTGTAAACTCAAAATTAATAACATTGTGCGTATAATCTAAAGACAACGTATCTGTTTTGCTAATAGTCTTTTTTAACACCCCAAATTCATCATTGGGGTATACTTGTTTATTTTGAATTTTAAGTTTTGATATATACAGTTGTGGTTTATCTTTTCTTTTTTTTATTTTATTGGGATAGAAAACATTAAATCCGTTACTCCCTCCAAAAACCAACTCTTTTGAGCTTAATTTATAAGATGAAGACGAATTAAAATTAGCTCCTTGAACTCCGTCACTAGTATTGTATGAGATCAACTCATTATCGAAAGGGTTATACTTTTTCAACCCTTTATTTGTTCCCAGCCATAAGGATCCTTTTTCATCATGCTCTATAGACTCAATGGATATGTTTTTTAGCTCTTCAGGTTCCTCTATCCTAATAAACAAATTGCTTTTAGTACTATACTTATTTAGGCCAGAATCAGTTCCAACCCATAACAAACCATTCTGATCCTGATGAATAACGTTTACAAAATCACTTGAAATACTTATTTCTTCTTCACTCCGAACTTTATATTGATTGGCTACTTTCCATATATCGTTTTCGTTTTTAAGTCGAATTACTCCATCTCCATGGCTACCAAGCCAAATATCTCCTAAATTATCTTCAAAAACAGTTATTACTTGTGTTGGATTTAATACCCTACCATCCATAACCAAGTGAATCTTTTCGAGCCTATCGGTTATTGAGTTGTATTTATGTAGGCCCCCACGAAAAGTAGCTATCCATATGTTTCCATGATTATCTTTAAGTAAATTCTCTAAAAATTTCGAAGACAATGATGAATTTTCAACATTCATAACTCTATACTCCTTACTATCCATATCAAAAATAGTAATACCATCTGCCCAACTAGCGATCCACAATTCGTTATCCTTTCGAACTATTGAAAGCACTACATTTGTATTGAGCTTTCCATTATCCAAAGAGTAGTGTGTATATGTTTTTTTATTTCGATCCCAGTAATTAAGCCCCCCTCCATCGGTACCTATCCAAATATTTTTATTTTTATCTTCCAAAAAACAGGTTGCAATATTGTTACTTAAAGAAGACTTTATTGGCTTATTTTTTTTTTCGTGTTTAAATTTCAAGTATTCTTTATCATAAAAACACAACCCTCTTTTAAAACTACCAAGCCACATTACCCCGTTACTAGCCTTATAAATAGACCATATTGAATTATTGGGAAGTACATCCGGATCTTCTGAAGTGTTTTGCAAATGAAACATCGCTTTGCTTTCTCGAGAAAGGATGAATACCCCCCCATTTTCTGAAGCTAGCCAAATATTACCTGAAGCATCTTCTTCTAAAGCTGATATTCTGTAATCAGTTATTTTACGGCTATTTTGTTTATTTATTTTAAAATTCACTCCTATTTTAAGTTCACTAAAAAAACCATCAAATGATCCTAGCAAAAATTGATTTGAACTAACCCGCTTTACTGATTTAATATTGCTAAGTTTCACCGAGCTAATTATAGCCATATCGTGATTAATAACATAAGCTGCATTCCTATTGATAACCACATAATGGTTGTTCCCATATTTACTTATGTATAAAACATTACCATAATCAAAATCTTTAGTATTAAAAAAAAGACGTCTGACTTTACCGGTATTTAAATTATATCTAAAAAGTCCATTTTTAGTAGTACCCACCCATAAATAATTCTTTGTCTCCAACAAAGCATTGATATCTGTTTTATTTATAAATTCACTTTCTCCTTTAAAAGGGTATCGTTTTAAAACACCTAATGTTTCATCATAAAAGTTTAGGCCATTATATGTACCTACGTACAAAATCCCTGAATCACCTTCGTATATTTCTTTAACAAAATTATTTACCCGGCTCTCATTATAGTATGCATCAAAATTTTGAAAAGAGCTCCCATCGTATTTAAGAATGCCGTTAGTGGTTCCAATCCACAAAAAACCATTCCTATCTTCCAATATCTCTGTAATTGAGCTTTCGGAAATTTCACCTAAAACTTTTTGAAAGGAGATTTCATTTACATCAATTTGACCACGCATACAAGCACTCGCAAATAGTATAAATACTAACCTGATAGACACTGTGAAATTCATTAAGCTTTTATAATTTTGGGGGCGTTCAAGAATTACTAAAAAAAACATACTCTTTAACGATTCTAAAGTACCCAAAACTGATTAATTATCAATGTTAATTTTTAAAATTTAACTAAAATTACAAAAAAAACACCCGAAGACATGAGTCAACCAGTGTTTTTTAAGTTCATTAAAACCTGTTATAACCTAAAATTTTAATTTCCAATAAATAGTATTAATTATTCCTAAACACGATTTCACCATTAAAAGCGTCAACTAAAATCACACTATCGGTTTTAACCTCACCCGCTAATATTTTTTTAGACAACGAATTCAATATCATTTTCTGGATCGTTCTTTTTACAGGACGCGCACCAAACTCTGGGTCAAAACCTTTTTCTGATAACAATATTTTTGCTTCTTCTGTAGCATCAATAGTTACATTTTGCTTGGCTAGCATTTTTGACAATCCTTTTAATTGAATATCCACAATTTGCTTAATATCAACCTTATTCAAGGGGCTAAACATTACAATATCGTCTATTCGGTTTAAAAATTCGGGACGTAACACTTGCTTTAAAACTCCTAACACTTCGACCTTAGCAATTTCCGCAGCTACTTCTGAATTTTCTTCAGTTTCAAACTTATCCTTTATAATTTCGCTACCCATATTGGAAGTCATTATTATAATAGTATTCCTAAAATCCGCAGTACGCCCTTTACTATCTGTTAAGCGGCCTTCATCCAAAACCTGAAGCAAAATATTAAAGGTATCTGGATGTGCTTTTTCAATTTCATCTAGCAATACTACCGAATATGGTTTTCTGCGAACCGCCTCGGTTAACTGACCGCCTTCATCATAACCCACATACCCAGGAGGCGCTCCTACCAACCTACTTACTGAATGACGCTCTTGATATTCACTCATATCTATACGCGTCATCGCTGTTTCATCATTAAACAAATAATTAGCTAATGCTTTTGCTAATTCTGTTTTACCAACCCCTGTGGTTCCTAAAAACAAAAAAGATCCTATTGGTTTATTGACACTTTGAAGCCCTGCCCTACTTCTACGTATAGCATCACTTACCGCTGTTATTGCATTGTGCTGACCCACTACTTGGTTATATAACTCCTCTTCTAGTCTTAACAATTTTTCGCGGTCACTTTGCAACATTTTAGTGACAGGCACTCCTGTCCACTTTGCTACAACCTCTGCAATATCCTCATTAGTAACTTCTTCTTTAATTAACGAAGTCTCTTCTTTAGAAGCTGATTCGAACTCAAGTTTTTCTAAGTTTTCTTGAATTTCTTTGATTTTACCATAACGCAACTCTGCTACCTTACCGTAGTCACCGTTTCGTTCTGCTCGGTCTGCTTCAAGATTATGCTCTTCAATTTGCTGCTTGTATTTTTGAATACTATCAACCACTTCTTTTTCGCTACTCCACTTACTAAATATTTCATTACGCTCTTCTTTTAAATTTGCCAACTCTATATTTAATCCTTTTAGCTTATCACTATCGTTTTCTCGTTTTATAGCTTCTATTTCAATTTCGAGCTGCATAATTTTACGATCAAGCATATCTAACTCTAAAGGTTTAGAATTAATTTCCATTCGCAGTTTAGACGCTGCTTCATCCATTAAATCAATTGCTTTATCTGGCAAAAATCGGTTAGAGATATAGCGCTGAGACAGCTCTACTGCAGCAATTATAGCCTCGTCTAATATGCGAACTTTATGATGTGTTTCGTATTTATCCTTTATCCCTCTTAAAATAGAAATGGCACTTTCGGTATCTGGCTCATCTACAACTACCTTTTGAAAACGACGTTCTAAGGCTTTATCTTTTTCGAAATATTTTTGATATTCATCTAGCGTGGTTGCCCCGATAGCTCTAAGCTCTCCTCTAGCTAATGCTGGTTTTAAAATATTGGCTGCATCCATAGCTCCCTGACCTCCACCTGCACCAACAAGTGTATGTATTTCATCAATAAATAAAATAATATTTCCATTTGCTGAAGTAACCTCTTTTACTACTGATTTTAGACGCTCTTCAAACTCTCCTTTATATTTAGCTCCTGCAATTAAAGCTCCCATATCTAAAGAAAAAAGCTCTTTGTCTTTTAAATTTTCGGGCACATCTCCTGATACGATACGATGAGCTAAACCTTCTGCTATAGCTGTTTTCCCTGTTCCTGGTTCCCCTACAAGCATTGGGTTATTTTTTGTTCTACGCGATAAAATTTGAAGCACCCTTCGTATTTCATCGTCTCGACCAATTACTGGATCTAACTTTCCGCTTTCTGCTAAATTATTTAAATTTTTAGCATATTTATTTAATGATTGATAGGTCTCTTCCGCACTTTGAGATGTTACCCTTTCTCCGTTTCGAACTTGCTCGATTGCCGCTTGTAGCGCTTTTTTAGTTACTCCTTGGTCTTTTAAAATCTGAGCAATTTTACTTTTAGAATCGAAAATTGCTAATAACAAATGCTCTATTGACACATACTCGTCATTCATTTTTTTAGCAATAGTATTTGCCTCCAACACCACTGTATTTGCCTGTCTACTCAATTGCAACTCCCCGCCCTGTACTTTTGGAAAACTTTGCAAAGTACTATCTAATATTTGAGAAAGTATTTGTTGATTTACATTTAACTTCTTTAGTAAGTAGGGCAGTACATTTTCATCTACTTCAGTAATTCCTTTGTAAATATGTTCGTTTTCTATTTGCTGATGCCCCATACTTTGTGCTAACTGCTGTGCTTGCTGAATGGCTTCTTGGGACTTTATGGTATAATTATTAAAATTCATTGTCTTGTATTTTTAAATTCTTAAGTTGGCTACACTCACAATTAGTCAATTTCAATGCCACACAAAAACAATGTCAAAATGACTTTATTAAGTGCTTTTTGAATGACTTTTTGTCACCTTTCGCTATTTAAAACTATGCAGATACTCCTTCTGAAATTACTTAACTAATAAGTAATTATACGTTTATTTACAAAGCTAACAACTAAAAAACACAAAACAACCCTAGTCCCTAGCCCCGATAGTAGCGGCATCCTTTTTTGAGGCCTTAATTATAACAAAAAGTGAGGCCTCAAAAAAGATATAGCGGATAGCGGGACTTGCCTTTTTAGAAATTCTAAGGCCTTTTTGCTCCTTGATATTATCAAAATCTTAACTTTCACTATGCTTTATTTTCATATTCACACAAGTAATAACGTTCGAATATTCGTATTTTTACCTACAATTATTTAACCATAAATCAATACAAAAATGAAAGTAACTGTTGTAGGTGCTGGAGCTGTAGGTGCCAGTTGTGCAGAATATATTGCGATAAAAAATTTCGCATCGGAAGTTGTAATTTTAGACATTAAAGAAGGGTATGCTGAAGGAAAAGCGATGGACTTAATGCAAACGGCTTCTTTATTAAATTTTGATACACAAATCAAAGGAAGCACTAACGATTACAGTAAAACTGCTGGATCGGAAGTTGCTGTTATTACTTCGGGTATTCCTCGTAAGCCAGGAATGACTCGTGAAGAGTTAATTGGAATTAACGCTGGTATTGTAAAGCAGGTTTCTGAAAACTTGATTAAACATTCGCCTAATATCATTATTATCGTAGTGAGTAACCCTATGGATACGATGACTTATTTAGTACACAAAACAACAAGTTTACCTAAAAATAGAATTATTGGTATGGGTGGTGCTTTGGATAGCGCACGCTTTAAATACCGTTTAGCAGAGGCTTTAGAGGCGCCTATTTCTGATATTGATGGAATGGTGATTGGTGGACATAGTGACAAAGGAATGCTTCCTTTAACGCGTTTAGCTACTCGTAACAGTGTTAAGGCTGCTGAATTTTTATCTGAAGAGCGTTTGGAGCAAGTAGCTGCTGATACTAAAGTTGGTGGAGCTACACTTACTGGTTTATTAGGAACTTCGGCTTGGTATGCGCCTGGTGCAGCGGTATCATCTATGGTACAAGCTATTGTTTGCGATCAAAAGAAAATGTTCCCTTGTTCTGCTTTATTAGAAGGTGAATATGGAATGAATGATATTTCAATTGGAGTTCCTGTTATTTTAGGAAAAAATGGTATCGAAAAAATCGTAACAATAGATCTTAACGACGCGGAAAAAGCTAAACTTATTGAAAGCTCTGAAGGTGTTCGTAAAACTAACGGATTGTTAGAATTATAGAAACTGAAATTAGATTTTAGATAATTTTTGAATAGAAAAAAGCGAGCCAAATGGCTCGCTTTTTTTGTGGCTTTTTTTTCTGTAAAAATCATTTCAACTCCTACAAAACACAAACACTTAGTTTGGTTAGAATACAATGCATAAAAATTATTTATTATTAAGATAATAAATATAAATAAAAATATATAGATGTATTGCCCCACCTTTGCGTAAAGAAATGCAATACGAACAACTGAAATTTTTATTTGACTTTTGCAAAACACAAAGAATAAAAACGATTCATACTTTTAAGCATTGGTTGAGTTAAACAAATTTTTAATAAATAATTCTATGAAAACAATTACTACAAATTCTCAAAAAACAAAATCTATTAATCTTGTTGATGGTTTTTTTACTCCTACAGATGCTAAAGATATAGTGGTAGCATTATTGAATGAAAAAATTAACTATCACAAAATTAAAAGACTTTCGATTACCGAAGGAAATTTAGAGGATGATTGTATGTATGACAGTAGCCGGATTGACCAACTTATAGAAGCTAAACAAAACGCTATTGATTTTTTTAAAGAGTTACAAGGAACTGACACTTTTTTAGAAATAGATAGCGGCCTTACCATTAAAGTCAAAGAAAAATCAACACTTAACTAAATTTTTTAAATGGATTTTCACTTATTACTTGATAACTTATCAAACCCTGCTTTACTTTTCTTTTTTCTCGGGATTATAGCTGTTCAATTAAAAAGTGATTTAAAAATACCTGAAAATTCAGCAAAATTTATTTCGTTATACCTATTAATGTCAATAGGCTTTAAAGGAGGCCAAGAGCTATCGCATAGCGAGTTAAATCTTGAAATTTTATGGTCCTTGCTTTTTGGAATAGTATTAGCTGCAATTGTCCCTATTTACACTTTTTTTATTTTAAAGAAAAAACTAACTATTGCTAATTCGGGAGCTATTGCTGCCGCTTATGGCTCGGTAAGTGCCGTAACCTTTGTTACTACCATTTCTTTTATGGAATTGGAAGGAATTCCTTTTGGAGGACATATGGTTGCTGTAATGGCGCTAATGGAAGCGCCATCTATTATGATTGGATTGTTACTCATTTCTATTTACGATAAAGAAAAAAGTAGTATTTCGATGGGTAAAGTGGTAAAACACGCCCTAACCAACGGAAGTGTACTGCTAATAATGGGGAGTTTAATAATAGGCTTCTTAGCAAGCGAATCGCAGGCAGAAGGAATTAAACCGTTTACAACAGACATTTTTAAAGGCTTCTTAGCTGTGTTTTTACTGGATATGGGTATTACTAGTGGAAAAAAATTATCTACTTTTATTAAGCAAGGTAAATTTGTAATCGCATTTGCTATACTTATACCAATCATCAATGGATGTATTGTTTCAATAGTATCTGGCTATTTTATTGAAGGTGTTGGTAACCGTTTGTTATTTGCCATACTTGCGGCTAGTGCTTCATATATTGCCGTACCTGCTGCTATGAAAATGGCCGCCCCTAAAGCAAATCCTAGTTTATATATCCCTATGGCATTGGCGGTAACATTTCCCTTTAATATCACCCTAGGAATGCCTTTATATCTTTATATTATCAATTATTTTGTTTAATAAAAAAGCTTTGTTTTAGAATGAATTACACCCTACATCAGCTTCAAATATTTCTTAAAATTGCTGAGAAATCGAGTATTACAAAAGCGTCGGAAGAGCTTCACTTAACACAACCCGCGGTTTCTATTCAATTAAAGAAATTTCAAGATCAATTTCCTTTGCCACTTACAGAAGTGATTGGTAGGCAGATTTACATTACTGATTTCGGAAAAGAAATTGTTGAAGCCGGAAAAGTAATTCTAAAACACGTAAACGAAATTGAGTACAAATCGATTACTTATAGCGGAAAATTATCGGGTAAACTAAAAATATCTATTGTATCGACAGCTAAATATATTATGCCTTATTTATTGGCCGACTTTATAAAACAAAACCCTGAAGTAGATTTGGTTTTGGATGTTACCAACAAAACCAAGGTAATTGAAAGTCTTGTTGAAAATAGCGTTGATTTTTCGATGGTATCTTTACTACCCGACAATTTAAAAATTGAGTCTATACAACTAATGGAAAATCAGTTGTATTTAGTAGGGAATACAACCGAGCGATTTGAAAAGAAAAAATACCCGCACTCTATTTTATCAGAATTACCAATAATTTATAGAGAAAAAGGCTCGGGTACTCGCTTAACAATGGAACGATATACTGAAAAAAATAAAATTTCAGTAAAGAAAAAAATGGAGCTAACCTCCAATGAAGCCGTAAAACAAGCTGTATTATCTGGTTTGGGTTATGCAATTATGCCTTTAATTGGTATTCGAGATGAAATTGCTGAAAATAAGCTCCAAATAATTCCTGTTAAAGGCTTTCCTATAAAATCGAATTGGAATGTTATTTGGTCTAAAGGAAAAAAATTCTCACCTGTAGCAAAAGCGTTTTTAGAATATTTAAACACCGAGAAAGAGAATTTAATAAAATCTAAATTCAATATTGATATTAAATAACTATAAATAGCAACAACTACTAAAAGAACCTTTTTAAAAGTTAAAACAAAACCACATTACAACTTGCTACAAATAAATATATTTAATGATTACATTTGTAGCAAATGAAGTATTTAGCAAAAAACCTAGTACATTTACGTAAACATAAAAACCTTTCTCAAGCAAAGCTTGCCACAGATTTAGGCATTACCCGAGCGCGTATAAGCTCTTACGAAGATGCTCGCTCACTACCCAGTCTTGAGTTTATGGTTAAATTATCAAACTACTACAACATCACTGTAGATATTTTACTTAAAAACAATTTAACAATAGAAGATGATATTTCCTTTATAAATCTAAATAACAAACGCATATTGTTCCCTATTACAATAGATACTAATAATGAAGATTTAATAGAAATTATCCCCACTACAGCACAAGCAGGATACCTTTCTGGTTATGATGATCCTGAATATATTGAACAACTAAAAAAAATAAAACTTCCCTTTTTACCTATAGGGCAACACCGCGCTTTCCCTATTAAAGGAGACTCTATGTTACCTATTAAAGATGGGGCTTATGTAATTGGAAAATTTATTGAAAATAAAAGTGATTTAAAAACAGGAAGAACCTATGTTTTAGTCACTCAAAACGATGGCATTGTTTACAAACGAATTGAAAATAATTTAGAAGAAAACAATACATTAAAATTAATTTCAGATAATAAAAAATACAACACCTACTCCATTCACATTTCTGAAATTTTAGAAATATGGGAATTTTCATGCTCTATAAACACACAAGAATATTCTGAAAGCGAACTTAAATTAAGTAGCATACTTAGTATGTTTAATGATTTAGGGATACAGTTAGAACAATTAAAAAAACTACTTTAATGATTTATTCTATTATTGACGTAGAAACTACTGGTAAAACAAATAGAATTACTGAGATTTCTATTTTTAAATTTGATGGAGAAAAAGTAATCGATGAATTTACTTCTTTAGTAAATCCCGAAAACCTAATTCCCGATCATATTACCGCATTAACAGGCATTGACATGGTATTGGTTGCAAACGCTCCAATTTTTGAAGAGATTGCTCATAAAATTTTAGATTTCACTAAAGACACTATTTTTGTAGCTCATAATGTAAATTTTGACTACAACGTAATTCATGGTGAATTTAAAAGACTTGAATTAAAATTTATACGTAAAAAACTGTGTACGGTTAGACTCTCTAGAAAGCTTTTACCAGGCCATAAATCCTATAGTTTAGGCAAACTATGCACTGCGCTGAGTATTGATCTAAAAAACAGGCACCGTGCTCGTGGTGATGCTGAAGCAACTGTAATACTTTTTGAATTACTTCTAAAACAAGCTGAAGCTTCCGAAGTAATTGACTCTTTTCTAAAAAACAACTCTAAACAAGGAACCCTTCCTCCTAATTTACCAGAAGAAGAGTTTGAGGCTTTACCTGAAACACCCGGTATTTATTACTTTAGAAACAAGAAAAATAAAATTATTTATATCGGAAAAGCAAAAAATATAAAAAAAAGAGTGCTCAGCCATTTCTATGACAAAAAACAAAAAGAGCTTGATTTATGTAGAGAAACTGCTAGTATAGATTTTGATTTATCAGGAAGTGAATTAATTGCACTTCTTATGGAAGACGCTGCTATAAAACAACATTACCCTGAATATAATGTGGCTTCAAAAAAAGCAATTCGTCCCTACGCCATTTTAAATTACACCGATAGAAAAGGAATTATTCATTTTGCAGTTAATACCTTAAAATCTACTCCCAATCCATTAACTATAGTTTACAACAAACGAGAAGCATTAATTTATTTGGAAAAACTATGCGAAAATTTTGAGCTTTGTCCTAAATTTTGCCATTTACAAGAAAGCATAAAACAATGCAACCACTATAAAATCAAAACCTGTAAAGGTATTTGCATCGAAAAGGAAAGTATCGCATTATACAATACTAGGGTAAAACAAGCACAGCAATTTATAACCGAAAATTACAATAATTTAATATTAAAGCAAAAAGGCAGAGAAGCATCTGAAATGGCCTTTATTCAAATAAAAGACGGGGTTTACCAAGGATATGGCTTTGTGAGTAACGAAATTCAAATTACTAATGATGATGAATTAGAAGCTTATATAATTCCTCAAAAAAACAATATGGATATTGAGCGCATTTTGAGAAAGGAGCTACTACTTAATTAAAAAATGTTTCTAAATCTTTTTTAATTAAACACCTTTCTAAGGTGATAATCACAAATAAGCTAAATATAAATAAGCTTATTCTATTCAAAATTTATTACAAATAAAACAGGGGCTATATTTAAATATAGCCCCTGTTTGTTATTTATGCTGTGGTATAAAATTATTTACCGTCACAACCAGGTTTAGCATCAATATCCGTATCTAAACGAACATCACCAAGACCTATTTCAACGCCAGGTTCAGCTGTTAACATTAATGCTGTGTAAATATTTTTCATATCAACACCTAGCTTTTGGAAACAAGTTAAACTTACTCTATAGTCTTTCCATGCTCCAGCTTCAATATTAATTTCCAATGTTTTATCATAACAAGGATCATCTTTATCACAACCCATGCTTAAGATAATAGTTGCGTCTTTATCAGAAAAAGATTTAGCAAAAAATGCCAATTCCATAGATCCTGTAGTTTGACGCGACATGTCATTTGTATTAGGTGTGTTAATTCTGAATTGCTCTTTGATTGATTCTGATGGAGTCCATTTTAATCTTAAAGCATCTTCTTGAGCTCTATGATCAGTTTTACTAATAATTAACCCACCTGCAGAAGTAGGGAAACTACCAATTTGCTTGTTTAAGTTTCCTGATTTTATCCAAAGTGTCCAAGGTGCAATTACTGCTCCTTTACCGTAAAATTTACCTGTTGAAGCAACATTTAAACTTTCTAAATTTGAATCTTCTGAAAGCTTATCTACATTAGTTTTACTCTTATATGTTAAACCATATCCTAAAGGAAATAAAGGCTTAGCTTCTTTAGAGAAAACCGCTGTTTTAGGCCATGTGTAAGATAATTTACCTGTAAAGTCATAAGAAGGATCTCTTTGAAAAAGAAGATCTGAAATACCTCCACCTTCACTACCCGGTAACCATGCCGCAACAAATGCTTCAGACATGTTTATTTCTGGGTTAGTCCATAATGGGCGACCTGACAAGAAAACTGATACTACTGGAATACCTTTTTTATTAAATTTAGCCAACGTATTTACATCAAACCCATTTGGAGTAAAATCTAAATGTACACGATCTCCTTGAAATTCAGCATAAGGATCTTCACCGTACACTGCAATTACAACATCTGCTTTTTCATTAGAATCTCCTTTAGGAGAAAAAATCACCTTACCACCTGCTTGTTTCGCTGCTGCTTCAATACCACTTAACACCGATTGTCCGTTAGGAAATTTATCATTTGTATGTCCCGTTCCTTGCCAAGATAGCGTCCAACCTCCACATACTTTAGTTATGCTATTAGCACCATCACCAACAACCATAATTGTTTTTGAAGCATCTAAAGGTAGTGTGTTATTGTTATTCTTTATTAAAACTAAAGACTCTCTTACAGCTTGTCTAGCAATAGCTCTATTCTCAGGCGTACCTAATAACTTAGCATCTCCTGCACTTTTTCTAGTACTTGGCGCTCCTTTTTCAAAAATTCCAGAAGCAATTTTAACTCTTAATATTCTACGAACAGCATCGTCCAATCTTTCCATTGGAATTTTTCCGCTCTTTACATGTTTAAGAGTGCTTTCCCACAAACCTCTCCAACTATCTGGAGCCATATACATATCCAAACCAGCGTTTATTGCTTGCGGACAGTCTGTATTAGTACATCCTGGAACTTGACCGTGACCATTCCAGTCACCAACTATAAATCCATTAAATCCAAGTTGCTTTTTCAAAACATCCGTTAATAATTCTTTATCTCCGTGTAATTTTCTACCTCTCCAGCTAGAAAAAGAAGCCATAATGGTTTGCACACCTGCTGGTATTGCACTGTAGTATCCTGCTGAGTGTACTTCTCTTAATTCTGTAGCTGTAATTTTAGCATCACCTTGGTCAACACCGTTTTCAGTAGCTCCATCTGCTAAGAAATGCTTAGCACTTGAAATCACACGACCTTCACCCATAAAATCACTTTTACCTAAATGACCTTGAAGTCCTTCAACTATACGACCACCGTAAGCATTTGCTATTTTTGGATCTTGAGAAAAACCTTCATAAGTTCTACCCCAACGTGGGTTTTGAGGCACTGCTAATGTTGGAGCAAATGTCCAATCATGACCTGAAACTGTAAGTTCGTGTGCTGTTACTGCCGCAATTTCCTCCATTAAATCTGGATTATTCATAGCACCCAAACCAATGTTATGTGGAAAAATAATTGCTCCACTTAAATTTGCATGACCATGTACCGCATCAATACCCCAAATACAAGGTATTGCAATTTCAACTCCTTCTTTATCTATAGAAGCATTGAAATATTTATCTGCCATTTCTAACCATTGCTTAGTATTTGCATATGGTAAAGGTCCTGGAGCTGAATTACCTCCACTTAATACAGAACCAAGTCTATATTCTTTAACTTCCTCAGGAGTTATCGTCCCAGTATCTGCCTGAATTACTTGACCTACTTTTTGTTTTAAAGTAAGCTTTGGTAAAATTTCATCTATTTGCGCTTCAATTTTTGGATCCAAAGGAATTTCTTTGATCGCTTTCCAGGCTTTAGGGGTTACTTCATTATTAAGTTGCTCTTCTGTAAGTGGGGTTTCCTCTACTTTTTGTTGTTGGTCTTTACAGCCTATAAAAAAAATAGACAAAACACATAATAAGGAAACTGGTAAGGTAAAAAACTTGTCAGTACGCATGTTTAAATTAATATTTATTGTTATTTATTAGATAAGACTGTGTTGCTAGCCTTTTTGATTTAAAGGCGTAAGTTAAGCTTTCTTTGTGTATTTATGAATGGTTGATATCATTTTTTGATTTTCAGTTGATTTCTGAAGTAACAATTTCAATATATCATTATAGTAAATTACACAAGTATTTGTTTCAAAGAAGTTTATAAATTAGTTATTTAAATACAATTGATGTTTTCCCTTATACAATATCAAAAACACCTATTTATAAATTTTATACTCTTGTAATAGTGAATCTATTTTAGCATCCCAAAGAAGTTGTTGTTCCCTATCTTTGGAATGAATAGTTTCTACATCGTAAGCGGATTGCATTTTATATCTTGAACTCTCCACATTTTTATAAATTACTTTTAAATCCTTACGTATATTTCTACCTAGTTTATATCCCGAAATAAGCATTCTTAATTTCCTTGCGTGCAATTCGGTAATATCGTAGTGACCTTGTTCATGAGCTAACAGCGTACTATCTTTTTTATGTTCAAAAACCCAAGAAGAACTTGTATATAAGCATGCCTTTACTTTATAAGTAAAATTCTGCTGAGCGTTTTCTATATTATAGTCCCATTTAAAATCCAAACCTGTACTTACACTTGCTGCAAATTTAGATGTGTAATCTGATGCTGGTCTTACTAAAAAATCATTCCACGTAAGTGTTGGATGATTTTCATAATTTTTATAATCGAGAGTGTCGCTTTGTGTATAAGCACTTATGGTAAACGTAACAAAAACTATGAATTGTAGTAGTCTCATTCTTAAAAGCAAGTATTATTCAACAACTTCAAAACGTAAGCCTTCGGAGTATTTAACAATATAAGAGGCTTTATTAACTATACCTCCTTTTTGTGTTTTTTTATATTGAAACTTATTTTCAATGTATTCAGTTTCCAAATCTAAATTATTTAAATCGCCAATATTTTCAGAAGCACACAACCTAAGTATCACATCGTACATTAAATCATATCCACGAATAGCATAGCTATTAGGTTCATTTCCAAATTTATCCTTGTAAGCAATCAAAAAAGATGTATTTATATTTTCTTCGACTTTATTTGTTGATGGGTAATGAAAATTTAAGTTAGAAAGACTTGTGTTAGACACCGATTCATTGTCATAAACAGCTGTTTTATCGGTTGTAAATAATGTTATTTTATGTGTTTTAGCTCTAGCACTCAACAACGATGTAACGTTACTCACTAATAACAAACTTGAACTTTCTAAAAAAATATAATTAGGCAAAATACTTTCTTCTTCTCCTATTATTTTTAACAAATCCTCTTCCACTATGAAGTTATCATCTTCAGGGCTCAATACTTTTGCCTTTGGAAAAGATTTTAGTATTAATGCTTTGCTTGACTGGTGTTTTTTATCTGCTATAATAACTATATTTTTTGGCAGTGTATCATTCTTTACAAAATTAATTATTTTGTTTTGCAGATCCTGAGAGCTTGGTAGCGTTTGATATAAATTTGGATATTGTGTAACCACTTTATTTGATATCGGAGAAAAAACAGGAACTTTTGAGTTTTGCAATAAACCCGCTAATTTCTCAACATTCTTATTATAAAGAGGACCTACAATAGCATCGAAACTATTTAAATTCTTTTCCACTACTAACTTAGCAACTATCTCTTTACTTTTCTGTGTATCTGCAACAGTAACTTCTACATTTACTCCTAGCTCTTTTGCTCGATCAAGAGCTAATAAAGTCCCCGAATAAAAATCGACAACCAATCTTGATACCTTACTTTTTTTAAGATGAGTCTCGTATTGAGAAGGTTCACTTGAAAAACCTGACACATCAAAAGGAAGTAGAATTGCTATTTTTTTCTTACTTAAATTAATAAGATTGTCGACTAAATCTGTTTTAGTTAATACTGCGCTAGACTCTTTCCCTGGCATCTGTATCACCATATCTGCCTTTAAACCTTCTGCTATTTCAGGATTCAACTTAACAATAGAGTCGGTTGAAATTCCAAATTCCTTAGAAAGACTATATAAGGTTTGTTGTGCTGGCACTCTATAAAGCATTAACTCGGACGGTCTTTTAACCGATGGTATTACTACTTTTTTAGGCACTAAAATAGCTGCTCCTACAGGAAAATCAACTCCTAAATTCGGATTCATATTCTCCAGTTCAGAAACTGTAATTCCAAATTTACGCGCTATTCCATAACGAGTTTCTTTGGGTTTTACGGTGTAAATTTGAGTTTCAAGAGCTTTATCCCCCTCTACACCAGAAGGTTTTCTTGTATCATTTAAACTTTTAAACACTTTTTTTACTTTCGGAGCAGGTAAAGGTATTTTTAAAATATCTCCTTTTTTCAACCCATCAGTCACAACAAATTGATTGTATTTTTTTATATCATCGATAGATACATCATACTTTTTTGCAATGCTATAAAGTGTTTGTCTTTTTTTTACCTTGCACTTCTTAAACTCAATCCCTGCCACTGGTAATTCTGGAACCTCAATAACCTTAGGTATTACCAATATTTGCCCAGGCTGAATCCCCTTTTCTGCAGTAGGATTAAGCTTATAAATTGCCTGAGGGGTGGTTCCGTATTCCTTGGCTATAGAATACACATCGTCACCCGCTACTATTTTATGCTGTTTAAAATTAAACTGAGCTACTGCAATTTGTGCTGTAAAAAGCACTAAAAAAAATAAAAAAGATTTCTTCATTTAGTAAAATTATTCCCACTCAATTGTTGCTGGTGGTTTTGAGCTAATATCATAAACAACTCTGTTTACTCCTTTAACATTATTGATAATCTTATTGGATATTTTTTGTAAAAACTCATACGGTAAATTTACCCAATCTGCTGTCATACCATCGGTACTCTCTACAGCTCTTAAAGCCACTACCTTTTCATAGGTACGCTCATCCCCCATTACTCCTACACTATTTACTGGTAATAAGATTGCTCCTGCTTGCCAAACTTTATCGTACAAACCGTGCTCTCTTAACCCATTGATAAAAATAGCATCAACCTCTTGCAATATAGCTACTTTTTCAGCGGTAATATCTCCTAATATTCTAATTGCTAATCCGGGACCAGGAAATGGATGTCTTCCTAACAATTCAGCATCAATTCCTAAAGATTTTCCAACACGTCGTACTTCATCTTTAAATAAGGCTCTCAATGGCTCTACAACCTTTAACATCATATAGTCTGGAAGCCCCCCCACATTATGATGTGATTTTATAGTTGCCGATGGACCACCTGTTGCGGATACTGATTCAATAACATCAGGATAAATTGTTCCTTGTGCTAACCATTTGGCATCATCAATTAATTTTGATTCATCGTCAAAAACATCTACAAAAGCTTTACCGATTGCTTTACGTTTACGTTCTGGGTCACTTTCTCCTTTTAAGGCATTCAAAAAACGTGCCGAGGCATCAACCCCTTTTACGTTTAACCCCATTCCATGATATTGTTTCAAAACACTATCAAATTCATCTTTACGAAGTAATCCGTTGTTAACAAATATACATTGTAAGTGATCGCCTATTGCTTTGTGAAGCAACACTGCTGCTACAGTAGAATCTACTCCACCACTTAAACCTAAAATCACTTTTTCGGTTCCTATTTTATTTTTCAACTCATCCACTGTGGTATCCACAAAAGAGTTTGGAGTCCATTCTTGAGCTACTTTAGCTATTTTAACTAAAAAATTCTCTAATAATTGCTTTCCATCTGTAGAATGATAAACTTCTGGATGAAACTGAATAGCATAAGTAGTTTCTCCTTCAATTTTATATGCTGCATTTTCGACATCGTGAGTACTTGCCAACTTCACTCCTCCTTCAGGCAAACTTTTGATGGTATCACTATGACTCATCCATACTTGAGAACCTTGACCAACACCTTCTAAAAAAACTTCGTTCTCTTTTACGAAAGAAAGATTAGCTCTACCGTATTCTCTAATATTTGATGGCGCTACCTCACCTCCATGAAAATGGGCTAAATATTGTGCTCCATAACAAACTCCCAAAAGTGGTTTTTTTCCTCTTATATTAGACAAATCAACTTTAGGGGCAGTTTCGGCTCTAACCGACGATGGCGAACCTGAAAGCACCACTGCTTTAAAAGCATCTAAATTTGATGGTATCTTATTAAAGGGATGAATTTCACAATAAATATTTAACTCTCTTACTCTTCGCGCTATTAATTGCGTGTATTGAGAACCGAAATCTAGGATAAGTACATTATTTTGCATGCGCAAAAATAGTATTAAAATAATTTTTATAAAACATTAAGAAATCAAACTTATCATTTAATTTCAGAAACTTGTATTTTCACCTTAAAAAATGGAATCTTTACTAGCCACTATTTTTAACGAATTACTAAAGGGGAGCTCAATAATTAAGCACCCCTACCGTTATTTTTGCCTTTCGAGCATAGAGGGCAAAAAACCACAACAGCGAATGGTGGTATTTAGAAAAATTACAAATAATACTATTTCTGTCTATACTGACATCCGAACTCCTAAAGTTTCTCAATTATTATCAAACCCTAATGCATCTGTATTACTTTATGATTATAAAAAAATGAATCAAATTCAATTAACGGGTACTATTGAGGTAGAAAAAGAATACGACGCCAGTGTTTGGAGTTCAATTTCTCCAAAAGCAAAAAAAGATTACACCACCTCGTTAGCACCTGGAAGCGCTATCGATACTCCTGAAAAGGTTTTATACGAGGATAAAATAAACTTTTGCATTTTAAAATTCTCTTTTAATGAAATTGATTACTTAGACATCAATCGCCCTTACCACACCAGGGCTAAATTTAAATTAACAAACAACGAGTGGCTGGGTAGTTATGTAATTCCTTAAAAGCAAAATCTCAAACGAAATAGTCGTTTGCGTTTCTTTAAAACCTACTCCAATAAAAGGCTTCAATTACACATTCATCAAAATTCCGTGCAAATATTTTCAAAATCATAAAACTAAAGCATTCTAAAAATGCGAATTTTAACAATTTAAAAAAAATACTAATTAGCGTTAATTTCAAGAGCTCTTCATTAAGTTTTAGTTTTTTACATATTTCGTTGAAGTACCACTACCACTATGATTAGTATAAAAACATGAATTCACTTTAAAATCATTCTAAATAATAAAAAAACTTGGTACATACCTGTTTTTATGAAGATATTCGCAAGTGTTTAAATTAGTCAATATTATAAGTTTACACCAAGTAAATTATTACTAATTTGACTTTTTAAACTTCTTTGAAGCTAAATAATAAGGCATTTAACTTCAATAAAAATCAAGAAATCTGTCCATGGTGTAATGATTAAGACTTTTTTCTGACTTAAAACTTGCCTTAGGTACTGAAATACGTTAATCATTATGAATACTTACAAAGATTACATCAAAGAAATTGAAGAAAGAAAACAAGTCGGACTTCACCCTAAACCAATTGATGGTGCCGAATTAGTAAGCGAAATTATAGCTCAAATAAAAGATTTAAACAATGAGCACAGAGCTGATTCTTTAAACTTTTTTATATACAATGTACTACCAGGAACTACTAGTGCTGCCAGTGCAAAATCACAATTTTTAAAAGAAATTATTTTAGGGCAAGAAGTTGTTAAGGAAATAACACCTGCTTTTGCTTTAGAACAATTATCACACATGAAAGGTGGTCCTTCTATTGCGGTATTACTAGATTTAGCTTTAGGTAATGATGTCGATATTGCAAAAGAAGCTGCTAAGGTTTTAAAAACTCAAGTTTTCTTGTACGATGCAGATACAGATCGTTTAGAAGAAGCATTAAAAGCAGGAAATCCAATAGCTAAAGAACTTATAGAAAGTTATGCGCAAGCAGAATTTTTTACTAAGTTACCAGACGTAGATGAAGAAATAGAAATTGTAACTTTTGTTGCTGGTATTGGTGATATCTCTACTGATTTATTATCTCCAGGAGCAGATGCTCACTCAAGATCTGATCGTGAATTACATGGTCAATGTATGTTTGAGCATAATAAAGAAATGCAACAACAATTACTAGCATTAAAAGAGCAGCACCCAGATAAGCGTGTTATGCTAATTGCTGATAAAGGTACAATGGGAGTAGGATCTTCAAGAATGTCTGGTGTAAATAACGTAGCGTTATGGACCGGTGTTCCTTTTAGTCCTTATGTACCGTTTATTAACTTTGCTCCAGTAATTGCAGGTACTAATGGTATTGCACCAATTTTCTTAACCACTGTTGGGGTAACCGGTGGTATTGGTATCGATTTAAAAAACTGGGTAAAGCAAAAAGATGCTAACGGAAATACGATAGTAGATGAAGATGGCGAAGCAATCTTAAAAGAAGAGTACTCTGTAGCTACAGGTACCGTGCTTACTATAAACACAAAAACAAAAAAATTATATAACGGAGACAAAGAGCTAAAAGACATCTCTGCAGCATTAACACCACCAAAAATGGAGTTTATTAAAGCTGGAGGTTCTTATGCGGTTGTTTTTGGTAAAAAATTACAAACATTTGCTTGTAAAGTTTTAGGAATCGATGTGCCTCAAGTATATGCTGCTGCAAAAGAAGTATCTATAGAAGGACAAGGTTTAACTGCTGTAGAGAAAATTTTTAATAGAAATGCAGTAGGTACTACACCAGGTAAAACATTACACGCAGGTTCTAATGTTAGAGTAGAAGTAAACATTGTAGGATCTCAAGATACTACAGGTTTAATGACCTCTCAAGAATTAGAGATGATGGCTGCTACAGTTATTTCTCCAATAGTAGATTGTGGTTACCAATCAGGTTGTCATACAGCATCTGTTTGGGACGATAAATCTAAAGCCAACATACCAAGGTTAATGAAATTCATGAACGATTTTGGTTTAGTTACTGGACGTGATCCTAAAGGGAAATACTTCCCAATGACTGATGTAATACACAAAGTATTAAATGACTTAGCTGTAGATGATTGGGATGTAATTATTGGTGGAGATTCGCACACACGTATGGCAAAAGGAGTGGCTTTTGGTGCCGATTCAGGAACCGTTGCCTTAGCTTTAGCTACAGGTGAGGCTACCATGCCAATACCAGAATCTGTAAAGGTTACCTTTAAAGGTGAAATGAAACCTTATATGGATTTCCGTGATGTAGTTCACGCTACTCAAGAACAAATGTTAAACCAATTTGATGGAGAAAATGTTTTCCAAGGAAGAATTATTGAAGTACACCTTGGTACTTTAACCTCAGACCAAGCATTTACATTTACAGATTGGACTGCCGAAATGAAAGCCAAAGCATCTATCTGTATTTCTGAAGATGAGACGTTAATCGAATCATTAGAAATTTCTAGAGATCGTATTCAAATTATGATTGACAAGGGAATGGACAACCCTAAGCAAGACCTTAAAGGTTTAGTAGATAAAGCAAACAACCGTATTGCCGATATCAAATCAGGTAAAAATTCTGCTTTAAAACCAGATGCAGATGCTAAATATTACAACGAAGTTGTAATTGATTTAGACAAGATTGTTGAGCCAATGATTGCCGATCCTGATGTTTATAACGAAGATGTATCTAAAAGATATACGCACGATTGCATCAACCCATTATCTTTTTACGGAGGCGTTAAAAAAGTAGACTTAGGATTTATTGGATCTTGTATGATTCATAAGGGAGATATGCAAATCTTAGCTCAGATGCTTAAAAACATAGAAGCACAACACGGTAAAGTAGAATTTAAAGCACCTTTAGTTGTAGCACCACCAACATACAATATTGTTGATGAGTTAAAAGCAGAAGGCGACTGGGAAATTCTTCAGAAATATTCTGGATTTGAATTTGATGATAACGCGCCAAAAGGTTTAGCACGTACAAAATATGAGAATATGCTATACTTAGAACGTCCTGGATGTAACTTGTGTATGGGTAACCAAGAAAAAGCAGAAGCAGGAGATACGGTAATGGCTACTTCAACACGTTTATTCCAAGGTCGTGTAGTAAGAGATACTAATGAGAAAAAAGGAGAATCTTTATTATCATCTACGCCAGTAGTAGTATTATCTACTATTTTAGGAAGAACTCCAACAATAGAAGAATACCAAGCTGCTGTTGAAGGAATTGTTTTAACGAAGTTTAAGCCATCTACAAAGCAATTGGTTAAAGCATAGTAAATTATCTTTGCAATATATTTAAAAACCTGAATCTTCGATTCAGGTTTTTTTTTGCTTTTACCTCAACTCTAACAATTTCTATTTTTAACAAAACATTGTGTTTGAGGGTACTCTGTTAATTTTGTAACTTCTTAGCATATTTATTCACATAAAAATACTCATGGCATTTGATATTGATATGATTAAAAAGGTGTACCAACAGGTAGCTGAACGTGTAGATGCTGCTCGCGAAGTAACCGAAAAACCGTTGACCTTGGCAGAAAAAATTCTTTACTCACACTTATGGGAAGGAAAAGCTAAAACTGCCTATACAAGAGGAAAAGACTATGTTGATTTTGCTCCCGATCGTATTGCTTGCCAAGATGCTACTGCACAAATGGCATTACTACAATTTATGCAAGTGGGTAAAAACAAAGTTGCCGTACTTACAACCGTGCGTTACAGTCATTTAATTCTAACAACGAATCAAAGATATTATTGAAGTAAATCACACCTACAACCAATCTCAAATTGATTGGTATAACGAAGGCTCTGCATTAAACTTAATAAGAAGGCTAAATGCCTAATTTATCATATTAAAATCAATAAGTTGAAGCAATATTATAATTTATATGCTTATTGATTGTAACTTTACATTATTCAAAATTTATATAAATACAATGAAACAATTATCAATTCTTGCTTTTTTATCTTTTTTGTCTTTGGCAACATTTTCATGTAGCAATAGAGATGATGATACTTCCGAAACTGTTGTTGAAGCTTCAAGAATAAGTGGAGGTCCTTATATTTTTTGCATTGGAGATGGAGAACCCAACTTTGCAGTTGGTCTTACTATTGTAACTAATGGTAATGGAGACGACTTTACTTGGATAGTTACAGACGAAAATAACGGCATACTAGAAATCCCTAGAACAATTCCAGACACCGAAGCTATTAATTTTGAAAATTCGGGAACAGGAAACTGTAAATTATGGTTATTCCATTTTAACAATAGACCTACTAATTTACAAGTAGACTCTAACCTTTTTGATGATTTAAGCACCGAAGAAAGAACAGGTTTATCTAATTTTATTGATGTTACAAGAACTGGCGTTGACATAAACACCAATACTTGTCCTACGCTGTAAACAGAGCTATTCAACAAAGAACCTCTAAAAAACACCCTTCTTAATAAGGATGTTTCGTTTAAAAATCATAAAACAAAAAAGGATTCAGTTTTCACTGAATCCTTTTTTGTTTTTTAAATAGTTTTGTTGCACTTATTACTTAAAACTATATTTCATTTCATTCAAAAATAATGTTTAATTAAAACCGTTTACTAAATATAAAAATCAATTTATTATTCATTTCCCGTAAGTTAATTACTATTTAACCTACTAACAGTTTTAAGAAACTAACTACAACTTAATCATGGAATCAATTTGGTATTGTGAAAAAACAGATATGTTCTCTCTGTTATGCCCTCATAAATTAAAGAAATTCAATCAAAATCACGCTTTTACTGTTTACCAAAAAAAAGATTTTATTTATTTTGAAGAAGACAGTGCCAAACAAGTATATCTTATAGCAAATGGAAAAGTTAAAATTGGGTATTATGAAAAAGATGGTACTGAAATAATAAAAGCCATTTTAAATAAAGGAGAATTATTTGGAGAAAAAGCTTTTTTAGGTATTGATAAACGTAATGAATTTGCTCAGTGCATAGATAAAACTACTGAGATTTGTCCTTTAGATATTGACACAATGCACAACTTAATGCGCAATAATAAAAATCTTTCTGTAAAAGTTTATAAATTTTTAGGAATGCGCTTTAAAAAGCTAGAACGAAGACTACAGTTACTTTTGTTTAAAGACACCAAAACACGATTAGTAGAGTTCCTAAAGGAATTAAGGGAAGATTATGGATACTCTTGCCCAAACACAGGAATGATTATCGTAAAACACCCCTATACACAAAAAGACATTGCTAATTTAATTGCAACTTCCCGTCCAACTCTAAATATTTTAATAAATGAATTGCAAGAAAGTGAAATTCTTCAATTTTCAAGAAATCAGATTGTTTTTAAAAATTAACAAATTCTAAGTTGAGCATAACTATTTACACCATAAGTTACCTATGGATTATTAAAACTTAATGTAAGTAAGTTACTTTAAAAAAAGTGCCTTTATAAAAGGCCAATAAGGTAATTTCAATAGGATACCAATCTCTTCTTTAAGCGAAGTCGTTTCATCTAAAAAACGAAATAACACATTCAACTTAACTTTTGAATACATTTTTTCGAATATTTCAGGGCCTTTTGTATTTTGGTTTTTCAAAACCTTTATAAAGAGTTTATCGTAAAACTTAAATCTTTTAGGCTGTTTATATCCCCTAATAGGAGCTTGCTTAATTATTTGATCAACTATAAGTAGTGCATTCTTTTCTGCAAATTTAAACGAATATCCTGTTGAGGCTTTAACCCAACCACCTGCTGTTCCTATTTTTAATGTTTTTTTGGTATTTCCTTTTGAAAAAGGATAGCTAGTCATAGGTATTTCCCCAGCTTCTGTAGTTGTTATCGTATATTTTTTATTTGGAAAAAAAGTTTTAAGGTACCCCTTAATTTGAGCATCCAATTCACTATTTAATATGGTAAAAGGAGCAAAAAAAGTATATTCTAAAAGAGCCTTTTTGTTCGAGCTAGGCAATATATACATAAAACTATTTGAATTATTCCATTGATAACGATAATCCATCATTGTAAACGAACATTCGTCAAAAACAGCTTCTTCAAACACAACTTCCCATCCTTTAAATGACTGAATCACTGAAGGAAAATTATTTTTATTCAGAAAGTAATCCTCAGAAATCCTACTATCAAAAACAAAACCCGATTTAAGATTAGAAGTCGTTAACTGTAATTCTACAAGTTCAGCTCTTTCATTAATCGATAATATTTCTTCTTCAAGAAAACAAAAATTAGGCTTTCTTTTTATCTTATCTAAACAAAAAGAAGAAAACTCTTTAAAATATAGTGATTTATAGGTGTGATTCTCTAAATGAATATTTAAGTTTACATCTGCTGATTTAAATAGTACTGAATTCCATGAACTATGAACAACGGTATCCCATACTCCTTCATTTTCTTCCCAAAAACTTAAAATTCTATCCGACTCAGGAATAATAGACCGATCAACAATAGCTATTCTTTTACTATCAAAAAATTTATTTTCAGAAAATTGATACGCCACATGCAATCCGGCTACACCAGAACCTATAATTACATAGTCGAATTTAAAGTCAGAAACCAAATGACTATTTTTTAAAGTACTTAATTGGTACGAAAAGCATTCCAAAACATTCACCCTCTTCTTTACCTAAATGTTTATGATGAATCTTATGGGCTCTACGCACTCCTTTTGCATACCAATTATCGGCGTTTCTAAAAAGTTTGAAACGTTGGTGTATAAATATATCATGAACGAAAAAATAAGCGATTCCGTACGCTAAAATCCCTGCACCAATAGGAAGCGCATACCATGCAATATCGTATTGCCACAAAAGGAAACAACCAATACTAATTAAAGCATAAAAAACAAAAAATAAATCGTTTCGCTCCCACCAGCTTTTATGGTGTTTATGATGATGATCGGCATGCAATGACCACAAAAAACCGTGCATTACATATTTATGTGAAAACCACGCCATACCTTCCATAGTTATGAACGTTGCTAAAAAAATCAAAATCCAAAAAAGTAACTGCATCTAAATTAAATTTAATCTGTATTTAACATAACTTCTTGCCAAGAGCTCTACCTTTTTATAATCAGAAACTCTTATTCTTGTTTCTTTCAACCTACTTGATGGTGTTGCCTTTAGTTTTTTAAGTAACCTTTGATAATACCTAAAAGCTGTAAAAACTCCAAACCTAGCATCAATCGGTAAATTAACAATACCAACCTTGGCTTCTTTAAAATCCTGTTCTATTTCACTAATTATAGCCTGCTTACTAACATCATCTAAATTTTTTAAATCTGCATTAGGAAAATAGGTTCTTTCCAACCCTTCGAAATCGGCTTTTAAATCTCTTAAAAAATTCACTTTCTGAAAAGCCGACCCTAATTTCATAGCGCTATCCTTAAGCCTATCGTATAATTCTCGATCTCCTTTTGTAAAAACGCGCAAACACATTAAACCAACAACATCTGCAGAACCGTAAATGTATTGTTTGTATTCTAATTCAGTTAAATATTCTTTTTTATGTAAATCCAAACGCATGCTACTCATAAAAGCTTCATACAATTCTGGCTCGATATTGTATTTATGTACTGTCTGTTGAAAGCTGTTTAAAATTGGATTCAAACTTATTTTTTGATCGATCGCAGCATACATCTGCCTTTCAAAATCGTCGAATAATATTTCTTTTGGATATTCATGAAAAGTATCTACTATTTCGTCTGCAAAGCGTACAAAACCATAAATATTATACACATCTTGTCGTATGCTAGGAGCCAACATTTTAGTTGCAGAAGAAAATGAAGTACTGTACGATTGAGTTACTGTTTTACTGCAAATTTCCGATATGTTATCAAATATAGCTTTCATACGAATAATATTTTAGTTGTTTTTCAAAATTAAACCAGACACTAATTTACCTGATATTAATGCTGGGGGCACGCCTGGACCAGGAACTGTTAATTGCCCTGTAAAAAATAAGTTATTCACTTTTTTGCTTTTCAATTTAGGTCTTAAAAACGCCGTTTGTAATAATGTGTTTGCCATACCATAGGCATTCCCTTTATAAGAGTTGTAACGACTAACAAAATCACTAACACAAAATGACTTTTTAAAATTAACATTATTTCGCACGCTTTGCTTAGTGATTTTTTCAAAACGAGTTATAATTTTGTTAAAGTACTCTTCTCTCAACTCAGGCGTATCAATTAACCCCGGAGCAATAGGGATTAAAAAAAAAGCATTTTCACAATTTTCAGGAGCCGTATCGGGATCTGTTATAGAAGTGAAATTAGCATAAAAAAGAGGTTCTGTTGGCCATTGTGGAGCATCGTAAATTTCTTCTGCATGTTTTTCAAAATCTGTATCAAAAAACAAGTTATGATGACTTACATTTTTAAGTTTCTTATCAAAACCAACATAAAACAATAAGCTCGATGGAGCGAACGTTTTTTTAGCCCAATATTTTTCTGAATATTGCTTTTGCTTTTCTTCTAATAATGTTTCTGTATGGTGATAATCTGCACCACTTAAAACAATATCAAAAGGCTGAAAAGATCCATTTACTGTAATTCCTTTTATGGTATTCTGTTCCGTGTTAATTTTAGTAATGGTACTGTTTACTTTAAACTCTACACCTAAGCTTTCTGCCAGTTTTTGCATCCCTAAAATAACAGAATACATCCCTCCTTTTGGTTGCCATGTTCCCAATCCAAAATCAGCATAATTCATAAAATTATAAAAAGCTGGTGTGTCAGAAGGTTTTGCACCGAGAAACAATACAGGAAACTCTAGGATAGATACTAGCTTTGAGTTTTTTACTTTTTTCCTAACATCACGAGAAACATTATTAAAAAACTGACCCAACTTAACTACTGTTTTAGGGGTAACTAATTCTAGTGGAGAAATACCTGGCCTGTATACTACATCTTTAATTGCGACATTATAGTTACTTTGAGCATCGCTCATAAATTCTTTCAATGCCTTAGCACTTCCTTTTTCAACCGATTCGAAAGTAGCGTATATATCTTCTAAATTATCTGCTATATCAATATTACTTCCGTCAGAAAAAAAGACTGAGTACGCTGGATTTAGCTTTTGTAAGGTGTAAAAATCTGACGCTTTATGACCAAAATCTTCAAAGAAACGCTCAAACACATCTGGCATCCAATACCAAGAAGGCCCCATATCGAACGTATAGCCGCTAGCTTTAAACTGACTAGCCCTTCCGCCTACAGATTCATTTTTCTCAAAAACGGTTACTTTTTTCCCTTCTTTTGCTAAATAACAAGCAGCAGATAGTGATGAAAAACCTGAACCAATTATGGCTATTGTATCTGACATATGTTAGTCTATAATTTTTTCAAAATCTTTAAACGAATAAATAACTTTTATTAAAGCCGAAACTGGAACATCAACATCACTTAGTCGCCTACCCATAACCCATAATTCATGTTCGTTAGGCAAGCATATTTCATCTTTAAAAGTAGCAATGTATTTATTTACATCTTCTAAATGAGGGTACAGAGTAAAATAGGAAACGAAAACTAAATTATTTTGCAATTCCGCTAAGTTTTTAAGAAAGTCGAGAGTTACGTTTGCTCCTAAAAAGATTGTTCTATAACCCTTAGATAAAATTACAGTATTAATAAATAATAGACTTAAATCGTTAATCTCACCTGCTGGTAAATAAAGAACAAAGGTTTTTTCTGTATTTGTTGCTTTCTTTTGAAGCTGATCGATCTCTACCCAAAGTTTTTGCTTAATAATATTCGTAACAAAATGCTCATGAGTACTATTAATGGTGTTGGTTTGCCATAGCATTCCAATTTCGTTAAGCAACGGCAACAATACATCATAAAAAACTGTAGTAAAATCGAAACGCTCTCTAAGCCCTTCTAAAGTATCAACAAACAATGTAGTATTAAAGTTTAACATCGCTAATTTTAACGAGTTTAAAGATCGGTCTACAGTCGTTTTATCAGATACGATACTGTTTATGTACTCATAAACTTCTTCTTCGCTTAATTTGGAAATACGCGATATTTTATAACCACAATTCACTAAAAAAGAAACATTCAAAAGCTTTTTAAGGCTTTCCATATCATAGGTCCGAATATTGGTATCCGTTCGTTTAGGTTCTAACAAATGGTATCTTTTTTCCCATATCCTAATTGTATGAGCTTTTATACCACATATGTTTTCCAAATCTTTAATACTAAATGCCTGCTCCTGACTGTTCATTGTTTTAGGTGTTATGCTTAAACAAAAATAAAAAACACTCCATATCTTTTACTTTAATTATACTTTATTTATGATTATGAGCTATGTAATTTCTAAGTTAAGAATCTCATCAGCTATTTCAGAAATGCCTTTTACATCCGTTTTTAAAACATATTTAGCTTTGTTGTAATAAGCTGAGCGCTCGAATAGGTGCTTTGCTATAAATTCTGATAGCTCGTCCTTAGTTTTGGTATGCGCTATTAAAGGTCGTTTTTCCCTTTCGCTATACAACCTAGCTGTTAACTCTTTTATTGACGTTTGCAAATAAATTGAAAATGTGTTTTCAGAAGAATTCACCAGCTGCATGTTATCGCCGAAGCATGGTGTTCCGCCTCCTAAAGAAAGAATTAAGTTAGATTTCGCATTAATTAGCTCTTTGAGATACTTCGTTTCAAGCTTTCTGAAATAAATTTCTCCTTTTTCTAAAAAAATAGCTGAAATTTTTTTTCGCTCTTTTTGCTCAATATAATCATCTAAATCTATAAAATTTAAATTGCTTTTCTCCGCTAAAACCTTACCTACCGCAGACTTACCGCTACCCATATAACCTAATAGAACAATATTACCCTTCATTAAAAAATCATTTAACAGCAAGTTCTATTATTTTAAGTGATAAAAAAAGTAAAATTTATAGTTTTTAAGCTTGTTAAATTAAATTAAGGTTGTATCTTTGCACCCGCAATTACAGTGTATAATTGACCTGGTAGCTCAGTTGGTAGAGCATCTCCCTTTTAAGGAGAGGGTCCTGGGTTCGAGCCCCAGCCCGGTCACAAATTAATAAAAACTGAGTGTGTTTTTATTAAGTACAGTACAACAACACTCTAATGACCTGGTAGCTCAGTTGGTAGAGCATCTCCCTTTTAAGGAGAGGGTCCTGGGTTCGAGCCCCAGCCCGGTCACAAAAAAGTATCGAATATTCGATACTTTTTTTTTGCTTATATTTTATGCTCATACCCAGGTGCTGGAATTGGTAGACAGGCACGGTTGAGGGCCGTGTGTTTTAGGACGTGTGGGTTCGACTCCCATTCTGGGTACTATAAACCCCTGTGAAACGTATGTTTTACAAGGGTTTTGTATTTAAAATTTATTGCTTCTATTTTAAAGAATAAGACTCAAAGACAATCCACCCAATCCTTTGTTTCGATGGGCTTTTTCTTGATTTTTAATTTCTTTTTCCATAGCCACTTTAAGCGTTAAACTTATAAATTTTTTTACGAGATTCTTACCTGGATTCATTCTATCATCTACCATTAAACTATTGAAGTTCAATCCTTGGTTTTCATAAGTGAAAAAAGGAAAACCCTCACTCATTGTTAGAAAATTTATCAAAAGCCTTGAAATCCTTTTATTCCCATCGATAAAAGGCTGATGTATCCACACATTTAATGCTAAAAAAGTCGCTCTATCTATGCTTGATTTTTCGCTTAAATTAATTTGCTTTACCAAAAGCTCCATATTAGTCTCTGCATTTTCAACATTACTTTCTGGAATTATTTCTTGAGCATTTACCCCTGAAATTACTATTTTATTTTCAGCCATTTTAAAAGCTCCATATTCTTGACCTTTGTTTTTAGCTGTTAAATATGCTTCATCGGACAAGAAATAAGACCCTATCGCCAACCAATTTAACTCAAGCATTAACTCTGTAGAAAGTGCTTCTTTATTTCGGACTGCCTTAAACATTCTATACACAGCTTTCTGCATTCCTTTAGTTTCCAATATATCTCGTATTGATATATTGTCGCCAGAAATCACATTATTAGAAAGCAAGTCTACCGTTTGGGCTAAACTTAACTTATTTCCTTCTAATTTATTAGTAGCGTACACGTATCGATACACCATATCCCTTTCCTGATCTTCAGAAAGCACAGTGTTTAACGCTTTATACTGCTTTAATAATTTCTCCATACCAAAATCAAAAGTAATTATTTTTTTATTAAAACCATTTTAATCCAAAAGCTTCTCAAAATTTCAAAAACACACCTTTAACAAAAAAAGAGGCTAATAGCCTCTTTTTTTATACCTTTTATGAATTATTATTTAACATCTAATTCCTTTAAAAGACCTGCTATTTTTGCATCTAATTTCACTTCGGTTGCAAGTAAATCATTATTTTCGACTTCGCTTTGTACACTTATATAAAATTTAATTTTAGGTTCTGTACCACTTGGTCTTGCTGCAATTTTTGTACCATCTTCTGTATAATAAATCAATACGTTAGAATTAGGAAGATCCATTGTAGTAACCGTTCGATCTTTTACATTGGTAGCTTTACCAGACTGATAATCCTCTATATAAACCACCTCAGCACCTCCAAACTCTTTTATTGGATTTTCGCGCATATCAATCATCATCTGCTTAATTTCTTCCGCTCCAGAAATACCTTTTTTCACTAATGAAATTAATTTTTCTTTGAAGTAACCGTGCTCTTTATATAAATCTTCCAACATTGTAAAAAATGAAGATTCTTTTGATTTAGCGTAAGCTGCTATTTCGCAAGCTAAAAGTGTGCTTGTAACCGCATCTTTATCTCTAACAAAATCTCCTACCATGAAACCATAGCTTTCTTCCCCTCCTCCTACAAAATTCAATTCCGGAAAATCTTTCACTAATTTAGCAATCCATTTAAAACCAGTTAAAACCTCCTTATACTCTACTTTATAGGAATTTGCTAAAACACGCAACATAGGCGAAGAAACGATAGTAGAAGCAATAAATTCATTACCCTTAAAACCTGAATCTTGTTGTATTTGACTCAACAAAAAATCGAGCATAACGGCCATCGTTTGGTTTCCGTTAAGTAACTTCATTTCATTATTATTATCCCTAACAGCTATCCCTAAACGATCACAGTCAGGATCTGTCCCAATAAGTATATCTGCTCCAATTTTATTTGCTAAAGCTGTAGCCATCTCCAAAGCCTCTGTTTCTTCTGGATTTGGCGACTTTACCGTTGGGAAATCTCCATTTGGCTCTGCTTGCTCCTCAACAATATGAACATCTTTAAAACCTGCTTTTTCCAAAACCGGTGGCACTGATTTAATTGAGGTTCCGTGTAATGAGGTAAACACTATTTTTAGATCGTCTTTAGCTTCTTGTGAAGCAATACCGCTTCCGTTTTTAACAGATGCTTCTATAAAAGGAATATCGACTTTATCGTCAATTAACTCAATTAAACTTTCGTCTGCATTAAACTTAATTTCACTGTATTTTGTAGCATTTATTACCTCAACAACTGCAGCATCATGTGGAGGCACTAGTTGCCCTCCATCTTGCCAATACACTTTATACCCATTATACTCTGGCGGATTATGACTTGCCGTAAGCACTATACCACAATGGCAATTCAATTGTTTTACTGCAAAAGATAACTCTGGAGTAGTTCGTAAGCTCGAAAATAAAAACACTTTAATTCCGTTTGCGGCAAATACCTCGGCTACTGTTTGCGCTAGAGTATCGCTATTATGTCGACAATCATAAGCTATTACAGCACTTATTTGTTCTTCAGGAAAGGATTTAATCAAATATTCACTTAATCCCTGTGTACTTTTACCTAACGTATATTTATTAATACGATTAGTCCCTGCTCCCATAATACCACGCATACCTCCAGTACCAAATTCCAAATCCTTATAAAAAGCATCCTCTGCTTCTTTTGGGTTTTCAGAAATCATTGTTTGAATAGTATCTTGTGTTTGCTTATCAAAAACTGGAGTTAACCATTCCTGAATTCGCTCTTGTATTACTGTCGGCATACTTCTATTTTATTAGGTTATCAAGTAAAAATACTAATTCTAACCTAAATGCTACGTACTTAGTTAAATGATTTCAGCAATTTTATACTGCTTGTGTTTTTTTGATTTATTTTGAAGAATAATCTCACCTAAAAAACCCGCTAAAAAAAACTGAGTCCCTAGCACCATGCTAGTTAGGGCAATATAAAATTGTGGACGATCGGTTATTAACCTTCCTGATTGGTTTAAAAACAGCTTATCAAACCCTAAATAAAAGGCTAATAAGAAGCCAACAAAAAAGAGTAGTGTGCCAATTAATCCGAAAAAATGCATTGGTCGTTTACCAAATTTGGAAGTAAACCATATAGTGATTAAATCTAAAAAACCATTCGCAAAACGATTAATTCCAAACTTTGTTTGTCCGTATTTTCTCGCCTGATGTTTCACTACTTTTTCTCCTATTTTGTAAAAACCTTCGTTTTTAGCTAACACAGGAATGTATCGATGCATTTCACCGTATACGTTTATGTTTTTAACCACTTCCGATTTATACGCCTTTAATCCACAATTAAAATCATTTAGCTTTACCCCTGAAGTCAACCGAGCTGCTGCATTAAATAATTTCGAAGGTAGGTTTTTAGTCACTACAGAATCGTAGCGTTTCTTTTTCCAACCAGAAACTAAATCATAGTCCTGCTCTTTTATCATTTTATGTAAATCCGGAATTTCCTCAGGATTATCCTGCAAATCGGCATCCATTGTGAACACAACAGCTCCATTTGATTCATAAAACCCGGCATGTAAAGCTTGGGATTTTCCATAATTCTTAAGAAATCTAATAGCTTTTACATTGGAATCTAATTTTGTAATCCTCTGAATTACGTTCCAAGAATTATCGGTACTCCCATCGTCAATAAAAATTATTTCATACGACAATTCCTCCTTTTTAAGCACCTTTACAATCCATTGATGAAGCTCTCCTAAAGACTCTTCTTCATTTAACAAAGGAATAATTATCGAAACGTTTTTCATTATTTTTCTGTTTTTAAAATCGCAGAACTTATTACCGCTCCTAAAGCACCAATAAATACGTATCTCAAAATAGATATTGACAGACCATTAAATGCGTTGGAATTTCCTTCATTGTAAGGAACCTGAGTTAACGTTGCTACTTCTTGGGCTAATTTAGCTTGATATTCAGGATCGATATACTTGCCATGTAAAACTACATACACCGAAAACAACGTCCCCATAAATATCATTAAGCCTACTCCTATTCGCACTCCCTGAGAAAACAACAATTCGCCTTCATTTCTAAATTTCTTATAATTATTTATTGTAAGAAAAATAAAACCTAATTCGATAATTAAAGCAACCATTCCGCCGTAACTTTCTCCCTGATAGCCCCACTCCATTTGTTTAATTAGCGTATCTATAGCAATACGAATCAACAATAAGCCCACAGCATACGGCAACAAAAAAGCAAAAGCATTTTTAACAGTGTTTTCCATAAAAAAAATAATAGATTACAAATATAAGTAATAGTACAAAGGTAGCTTTAATAATAAACTGACTGAAATTACATTCTACATTTATAACAATAATATTACACTAGCATCGTTTCATTCATAACACCTCAAAGCATTTTTAATTATGAAGAAAACAACCCTTTTATATGTATCTTTTATATTCAGTGGTATTTGCTTTTCTGCATTATCACAAGATATTTCAAAAAATGCAATTGGACTTCGCATTGGAGATAACAACGGCATAGGAACCGAGGTTTCCTACCAAAGACATTTAAAAAACAACAACCGAATAGAAGCTAATTTAGGTTGGAGAAACTCACGAAATATAGATGCCTTTAAACTTATTGGACTTTATCAATGGGTGAAGCCTATTGACGGAGACTTCAATTGGTATTATGGCGCTGGCGCTGGAATTGGTACTTTTGACACTGACCAAGCTAACGGTTCTTTCGCCTTAATTGCTGGTGATATTGGTGTGGAATACAATTTTGATTTCCCTTTACTAGTTTCCCTAGACTTTAGACCAGAACTAGGCTTTAATGATGATTTTAACAACGGACTTGATTTTGATATTGCTTTAGGAGTACGTTATCAGTTTTAATCAAAAAGCGCCAAGTATTAAATAATACTTGGCGCTTTTTATTATTAATCACTATCAAGGTTTATCTTGAATAATTAGGTGCTTCTTTTGTTATCGTTACATCATGTGGATGACTTTCTGCAATTCCTGATGAAGTTATTTTAACAAATGATGATTTCGTTTTCTGATCTTCAATATTCGCTGCACCACAGTATCCCATACCCGCTCTTAAGCCACCAATAAATTGATGCATTGTATCGTATAATTCGCCTTTGTAAGGCACCCTTCCTTCAATTCCTTCTGGAACTAACTTTTTACTATTATCTTCCGCTCCTTGAAAATAACGATCTTTAGATCCTTTTTTCATAGCTTCCACTGAACCCATTCCTCTGTAAGACTTAAATTGTCTTCCACTAAATATAATTACTTCTCCAGGCGCTTCTTTTGTCCCCGCCAATAAAGACCCTAACATTACCGAATCCGCCCCTGCAGCAATTGCTTTAGGGATATCTCCCGTGTAGCGTAAGCCACCATCCGCTATTACAGGAACACCTGTACCCTCTAGTGCTTTAGCAACATTAATAACTGCTGATAACTGAGGATAACCAACACCTGCAACTACACGAGTAGTACATATAGAACC
Organism: uncultured Aquimarina sp.; assembly: GCA_937958985.1. GTDB lineage: Bacteria > Bacteroidota > Bacteroidia > Flavobacteriales > Flavobacteriaceae > Aquimarina. The sequence continues at coordinate 80,388 of CALGLV010000001.1, forward strand.
TGGACCAATACCTACTTTAACTCCATCAGCCCCAGCTTTCACCAAATCTAATGCAGCTTCTGCTGTAACTATATTTCCTGCAACCACATCTAAATTAGGGTAAGCTGCTTTAATTTCTTTTAACTTATTTATAATATTTATAGAATGTCCATGAGCTGAGTCCAAAACCACAGCATCTACACCTTCCTTTTCTAAAGCTCCAACGCGCTCCAAACAATCTGCCGTAACACCAATAGCTGCTGCCACACGCAAACGACCATATTCATCTTTATTTGCTTCTGGGTTTTCTCTTACTTTTATAATATCTCTAAAAGTAATTAACCCTACCAATTTGTTATTAGCATTAACTACAGGTAATTTTTCTACTTTATTATCTTGCAAAATAACCTCTGCCTCTTTTAAAGAGGTTCCTTCTCCTACCGTAATTAAGCCTTCCGAAGTCATTACTTCTGCTATTTTTCGGTTATTATCCTTTTCAAAACGCAAATCACGATTCGTAACTATCCCTACAAGCTCATTAGTTGAATTGGTTACAGGAATACCCCCAATCTTATGCTCATGCATTATTTTATTTGCATCAAACACAGTTGCGTCAGCAGCAATAGTAACAGGCTCTAAAATCATACCTGCCTCAGAACGCTTTACTTTCTTAACTTCTAAAGCTTGTTCTGCAATAGACATATTTTTGTGCAGCACACCAATACCTCCTTCTCTAGCCATAGCAATAGCCATACTAGATTCAGTAACAGTATCCATAGCTGCTGAAATTATAGGTGTATTTAAAGGAATGTTTCTTGAAAATTTAGTTTTAATACTCACTTCATAGGGAAGAACTTCAGAGTATGCTGGAACTAATAGTACGTCGTCGTAGGTTAGACCTTCTCCAACTATTTTAGATTCGTGTGCTTTCATGGCAACTAAGGATTTAATTGCATGCAAATATAGTTGATTTTCCTGTATCTTAAAGTTTTCATCATGTATTTGTTTACCAAACAAGTTATACAAGACACACAATTACGCAACAAAAAACAAAACAAACCACATCAAACGCTTAAATAGCTTTTGTTTTTCTTCTATTAATTCAACTTTTATTATAAAGCATTACTGATTTAAAAATAAAAAAATCTCAGAAACAATTGCTTTAGCATGCTGTAATAGTCCTATTTTTTATCGAAATTTACAACCTCTTTTACAAACTAAATTTAGTTTTAAAATTATGAAAGTAACACTTAACAGAGTTAACGAAAAATTTCATTTTCAAGTAAAAAATGACCGCGGCTATGTGGTTGATTTAGACAAACGCAAATCTCAAGGCGGTGACGACCTTGGTGCTAGCCCTATGGAATTACTACTTATGGGAGTAGCTGGCTGTAGTGGTATAGACCTTATTGGAATACTCCAAAAACAGCGACAAGAAATCACCTCATACCAAATGGAAGTTGAAGGCGATCGTGTTTCAGTAGGAGAAGCAACTCCTTTTTCTAAAATACACGCTACTATCTTTATTGAAGGTGATGTAAAGCCAAAAAAAGCATTGAAAGCAGCAGAGCTTTCATTTGAAAAATATTGCTCGGTATCTAAAACATTAGAACCGACAGCTACCGTTACTTATAGTGTGGTAGTTAATGGAGAAGTTGTAAAAAATGAATAAAAAACATTTTGAAACCATTGCCATTCGAGACCAATGGGAACGATCGGAAAACAAAGAACATTCTGTACCCTTATACTTAACTTCAGGTTTTGTATTTGATGATGCCGAAGAAATGCGTGCTTCTTTTGCAGAAGAAAAACAACGCGATTTATACAGTAGATACAGCAACCCTAACACCAATGAGTTTATCTCTAAAATGTGTAAACTCGAAGGTGCTGAAGCTGGATTTGCTTTTTCATCAGGAATGGCTGCCGTATACTCTACTTTTGCTGCCTTATTAAGTTCTGGAGATCATATTGTATCGGCACGCTCTGTCTTTGGAGCCACACATGGTTTGTTTACTAAATATTTCCCTAAATGGAATATTGACACTAGCTATTTTAGCATTAACGAACCTGAACATATTGAAAGCTTAATACAGCCTAACACAAAATTTATTTATTGCGAAACGCCAACCAACCCCGGTGTTGATGTTTTAGATATGGAATATGTAGCTGCTATAGCAAAAAAACACAATATTTTATTTATTGTAGACAATTGTTTTGCTACTCCTTATTTACAAAATCCAATTAAATTTGGCGCAGATTTGGTAATACATTCCGCTACTAAATTAATTGATGGTCAAGGACGAGTATTAGGAGGTGTCACTGTGGGTAGCGAAGCGTTAATTCGAGAAGTTTACTTGTTCTCCAGATTAACCGGCCCCTCAATGTCTCCTTTTAACGCTTGGATACTTTCTAAAAGTTTAGAAACCTTAGCCGTTAGAGCTGATAAACAGTGCGACAATGCCTTAAGACTTGCTGAATATTTGGAAAAACACCCTAAAGTGAAGTCTGTAAAATACCCTTTTCTGAAATCGCATCCGCAATATGAAATTGCTAAAAAACAGATGAAATTAGGAGGTACTATAGTATGTTTTGAAGTTGTTAATGGTGTTGAAGGTGGTAAAACATTTTTCGACAGTATTGAAATGTGTTCGCTTTCTGCTAATTTAGGAGATTCTAGAACCATTGTCACACATCCTTCATCCACTACGCACGCAAAATTATCTGACGAAGATAAAATCGCAGTTGGCATATTACCTGGAACCGTTCGTTGTTCATTAGGACTAGAACATATAAACGATATTATTGAAGATATAGAGCAAGCACTTTCTAAAATATAAGAAACTATTGCTCTAAACTTATTTACATTTCAAGTAGATTTTATTATTACAATTTATGTATAAATATCTCACATTACTAATTGCTATTTTAAGCATAAGCTCGTTTTTTGGTCAAACCAAAAATTACGTTAGCTATAAAATAAAACCAATAGCTATTAACGCTAAGCAAATAGAAATTGTGTTTGATATGCAACTTCCTAAATCAACCACACCAAATTCGGAAAAAATATCAGGGATTATTGATTTTAGCTTGCAAATTATAAATAAAAAAGAAGCTGCTAACCCCTCTATTAAAGGAGAAGAAATTGCTTTTTTTATAGAAAAAATAACTCTTTCAGACAAAAAAGATAAATCCATTTTTTTAACACTACCCAATAATTTAAAATTAAAGAACAGACTTCCTGAAAACAATGTTTATAGACTCTCACACAAGGATGAATTTTTATTATTGTTGAACCCTGAAAACGCTAACTACGGAAAAAAAATCCCAATAAAAACAAAAAACAACCTTCTTAACATTGATAGAAATGTAAAAAAATCAAGTGTAGAAATTGCTTTTATAAACAGACCTTCTAAAATTGAAAGAGGCAGCGATTTCACCCTACATACAGAAATTACTCACATAGACACTATTGGCGCTTTACCTCCGAAAGTTAAGTTTGAAATACATATTGTAAATACTGAAGAGGCAACAACAATAGACGATGTAGATAATCAGCGCTTTATGAGTGATAGCGGAGAAAGTATTTCCATACTTCCCGGAACTTCGAATTATGATTTTAAATTAAAATCTCCTGAAATCCCTAGTAAATTTCTACCAAAAGGAAAAACCTATCGAGTACGACTAATTAATGATTCATTTAACGAGGTCAACGCCTATCCTTTTCCTTTCGAACTAACTGTTATTAAAAATAAGTTTGAAAAAAGTATTTTCTCTGAAAAAGCTGAAGTTACCATTTCTCCAAACCCCGTTACCGATTATTTAATTGTAAATTCAAAAGAGAAATCGAGCAGTTACAAAATTTATGATATTTCTGGAGTTCTTGTAAAGGAGCAAGAAACGATAAGACGCATAATGGTGTCCGATTTAAAACCTGGTGTTTACCTACTTGCTACAGACTCTGGAGTAACTCGATTTACAAAAAAATAGAATTCTTTACAAAAGAATAAAAATCCATTATTTGCTTAATTACGTCAAACCCTCAAAAGACATTTAAGATGTATCTTTGCAAATCAGTATACGATACATGAAAAGCAATAAAAAAGACATACGAGCTTTAACAAAGGAACAATTAAGAGATTTTTTTGTTGCTCAAGGAGATAAAGCTTTTAGAGGCAATCAAGTTTATGAATGGCTATGGGGTAAAGGAGCTCATAGTTTCGAGGGAATGACTAATCTTTCCAAACAAACAAGAGACCAACTCGAAGCTAATTTTGTTATCAACCACATTAAGGTCGATCAAATGCAACGAAGTAGTGACGGCACCATTAAAAATGCCGTTCGCTTACATGATGGATTAATCGTAGAATCTGTTTTAATACCCACAGCAAAACGCACTACTGCATGTGTTTCTTCTCAAGTTGGCTGTAGCTTAGATTGTAAATTTTGTGCTACATCACGACTAAAAAGAATGCGTAATCTTAACGCCGATGAAATTTACGACCAAGTAATTGCTATAGATAACGAAAGTAGATTATACCACAACCACCCACTATCGAATATCGTTTTTATGGGCATGGGAGAGCCTTTAATGAATTACAAAAATGTAATCAAATCTATTGATATGATTACCTCAGAAGAAGGACTAGGAATGTCCCCTAAACGCATTACCGTTTCAACCTCTGGTGTACCAAAAATTATAAAGAAAATGGCTGATGATGAAGTAAAATTCCATTTAGCAGTTTCTTTACACTCGGCTATCGACGAAGTTCGAACACAAATTATGCCCTTTAACGAAACCTTCCCTCTAAAAGATTTGAAGGAAGCTTTAGAATATTGGTATCAAAAAACAGAACGTCGAATAACTTACGAATATGTAGTTTGGGATGGCATTAATGATGCTAAAAAAGATATCGACGCCTTAGTGAGATTTTGCTCTTATGTACCGTGCAAAGTTAATTTAATTGAATACAACCCAATAGATGATGGCGAATTTCAACAAGCCTCTTCACAAGCCATAGACAACTATATTAATGCGCTTGAACGCAAAAAAATAGTAGTAAACGTACGAAGAAGCAGGGGGAAAGATATTGATGCCGCTTGCGGACAACTAGCCAACAAAAGTTAAAACATGTCGCAAATTAACAACCCACTTCACGGTATTAAACTTGCCGATATCGTTACCGAATTATACAAAAACTACGGTTGGGAGTATTTAGCAAACACAATTCCTGTTCGCTGTTTTAGCGATAATCCATCTATAAAATCCAGCTTAAAATTCTTACGAAAAACACCCTGGGCAAGATCCAAAGTTGAAAGCCTATATTTAAATATGTTAGAGAAAAAAAATTCTAAAAAACAATAATACTTTTAAAGGCATTTTACTCCTATGCTTATTAGCCACAAAAACTATAAGAGTATTTTTTTACACTATTTTATTTCATATTATTTTTTATTGTATCTCCCTCAACCGCCTCTTTCTTAATTACTTTTTCCAACAAATAGCCTTTGCATTATAGCCTTTTTATTTTATAACACTTTGTTATGCATAATCACACCATCTACAATATCAAAATATAGTATCTTAGTGCCATATTTATGAAAGTTGTAGCACAAATTAAAGCACCCATTTTAAACGAAATGGAAACTTTTGAAGAAAAGTTTTCAGGATCTATGAGTTCCAACGTTGCTTTACTTAATCGCATTACTCATTACATTGTAAAGCGAAAAGGAAAACAAATGCGCCCGATGTTTGTTTTTTTAGTAGCTAAAATGCTTTCCGAAAACAACACCGTTAATGAACGTACATTTAGAGGTGCATCGGTAATAGAGCTAATTCATACCGCAACTCTAGTTCACGATGATGTTGTTGACGACTCTAATATGAGGCGCGGCTTTTTTTCTATAAATGCATTATGGAAAAACAAAATAGCTGTACTTGTAGGCGATTATTTACTATCTAAAGGCTTACTACTCTCAATTGACAATGAAGATTTTGACTTGCTTAAAATTATTTCTGTAGCAGTACGGGAAATGAGTGAAGGCGAACTTTTACAAATTGAAAAAGCTCGAAAATTAGATATTTCTGAAGATATATATTACGAAATTATTCGTCAAAAAACCGCAACCCTTATAGCCGCATGTTGCAGCTTGGGTGCCGCTTCGGTAAAACCAAACTCTAAAGACGTTGAAACGCTTCGTAAATTTGGAGAATTAATAGGTATGGCTTTCCAAATTAAAGACGATTTATTTGATTACGGTGAAACAGCTATTGGCAAACCTACAGGCATTGATATTAAAGAGCAAAAAATGACGCTTCCTTTAATTTATGCACTAAATAATGCTTCATCAGAAGATAAAAAGTGGATTATTAATTCTGTAAAAAACCACAACAAAAACAAAACACGAGTAAAGCAAGTTATTAATAAAGTTAAAGAACTAAATGGTTTAGCTTACGCTGAAAAAAAGATGATTGCTTTTAAAACAGAAGCATTACAACTATTACAACAATATCCAGAATCTGATTACCGCCATTCTTTAGAACTTATGGTTAACTATGTAATTGATCGCAAAAAATAAAAACCACTATTATTGATTGCAAGAGAAACTATAGATGCTGTTTACGAAGCCGCTCGCTTAGAGGAGGTTATTGGCGATTATGTGCAACTTAAAAAAGCAGGAAGTAACTTTAAAGGCTTAAGTCCATTTAGTGACGAAAAATCGCCTTCCTTTATGGTTTCCCCTGTGAAACAAATATGGAAAGATTTTAGTAGTGGTAAAGGAGGGAATGTAATTGCTTTTTTAATGGAGCATGAGCATTTTAGCTACCCCGAAGCTATTAAACATTTAGCGAAACGCTACGGTATTGAAATCATAGAAACCGAGCAAAGTAACGAGCAAAAAGAGCAGGCCAATGAAAGAGAAAGCATGTATTTGGTAAGTGAGTTTGCTAACACTTATTTTCAATCACAATTACATAATACTCAACAAGGCAAAGCCATTGCTAAAACTTATTTTAAAGAGCGTGGATTTACCGAAGAGACTATAAAACAATTTCAACTAGGGTTTTCACCCGATAGTTGGGACGCCTTTACTAATGAAGCGATTTCTAAAAAATACGATTTAAAGTATTTAGAAAGTACTGGCCTTACTATTGTTAAAGACAATAAACAATTCGATCGTTTTAAGGGGCGTGTGATGTTTCCTATTCACTCAATGTCTGGTCGTGTTTTAGGGTTTGGTGGACGGCTTTTAATAGACAATAAAAAAGCCGCCAAGTATTTAAACTCTCCCGAAAGTGACATTTACCACAAAAGCAAAGTACTCTACGGAATATATTACGCCAAACAAACTATAGCCAAAGAAGATAACTGCTATTTAGTTGAAGGATATACTGATGTAATACAGTTTCATCAAAATGGCATTACCAACACTGTATCTTCATCTGGTACCGCATTAACTTCAGACCAAATACGGCTAGTAAATCGCTTAACAAAAAACATCACCGTGCTATTTGACGGAGATGCAGCGGGTTTACGAGCAGCTATACGTGGTATAGACCTTATTCTTGAACAAGGAATGAACGTAAGAATATGCACCTTCCCTGAAGGCGAAGACCCTGATAGCTTTGCTAAAAAACATGGTGGCGAATATTTAAAAAATTACTTAAAAGAAAACCAGCAAGACTTTATTCGTTTTAAGGCAGATTTATTGCAAAAGGAATCTAAAAATGATCCCATAAAAAAAGCAGAATTAATTCGGGACATTGTGAATAGTATTGGCAAAATACCCGATACTATTAAACGCGAAATTTACATTAGAGAATGTGCTTCTATAATGGAAATTTCTGAAGAAGTCCTTTTTTCTAATCTTGCACAAATATCGAAGTCTGCATCCAAAAACCTAAGCAAAGAACCTAAACAACAAAAGAAATTTGAGCAACTACCCAATATGGAAGTTGACAAAACAGTACAGCAAAAAGTAGACCCGTTATTTGAATTGGAACGCTACCTAATAAGTGTATTGCTTTTGTATGGTCAGGAAGAAGAAATTTTCAATGAATTTGTGTACAAAGAAAATGAAGAGGGCGAACAAGTAATGGAGCAAGAACAAGTTACAGCCAAGGTTTACGAAAAAGTGTACTTAGATTTACAAACAGACGAAATTGCTTTTTCAAATCCTAATTTTCAACAAGTATACACAATACTAATTGAAGCGCTAAACAATGAAAATCAATTCAAAGTAAATCAATTTTTACAACAATTATCACCCGAACTGTCTTCAGAAATTGCAAATATATTAATGCAAGATGAGAAGTATTCATTAAGTAAATGGGACTCCAAAGAAATTTATGTAAAAGTAAAAAACAAGACTATATCACAGTATGTTTCTGATATTATCTTAAATCTTCGCAGACACTTAATTGATTTAAAAATTATTGATTTAATGAATAATTTTAAGCAACAACCTGATGAAGTTAAAATAAACCCACAAGAATTACTTAATGAAGTAATGGAATATCAATTTTTAAAACGTGTAATCTCTGATAAACTTAACAGAGTTGTATAACACGACACTATCCTAAAAAGTGTGTAAATAAAAGACAGTATCCAATATTTTGTGTAAACAAAAATTCAACGGGGTTTAACTTTTTTAAAGTTGAACCCTTTTTTCAAATATAGTTAAGAACTGGTTAAGAATTAGTCCCCAATTATGAATTGGCTGAGTCCATTTCTTAGTA
>CALGLV010000002.1 GCA_937958985.1 uncultured Aquimarina sp.
ATGACTAATACCTTAATAGGTAAAGCAATATTGCCAGTACAATATCGATTTAAATCTAAAAACCTTAAGCTTAATGGAGCAGGACTTCGAGAAATGCTTTGGATTGATTTGTATGCTTGTGGTTTATACTTGTCAGAAAAAAACACAGTAGCTTCTAAAATAGTTAGTAGTAATGAGGCAATGGTAATTAGGTTAGATATTTTATCGAATGCAATTTCAAAGAACAAATTAATAAAAGCTTTTGAAAAAGGATTTGAAAAAGCAAATACTGAAAAAGTAGCCGAAATATATAAAGATGAGTTAGCTGAATTTATTAGTTTTTTGGACGTAAAAATTCAAGTAGGCGATAAGTATGATGTCGTTTATACACCGGGTGTAGGAACATCATTATATGTGAATTACGAAAAGAAGGGTACTGTTGACGGACTTTCGTTTAAATCAGCAATTTTCAATATTTGGTTGTCTGATATTCAGCCTGCTGATAAAAGTTTGAAAAAAGAATTACTCGGTAATATTTGATAATTAGTTTATTTTTTTTATGAAAAAACCCATTAAAAATATTTTTTAATGGGTTTTTAAATGTAGTAAAACTAAGGAGTTCGCCTTAAAAAGACTGCAACCCTGGCATCTCTAATTCGACCTGTTTCGAGAACCGTTCGAAATCCAATGCTTGTGCCAGCAGGAATTGCTACAGGAGTAGCTAATATTTCTGTGAAAACAATATTATTAGTAGCACCACTTGCAGTAAACGTAAATAAATTAGTATTTGTAGCGGAGTTTATTACCGCTATTTGAGCAGTACTTCCCGGGTTGCTTAAATCAGCATTAAAACTAACAGCATAGGCTTCCCAATTTTCTGGTAATGGGATTCCAATTTGCCCTTCAGCATTATTTCCAAAAGACCATTCTAAGCTATTGTTTTGTAATTCAGCAGCTTCTTCAGCCCATATAACTATTTTTTCGTATACAATAGCACTAGGGCTTTCAAGGGAACTTTTGTCTACCCTAACGACATTTCCATTATCTTGAACCCCTAAAATTTTGGTAACCGTATTATCGTTAAAAGCATTTTCAGCTAAATTATACCCGTCCAATTGTAATTGATTATTTGTTTTTAGTCTAAAAGGAGTGAAAATTCCAGGGCCTCCAACTTGAGTGCCATAATTACGAATTTCAAAATCATCATTACCTCCATTACTATTATTAATAAAAGCCCAATTTTGGAGTACAGTGTTTCCAGCAAGATTGAGATTTGCTAAAAATAAAAAAGAGTCATTTCCGTACCTATCTAAGCGAATTCCACCATTGGTTCCTGCAATGTGTAATTGTCTTTCGGCTACAAATCCAGTCTGATTAGAAATACCTACTTGTCCGTCAGTATTTATGCTAATACCTTCGTCATCACCATCTCCACTTATAAAATTGCTGTTGAGTTGGATATTTTCAGTAGCGATATGGTTTCCTAAATTATCACCAATAGCAACCCATGCTGTGCCGTTATATTGAAGAATAATATTATCATCCGTACTGTAAGCAATCGATCCCAAGTTGGCAGGAATTAGAGCAGTTATTTCCGCAGTTGTAGCTGTAGGAAGTCCCATAGTTGAGTTTGCTGTTATTTGAGAATATAGTGTGGGTGTAAATAATAGTAGCGATAAGAAAGAGAGTAATTTCATATAATACTTATTTGCAATAGGTTATTAAAAATAACTCTAATTTTTGATTATGAAACAAAAAAAGATCGTCTAAATTTATATAAACGATCTTTTTGTAAAGGATAAAAATGCTTTGTTTTATCTCAACTCTGCCGAAAATTCATTTTCAAAAGTAGCTTGTAATTTTGACATAATTTTATCAATTTGCTTATCGGTAAGTGTTTTGTTTTCATCTAAAAGAGTAAAACTTAAGGCATACGATTTTTTACCTTCAGGTAAGTTACTCCCTTCGTAAACATCAAATAAATCAACCTTTTTAAGCAGCTTACGCTCTTGCTTTAAAGCAGTATCGAATAATTGTTTGTAAGTTACTTTTTTGTCGAGTAACAAAGCAAAATCTCTTCGTACAGGCTGAAATTTAGGCAAATCTTGCACTTTTACATTTTTAGCTTTTAAACTAGCTATTATAGCCGACCAATTAAAATCAGCATAAAGTACCGATTGAGAAATTCCAAATTCCTTAATGATTTTATGTGAAACCACTCCAAAGTCAACTAAACTAGTAGGCCCTTGAGTAAAGGAGATTCCTTCTGAGAAAATAGAAGAAGTAGTTGGTGTTATTTGAGTTTTAGAAATCCCTAAACGCAGTAATGTTTTTTCAACTATAGCTTTTAAATAGAAAAAATTACTTGTTTGAGTAGGTTGTAGCCAACTTTCAGGCGATTGATTTCCAGTTATAAAAAAGCTAAGATGTTTAAATTCTTTATTTTGGTTATCAATATTGTGGTAGGTTTTTCCAAATTCAAAAAACTTTAAATCGGCATTTTTACGGTTAATATTATAAGCTAAAGCTTCTAAACCAGAAAATAGCATAGATTGCCTCATTACCGATAAATCGGAACTCAAAGGGTTTAAAATCACTACGTTTTCAGAGGTATTTAATTCCTCTACATAATCTATATATTTAGGTGTAGTAAGTGAGTTTGCCATAATTTCAGAAAATCCTTGCCCCACTAATTGCTCAGCAATTTTATTCTGAATTTTATAATCCTCTATTTTTTTTACACTTGCTATAGAGGCGTTTAATTTATTGGTAAACCCAATATTATTATAACCGTATACGCGTAAAATTTCTTCAATTACATCAGCTTCTCGCTGTACATCGTTTCTGTAGGATGGTATAGTAAGTCCTAAACCACTTTCGGTAACGTTATTAATTTTTATTTCTAGTGAAGATAAAATCCCCTTAATGGTTTCTCTTGGGATTTCTTCGCCAATAAGTTTTTTGGTATTTTCAAAAGAGAGTACTACTTGATAATCTTTTATCTTTTTAGGATAAAAATCGGAGATATCACTGGTTATTTCACCGCCAGCATATTCTTGTATTAATAGAGCGGCTCTTTTAAGTGCATATTCTACAAAATTTACATCAATACCTCGCTCAAATCTAAAAGAAGCATCGGTGTTTAAAGCATGTCTTTTTGCAGTTTTACGAACGCTTACTGGATTAAAAAAAGCGCTTTCTAAAAACACTTGTGTTGTGGTGTCGCTTACGCCAGAATCAAGACCTCCTAATACACCCGCAATACATAAAGGAGTGTCTCCGTCACAAATCATTAAATCCTCTTCATGTAAAATACGCTCAACACCATCGAGTGTAGTAAATTTAGTACCACTAGCTAAAGTTTTTACGGCTACTTTTTTTGAAGCTATACTTTTTGTGTCGAATGCATGTAATGGCTGACCCAATTCGTGCATTACATAGTTTGTAATATCTACAATATTATTTTTAGGGTTAATTCCTATAGATTTTAACCTGTTTTTTATCCATTCAGGAGATTCACCTACTTTAACACCTGTAATACTTACCCCACAATATCTTGGGGCTAATTCTTTATCAAAAACTTCTATATCAAATTTATGCAAGCGATTATCTACATGAAAGCTAGTAACTGGAGGGGTAATTAGTTCCTTTATTTCTCCTTGTTGTTGCATACCTGCCTTTAAGTCGCGTGCTGTTCCAAAATGGCTCATTGCATCGGCACGGTTAGGAGTTAAGCCTATTTCAAAAATTTCATCAGATTCAATTTTAAATACTTCAGCTAAAGCAGTACCCACTTTTATATCGTCATCTAACACTAAAATACCGTCGTGTCCTTTTCCTAAGCCTAGTTCATCTTCTGCGCAAAGCATACCAAAACTTTCTTCACCTCGAATTTTACCTTTCTTTATTTTGAAAGGTTCACCTTCGGAAGTAAACAGTTCAGTACCTATAGTAGCTACTGCAACTTTTTGACCTTTAGTTACATTTGGAGCGCCACAAACAATTTGTAAGGGTTCGCCATCGCCTAAGTCTACTTTTGTAACCTTTAGTTTATCAGCATTAGGGTGAGGGTTACAGTCAATTACATGACCTACAACCACACCTTTTAAAGCGCCTTTAACACTCTCAAAAGGTTTTATTCCTTCAACTTCAAGACCTAAATCAGTTAATAATTCTCCTGTTTTTTCAGCACTCCAGTCTATATTTAAAAACTGCTTAAGCCAGTTGTATGAAATTTTCATTTTAGAATAATTTTAAGAACGCAAATATAACAAACCCACGAATTTGTAAAGAGTATTTATGATGAATAATTAATTAGTTGTCTTTATAGTTTACAATTAATAGCTATTAATTGTTTTTAACCTATGGAATAAACACCTGTTTAATTACAAAAAAAGGTTAGAGCGTACATAATTTATGTTACATATTTTAATACAATATTATAAAACAGAATAGTAAAAAAACAGGTAGAATACTTATCTTTAATTTAAAGATTTGTAATGAGTTCAGGTTTGTATGTGGCTACTAGTGAGCCTAATAGTGGGAAATCTATTGTTGTTTTGGGGTTAATGAGAACCCTTTTAGGAAAAACAGCTACTGTTGGTTATTTTAGACCAATTATAGATGATTTCGAAAATGG
>CALGLV010000003.1 GCA_937958985.1 uncultured Aquimarina sp.
CAACTGCTATATCCCTATGAAGTACGAATGATTTAGAGGCGTTTGGGGTGGGGAATTAATGGGTACTGGGAAATAATTAAGTTTCTAGAAGCAGAACACTATTTTTAACCCCCAAAATAGCATCTCCAAAATCGTTTTCCCCCTTATGCAAGTGGCGGATCAGTCAACAGGACCTATAGCGTTTGCCTATCGGCACGCCATATGCCTAGTTATTGTATTTTCGTACTTTTTTTTCGAAAACTTGCTAGCGTTGGCAAAGACATACTCTTTTGCAATTTTGGGCTTGTGTGTTGGCTGTAGCGAATTGCAAATGTGTATGGCTTTTAGCGTTGGTAAATCCGTCAGAGTATTAATTCTGTTAACATTTGTTTTATGTCCAAATGCTTTGCTCCTTGAACTGACTTTGAGTTCATTCCAACCAACTCAATCCAATCCATAATTTTTTTCTTTTCGGTCGTATTTTCCTTCCAATATTCTGTTAATTCAATTGCTGAAGTGTTAATCAAAATTTCCAAAACAGAATCTATATTATCAAATAACTTTATGAATACTCTAGGAATGTTTTTATATGTTTTGTTTTTAATCAAATAATTTGCTTTTCCCCCAGCAGTAAATAAATCCCTTACATTCGGACAAACAACAGCTTCTCGTGTTACAAGCCATATTGCAAGTCGAGCAAATTTATCTCCACGATTACTAAAAACTTCTGGAAAATAAACCATTGCTCTGTTTTTAATCTCTTGCTTTTCTTTTAAACTTAAGTTGTTCCAAATATTTATAACAAGATTACTTGCTTGTTCTGTGTCTTGAATCCACCACAAATCTTGACCGGGTTTCAACTTGCTTTTGTAGTAGTCCGTAATTGGTTTAATCGGATTTTTCTTTTGACGCAAAGTATCGTAAGGTGTATTGATTTTGTCAAAAATGGTTTTTCCCTCTTCCAAGTTCATATCGATTAAATACCTTGGCGAATGTGTAACAACAACTTCTGATAAACATTCTTCATAAGCTCGACACCTAAATTCAATAGGTTTTCCAAGTTTACCGAAAAGCATAAATATTCGCTCGACATCATCTACTCTTGTAGACTCTAAAACGCTATTTCCTGTTGTTTTCCAATGGTTTTGAGTTGTAGTTTTAACTTCTATTCCATAAAATTTTTTCGCAACAATGTCTGGAAATTTTTGTCCTCCAATTAATTCAATTGAATTTTCAAATTGTGAACCTACAGCTAAATCAGTCATTACATCTCGAACATAAGGTTCAAGTTTAGCTCCTTTTAGCTGCTCAATCTTTTTAGGCGATTTCTTTGCGTGAGCATTTAATTCTTCAATTGTAGAATTTAATAAAGTATTGAACTCACTTTTTTGTGGTTCTGAATTAACTGATACTACCATTATTTTTTAAAATATAAATCCCAAATATTTTCTATTCTCTTTGCTAAATTGTAAGCGAGTAGTGGCGGAACAGCATTGCCAATTACTTTATATGCTTTTGAAGGACTTACTAAATATGAACCTTTACGACCGTTTTTATTTGGTATTACAAATTCATAATCAGGCGGAAAAGTTTGAATTAGAGCACATTCTCTAGGTGTCAAACGTCTTTCTTTAAGACCTTTGGAAAGTTCTTCGGTTAAAATCCCTCCATTTTTTTCAGATAATCTTCTAAACTCTATATTTCCGTGATGTTCTGCTCTAATCGTTGGGCTAATTCCATCTGGTTTTATTTCTATTTGTCCTTGACAATGTTTACCCATAAATTTTGCTTTTGAGTAAAATTGTTGGGATAAATCTTTTGATTCTTCAGGTTCTTTAATATTAGAAAAAAGTTCTTTTAAATCAACGTGACGTTTTAAATCTTCTCCGTCTGTTGTGTAGGCGTGAGTCGGTTTTGGATATGGATTATATTTATCTGAAATATTATCTTTTTCTAATTGTTCAAGTGCAGATTTTTTTAGTGCAGATTTTTTGATGCCTATAAAGAAAACTCGTTCTCTTGATTGTGGAACACCATAATCTGCTGCGTGTAATACACGAGGATTTAAAACTAAATATCCATTATCTCCAGCAGAAGAAAAATCATTTTGAATTATGTCTTTTACGTTTGAGAGGTTTACTAAACCTTTTACATTTTCTGCAATGAAAATTTTAGGTTTAGTTATTTCGATAACCTGTTTCATCCACATATAAAGCTGACCACGAGTTTCTTCTGTGGCACAAGTTTCGGTATTAAATTCTCCTTTATGGTTTTTATGTGAGTCGAACCCATTTCTTTTTCCTGCAATACTAAAATCTTGACAAGGAAAGCCACCAGTTACAATGTCAATGTTTTTTGGAAAAACTTTTGTTCCGTTTTGATGAAGTTTAACTAAATCGACTATACTATCAGTTTGATAATCTTTTGCATTGTGTCCTCTTTTTGAAAAGTAATTTACCCAAGCATTTCTAGCGTCTTTTAATATGTCGTTAGCAAAAATTGTTTTAAAACGAGTTTTTGAAAGTTTCACAAAGTTATTCTCAAGTTCTTTATTTATGAAATGTGGATTTAATATTTCGTTAATAGATGATTTTAGAACTGAAAAATCTCCTTCAAAACCTAAATCCATTCCACCACAACCAGAAAATAGGGAAAGCATATTTAGAGTAGATTTATCTACTTTTTTTTCTTTTTTCTTTTTTTCTTTTCCGTAAAATTTTACAGCCAATTGAGGTTCCTCAACTACGCTTGTATTTTCTGTATTAGTTGTTAATGTTCGCATAGTTAGTTTTGAATTGGATGAGATTTTAAATATTTAATTTTTTTTTCGGCTACTTTTAGCACTTTACTAGCACAATCTTCGTCTGCAATTTCATAAGCAATTTTGTCGCTTATGAATTGTATTAAAAGTTCGTCTCTGTCAAGTTTTAATATTTCTGCAAGTTTGTCCAACATTTCTTTTGTTGGTTTTCGCTCGTTTCTTTCGATTTTGCTCAGTATAGCTTGGTCAATATCGACATAAGCAGAAACTTGTCTTAAAAGAAGTCCTAGAGTTTGTCTTTTATTCCGTAAAATTTGTCCGATTGTTTCCATTTGAATATTATTACTTGACAATAAATGTCAAATATAGTTTGTCAAATTTTGGAATGCAAGAAATTCGGTTTGTATTTTTTCTAGCGTTGGGAAATTTTAGCTCTTTTGGTTTTTCAGCTTTGGAATTGAGCGTTGGCAAAACCGAAAGTGCTAAAATATTCGGCTGTTGCGGTATGAAACAACCGGGTAGCGTAAGCCCCCTAAGAACCGTACGTGCGAGTTTCCCAGCATACGGCTCAAGCGCTTTTAAGGTTTTTCGATAGACGAATCCCCCGGCTGTTTGTTAAAAAATTCGTCTATCCAAATATAGTTATTTGTTTAGATTGTTTTGCTATTTTCTCTTTTTCCCTTTTTCTTCCGTAGAAGTAGGTGTCGAATTCTTTTAGGTAGGGATTAGCCTTGCTTTTAATCTTTATGTGATATTTTATTGACACTTTAGCTATTTTGTATAACCGATGGGTTTTGTTCCCTGTTTTGGTTTTACAGCTATCGCTAAAATGATTGTTTTTAAAATATCGGTGGTAAATCCACCAGATGTTTTGATTAGCATGCTGGCTTTTAGCCCATCTTTTCAGTTTTATGTAAATCATTGTTCCCAATCTGTTAAAGTTTTTTTTTGCACAGAATACTTTATGATAATTAGACCACCCTCTCTGATAATGGTTATCAGGCGTTTTCAAAACCATATTTTACCCAAAGGATTTACTAGAATA
>CALGLV010000004.1 GCA_937958985.1 uncultured Aquimarina sp.
GCTGATAATTGGTCTCCATCCAAACCTACTAAGGCACCAGGTTGCGCTAGTAAATAATCTGAATCGGTAGTATTATGATAATAAGTGTTTACGGAAACATTGCCATCGTAAATTGAACCATCGGCATTCACGAAACTATTAGGTTGAAAATCTAATATAACTCCCGAATCAAATTGCAAATTTGCTCCTGATGAAGCTGAAAAACTTTCAAGCTCACCTTCAAAAAGCACTACATCTATATTATATATATTTGATTCAGTAGGCGTAAAGTTTTTTATTGCAGTTATAAAATTGGGGTGACTTACTTTAACCCCTGTAAAGTCTTTATTCAATTCTATTTGCCTAAAAACAGCTATACCATTGTCTGAGGTCATAGTTTCCCCAGCAATAGTTACTTTGGCTCCATTTACAGAAGCACCTAATTCATCTTTTACACTAATTAGCACAGAAGCAGTAATTTCACTTGGAGTAATCACTTTAGCGATTGCTTCATTTTGAATATTCTGAATTTCAGTAACTGGCGTGGACACACCCGTTGTTACAATTGGATTTACATTACTATCACTTGAAACATCATCTTTACTACATGACAAAACGAATAACAAAACTAAAAGCAAACATCTAGAAACGAACTTATTAACCATCAAATAATTTTTAGATCACAAATTTAAGCAAAAAAAAGCCATCAATTTCTTGATGGCTTTTGAAATATAGAAATTAAAATTTCTCTATTCTTCTTCGTTAGTTGCAGGAGCTTCTACAGCTGGAGCAGCTTTTTTAGATCTACCACGACGAGTAGTCTTTTTAGCTACTGATTTCCCTGGAGTATAGATTTCATTAAAATCTACAAGCTCTATCATTGCCATTTCAGCATTATCACCTAAACGGTTACCTAATTTAATGATTCGAGTGTATCCTCCTGGACGATCCCCTACTTTAGGAGCTACAGTTCTGAATAATTCAGTAACTGCTTCCTTTTGTCTTAGTTTAGAAAAAACTAATCTTCTGTTGTGTGTAGAATCTACTTTTGACTTAGTTACTAAAGGCTCTAAAAATTGTTTTACAGCTTTTGCTTTTGCTAAAGTAGTGTTGATTCTCTTGTGCTCAATGATTGAACTAGCCATATTGGCTAACATTGCGCTACGGTGAGCTGTTTTTCTACCTAAATGATTTATTTTTTTTCCGTGTCTCATGACATTTGTTTTACATCATCTTGCTCAACTCAATATAAGGAGCAAAATATGACGAATTAATCTTTATCTAATTTGTATTTTGCAAGGTCCATTCCGAAGCTTAAACCTTTAACATTAACAAGTTCTTCTAATTCCGTAAGAGATTTCTTACCGAAGTTTCTAAACTTCATTAAGTCATTTTTATTAAAAGATACTAAATCTCCTAAGGTATCAACTTCAGCAGCTTTTAAACAATTAAGTGCACGTACAGATAAATCCATATCGATTAACTTAGTTTTTAGTAACTGACGCATGTGTAATGACTCCTCATCGTAAGTTTCAGTTTGTGCTATTTCATCAGCCTCTAAAGTAATTCTCTCATCGGAGAACAACATAAAGTGATGAATCAAAATCTTTGCTGCTTCTGTCAATGCATCTTTTGGATGAATTGAACCGTCTGAAACAATTTCGAATACTAACTTTTCATAATCAGTTTTCTGCTCTACACGGTAATTTTCAATGCTATATTTAACATTTTTAATTGGTGTGTAAATAGAATCTGTATAAATTGTTCCTACAGGAGCATTAGCCTTCTTATTATCATCAGCAGGCACATAACCTCTACCTTTTTCAATAGCGATTTCTAACTCAAGTTTTACTGATTTATCTAAATTACAGATTACTAAATCTGGATTTAAGACTTGGAAACCAGAAATAAATTTCTGAAAATCTCCTGCAGTAAGTTGTTCTTGACCAGAAACTGAAATAGAAACAGTTTCATTATCTACATCTTCTATTTGTCTTTTAAAACGAACTTGTTTTAAATTCAAAATAATCTCAGTAACATCTTCAACAACACCTGTTAAAGTTGAAAACTCATGATCAACACCTTCAATACGCATAGACGTAATTGCAAATCCTTCTAAAGAAGAAAGTAGTACACGACGTAACGCATTTCCGATAGTTAAACCATAACCAGGCTCTAAAGGCCTAAATTCGAATTTACCTTCGAATTCAGTAGAGTCTATCATGATAACCTTATCCGGTTTCTGAAAATTTAATATTGCCATTTTTTCTTCGTTTTAATTGTTTTTTAGTTGCGCGGTATGTAAGTATGAAGAAAACAAACAAACCCTTTGGCTAAAAAACAATATGATAAATTTATTATTTAGAGTAAAGTTCAACGATGAACTGCTCATTGATTGTTTCAGGAATCTGAATACGTTGTGGAATAGAAACATATGTTCCAACCTTAGTTTCATTGTTGAATGTCATCCATTCATATACAGCGTTACTAGCACCTAATGAATTTGTAACAACAGCTAAAGACTTCGATTTTTCACGAACACCAATAACATCTCCAACTTTAACCTGGTAAGATGGGATATTTAAGATACCACCATTTACAGTTATATGTCTGTGAGATACTAATTGACGTGCACTACTTCTTGTTGGAGCAATACCCATACGATAAACAACGTTATCTAATCTAGATTCACATAATTGAAGTAAAACCTCACCTGTAATTCCAGAAGAACGTGTTGCTTTATCAAACATATTACGGAATTGCTTTTCAAGTATTCCGTAAGTATATTTAGCTTTTTGCTTTTCCATTAACTGAATAGCATATTCACTTTTCTTTCCACGACGACGGGTATTTCCGTGTTGTCCTGGTGGGTAATTTCTTTTTTCGAAAGACTTATCATCTCCGAATATTGCTTGTCCGAATTTACGGGCAATCTTTGATTTTGGACCGGTATATCTAGCCATTACTATAAAATAGATTAAAAATTAAATGGGTGTTTATGAATTAAGGTCACTGTCCTTCGATAAACAAAAGCCCCAAAGATACTATAAATTAATTTAATTAGACTCTACGTCTTTTTGGTGGACGACATCCATTATGTGGCATAGGAGTAACATCAATAATTTCTGTTACTTCTACTCCTGCATTATGTAATGATCGCATAGCAGATTCTCTACCGTTTCCTGGTCCTTTAACGTAAACTTTCACCTTTTTAAGACCAGCTTCAAGAGCTACTTTTGCACAATCTTCTGCGGCTAATTGAGCTGCGTAAGGAGTATTCTTTTTAGAACCTCTAAAACCCATTTTACCTGCAGATGACCAAGCAATAACGTCACCTTTTTTATTTGTTAACGAAATAATGATATTGTTAAACGATGCTGTTACGTGAGCTTCACCCACAGCTTCAACAATAACTTTACGTTTTTTTGTTGTTGACTTTGCCATACTTAGTTTATTTAGAATTTGATATTGAAATTAATGCTTACACATTGGCACCAATAGCTATTCTAATTATTATTTAGTCGCCTTTTTCTTATTAGCAACAGTTTTACGCTTACCTTTTCTTGTTCTCGAGTTATTCTTAGTGCGTTGACCTCTTAAAGGTAACCCTGCTCTATGACGAATACCACGGTAACAACCGATATCCATTAAACGTTTAATGTTTAATTGAGTTTCAGAACGCAATTCACCTTCGATTGTAAACTGACCAGCAGCTTCACGAATAGCACCTATTTGCTCATCATTCCAATCAGAAACCTTGATATCTTCATCAACTTTAGCAACTGCTAAAATTTCTTTAGCTCTACTACTTCCGATTCCGAAAATGTAAGTTAACGCTATAACTCCTCGTTTTTGTTTAGGTATATCTACCCCTGCAATTCTAGCCATAATTACCCTTGTCTTTGTTTAAATCTAGGATTCTTTTTATTAATAACATAAAGACGTCCTTTTCTTCGAACGATCTTACAGTCAGCACTTCTCTTTTTTAATGATGCTCTAACTTTCATCTGTTTGTTTTTACAAATTAATCAAACGTTGCTTTGTTACCTTTCAGCCATGAAATGGCAACATTACTTGTTTAGTATCTATAAGTTATTCTAGCCTTAGATAAATCATAAGGACTCATTTCTAATTTAACTTTATCGCCTGGTAACAACTTAATGTAGTGCATTCTCATTTTACCTGAGATATGCGCCGTTACAACATGGCCATTTTCTAATTCTACACGAAACATTGCATTTGATAATGCCTCAATAATGCTTCCGTCTTGCTCAATTGCTGGTTGCTTTGCCATTATGCTACTGCTTTTCTTTTAGATCCAGTTTTCATTAAACCATCGTAATGACGGTTTAACATGTAAGAATTTACTTGTTGAACAGTATCAATAGCAACACCCACCATAATTAATAGTGAAGTACCTCCAAAGAATAAAGCCCAACCCTGACTAACATTTAAAAAGTTTTTAGCCACTGCAGGAAAAATTGCAATAAGTGCTAAAAATATAGAGCCTGGCAATGTTATTTGAGACATAATCTTATCCAAATAATCACCCGTTTCTGTACCAGGTCTAAACCCAGGAACAAAACCTCCACTACGTTTTAAATCGTCTGCCATCTTATTAGTAGGCACCGTGATCGCAGTATAGAAATATGTAAAAACAATAATCAATAACGCGAATACAAGGTTATACCAAAAACCAAATATATCTGCAAAAGCTGTAGTCACTCCTTGTGCTGCTTCTGAATCCGTAAAACGGGAAGCAACTAAACCAGGAACAAACATAATTGCTTGAGCAAAAATAATAGGCATCACACCAGAGGCATTTAATTTTAAAGGAATATATTGGCGCGAACCAAATATATTCTTCTCATAACCACCATCTGCTGTTCTACGAGCATATTGAACAGGCACTTGACGTACTGCCATTACTAATAGTATAGAAAGGAAAATAATAACAAACCAAACAACTAATTCTATTAAAACCATAATTAATCCTCCGCCTTCAGCACCACCTAAGCGGGCAACAAGGTTTTGAAAAAACACTTGAGGTAAAGTTGCTATAATACCAACCATTATTAATAATGAAATACCATTTCCGATACCCTTATCAGTAATACGTTCTCCTAACCACATTGCAAAAATACAACCTGTAGTTAAAATGATTACAGAAGAAATAACAAATAACGTCTGGTTTTCCATAACAATTGCACCATCTTGAGAGATCGTATTCAATAAATTATAAACATAACCAGGACCTTGAACTAATGAAATACCAATGGTTAACCAACGAGTGATTTGATTGATTCTCTTTCGTCCACTTTCGCCTTCCTTTTGTAATTTTTGTAGGTAAGGAATAGCAATTCCCATTAATTGCACCACAATAGATGCAGAAATATATGGCATAATCCCTAAAGCAAATACCGATGCGTTTGAAAAAGCACCACCAGTAAAGGCATTTAAAAGACCTAATAAACCGTCTTTAGTTTGATTACTTAAAGCCGCCAATTGAGAAGCATCAATACCAGGTAAAACAACCTGAGCTCCGAATCGGTAAACTAATAGCAAACCAAGAGTTAAAAGAATACGATTCTTTAACTCTTCGATTTTCCATATATTTTTTATAGTTTCAATAAACTTCATGTGTAGTTTGAATTAAAGAGTGATTGCTTCTCCACCAGCAGCTTCAATAGCCGCTTTAGCAGTAGCAGTAAATTTGTGCGCAGATACTTTTAACTTCGCCTTTAACTCTCCTCTTCCTAGTATCTTAACTAATTCGTGTTTTCTAGCTAAACGAGCGCCAACTAAAGCATCAAAGTCAACTACTTCTGAAATCTTACCTGCATCTACAAATATTTGTAGCGTGTCTAAGTTAATTCCTTGATAGTCTTTTCTATTGATGTTCGTAAACCCAAACTTAGGTACACGTCTTTGAAGTGGCATTTGACCTCCTTCAAAACCGATCTTTCTTGAGTATCCAGAACGAGACTTAGCTCCTTTGTGACCACGTGCAGCGGTACCACCTTTACCAGAACCTTGTCCACGACCTAAACGCTTTCCCTGACCTTTAACCGAACCTGAAGCAGGTTGTAAGTTACTTAAATTCATCTTTTATGCTTTTAAATCGTTTCAACAGAAACTAAATGTTGAACTTTATTTACCATTCCTAATATGTTAGGAGTATCTTGGTGCTCTACAGTTTGACCAATTTTTTTAAGTCCTAAAGATTCTAGAACTCTTTTTTGGTTAGCCGTACGGTTTATAGCACTTTTCACTTTTGTTACTTTTATAGTTGCCATATCTTATAATTAACCGTTAAACACTTTTTCTAAAGAAACACCTCTTTGATCAGCTACTTGTTTCGCTGAACGTAAACGTAATAAAGCATCGAAAGTTGCTTTTACAACGTTATGTGGATTACTAGAACCTTGATTCTTAGAAAGTACATCATGCACCCCTACAGCTTCTAATACCGCACGTATAGCACCACCAGCAATTACTCCAGTACCATTGGCAGCAGGAAGTAATAAAACTCTTGCTCCACCATACTTACCTTTTTGCTCATGTGGTAAAGTTCCTTTATTTAACGGAATACGTACTAAATTTTTCTTAGCATCTTCTACTGCTTTTGCAATAGCCTCAGCAACTTCTTTAGATTTACCTAAACCGTGACCTACAACTCCATTTTCATCACCAACAACAACGATAGCTGAAAATCCGAAAGCACGTCCACCTTTTGTTACTTTAGTAACACGTTGAACACCTACTAAACGATCTTTTAATTCTAGACCACTAGGCTTTACTAATTCTGCGTTTTTATATTTTTGATACATATCTTCTTAGAATTTTAGACCCGCTTCTCTAGCTCCGTCTGCTAATGATTTAATTCTTCCGTGGTATAAATAACCACCTCTATCAAAAGCCACCGCCTCAACGCCAGCTTTTAATGCTTTATCTGCAATTGATTTACCAACTGCATTTGCCTTTTCAATTTTAGTTGCAGAAGCTTCTACTAAATCTTTATCTCGAGAGGAGGCAGCAACTAAAGTTGTACCTGCAACGTCGTCTACGATTTGAGCGTAAATTTCTTTATTACTTCTAAAAACTGAAAGTCTAGGACGAGACGCCGTACCAGAAACAGTACCACGAATACGCTTTCTTATCTTTAATCTTCTTGATTCTTTTGAGAATGCCATAACTTTAGTTATTATGCAGATTTACCTGCTTTTCTTCTTAATTCTTCACCAACAAACTTCACACCTTTTCCTTTGTAAGGTTCTGGTCTACGGAAACCTCTGATTTTAGCAGCTACTTGCCCAACTAATTGCTTATCAAAAGAGGTAAGCTTAACAATTGGATTTTTACCTTTTTCAGATATTGTTTCGATTTTCACTTCCGGCGCTACATTAAGCACTATGTTATGTGAGAAACCTAAAGCTAAGTCTAATTTCTGACCTTGACTTGAAGCTCTATAACCAACACCTACTAATTCTAATTCTTTAGTAAATCCGTTAGAAACTCCTTCAATCATATTAGCCACTAATGCACGGTATAAACCATGTTTAGCCTTATGATCTTTTATTTCAGATGGTCTTTCAAAAGTAATTTGACCATCTTCAACATTAGCAGTAATCTCCTCAATATCTTGAGTAAGCTCTCCTAATTTTCCTTTAACAGTAACAATGCTTCCTTTCACTTCAACAGTGACACCAGACGGTATAGTTACTGGATTTTTACCAATTCTTGACATTTTTCTGTCTTTTTACTGTTAATAAACGTAACAAAGTACTTCTCCACCAACATTTTCACGTTGTGCTTGCTTACCTGTCATAACTCCGTGAGAAGTCGAAACAATAGCAATACCTAGACCATTTAAGATTCTTGGCAATGTTGAAGCTCCAGAATACTTACGTAAACCTGGAGTACTTATTCTTTGCAAATCTTGGATAACTGGCTCTTTAGTAATTTTATCGTACTTTAATGCGATTTTAATTACTCCTTGAACTGTACTATCCTCGAATTTATAACTTAAAATATACCCTTGGTCGAATAATATTTTTGTCATTTCTTTTTTAAGCTTAGAAGCAGGTATTTCTACTACTCTATGCTTTGCCGCGCTTGCATTTCTAATACGCGTTAAATAATCTGCAATTGGATCTGTATTCATTTACATTAATTTACGGTATTGGTTTTCATAAAGACACTCCTTATAAACCTAATACCAATTTATATTTTAAATATTTTTTACCAACTAGCCTTACGAACACCTGGTATTAAACCTTGATTAGCCATTTCACGGAAAGTTACACGTGAAAGACCAAATTGACGCATGTATCCTTTTGGACGACCTGTTAACTTACAACGATTATGTTGACGAATAGGTGATGCGTTTTTCGGCAACTTTTGCAATGCTTCATAATCTCCAGCTTCTTTTAAAGCTTTTCTTTTCTCAGCATATTTAGCAACCGTTTTAGCTCGTTTTACCTCACGAGCTTTCATTGATTCTTTAGCCATAATTAATTCTTTTTAAAAGGTAACCCTAATTGAGTTAATAATGATTTTGCTTCAGCGTCAGTTTCAGCAGAAGTTTCAAATGTAATATTTAATCCGCTAATTTTATTCACTTTATCAATATCAATTTCAGGAAAGATAATTTGCTCCGTAACACCCATTGAATAATTCCCTCTTCCATCAAATCCAGTGGCTTTGATACCTTGGAAGTCTCTTACTCGAGGCAATGAAACAGTAACCAAACGGTCTAAAAATTCATACATACGCTGACCACGTAGTGTAACTTTAGCGCCAATTGGCATTCCTTTTCTCAATTTAAATGTCGCAACATCCTTTTTAGAAATCGTAGAAACCGCTTTTTGACCAGTTATTAAAGTAAACTCGTCTACCGCGTAATCAATTAATTTCTTATCAGCAACAGCTCCACCAACACCTCTACTCAAAACTATTTTTTTAAGTTTTGGCACTTGCATTATATTGCTGTAGCTAAATTCTTCTTTAAGGGCAGAAACAACTCTGTCTCTGTATTCCTCTTTAAGTCTAACTGTATACGACATAATTAAATTACTTCATTAGATTTTTTAGAAAAACGCACTTTCTTATCACCCTCAACTCTATATCCAACACGAGTAGCTTCTCCTTTAGAGTCTACAAGTGCTAAATTAGAAATATGAATAGGTGCCTCTTTCTTTACAATTCCTCCTTGAGGGTTTGCCGCAGATGGCTTTTGGTGTTTTGAAACTAAATTCACACCTTCTACAATAGCTTTATTTTTTTCAATAAAAACTTTTTGCACCTTACCTTCTTTGGTCTTATCGTTACCAGCAATTACTCTTACTGTGTCTCCTGTTTTAATCTTTAATTTTCCCATTTTATTTGAAAGTATTAAAGCACTTCAGGTGCTAGTGAAACAATTTTCATAAACTGCTTGTCGCGAAGTTCTCTCGCAACAGGACCAAACACACGTGTTCCTCTCATTTCGCCGTTAGCTCCTAAAAGCACACAAGCGTTATCATCGAAACGAATGTAAGAACCGTCAGCTCTACGAACTTCTTTTTTAGTACGCACAACAACCGCTGTAGATACCGCTCCTTTTTTTACTCCACCATTAGGCGTAGCATCTTTAACAGAAACGACAATTTTATCCCCTACAGAAGCATATCTTTTTTTCGTACCTCCTAATACACGAATCGTAAGAACTTCCTTACCACCAGTATTATCTGCTACTCTTAATCTTGATTCTTGTTGTACCATTTTACTTCGCTCTTTCTATTACTTCAACTAATCTCCAACATTTAGATTTACTTAAAGGACGAGTTTCCATAATCCTTACCGTATCTCCGATATTACAGTCGTTTGTTTCGTCGTGTGCAACATATTTCTTAGTTTTCAACACGAACTTTCCGTACATAGGGTGCTTTACTTTTTTCACCTCAGAAACCACAATGGATTTCTGCATCTTGTTACTTGTAACAACACCTACACGCTCTTTTCTTAAATTTCTTTTTTCTTCCATAATAAGGCCGAATTATGCGTTAGCTTCTCTTTTAGTTAACTCAGTTGCAATTCTCGCAATAGTTTTTCTCACACTACGAATTTGTAACGGATTTTCCAACGGAGAAAGGGTATGAGCCATTTTTAACTCGGTATACGCTTTTTTCGATTTGCTAAGTTCCTCTTGCAAGTCAGCTATTGATAATCCTATAACTTCTGATTGTTTCATTTGTCTTAAATTTTAAGCTTGAAAATCTCTAGCTACGATAAACTTAGTTTTAACTGGTAATTTTTGAGCTGCTAAGCGTAATGCTTCTTTTGCAGTTTCAAAAGTAACGCCAGCACATTCAAATAAAATACGTCCTGGTTTAACCACTGCCGCCCAATATTCAACAGCACCCTTACCTTTACCCATACGTACTTCAAGAGGTTTCTTTGTAATTGGCTTGTCTGGAAAAATCATTATCCATAACGAACCTTCTCTTTTCATATGTCGAGTAGCAGCAATACGCGCAGCTTCAATTTGTCTAGCAGTTACAAAACTTGAATCTAACGATTTGATTCCGAAAGTACCGTTTGATAAAGTATGCCCTCTTTGAGCAAGACCTTTCATACGACCTTTTTGTTGTTTACGGAATTTTGTTCTTTTAGGCTGTAACATTGTCTAAAATTTCTTTAAAATTATTTTCTACGACGTGGCTTATTGTTTCCTCCACGACCGCCTCTGTCGTTCTTTCCTCCTTTTTGCTTAGAAAGTCCTACTAAAGGTGAAAGTTCACGTTTTCCATAAACTTCTCCTTTCATAATCCAAACTTTGATACCCATACGACCATAAGTAGTATGTGCCTCAACAAGAGCATAATCAATATCTGCTCTAAAAGTAGATAAAGGAATACGGCCATCTTTATAGCCTTCAGAACGTGCCATCTCAGCACCGTTCAAACGTCCAGAAATTAACACTTTAATTCCCTCTGCATTCATACGCATTGCAGCCGCAATTGCCATTTTAATAGCACGACGATATGAGATACGATTTTCGATTTGACGAGCAATACTTGAACCAACTAAAAAGGCATCAAGCTCCGGTCTTTTAATTTCAAAGATGTTCAATTGAACCTCTTTGTTAGTAATTTTCTTAAGCTCTTCTTTTAACTTGTCCACCTCTTGACCTCCTTTACCAATAATGATACCTGGACGAGCCGTAGTGATAGTAACGGTTACAAGTTTAAGCGTACGCTCAATAATTACTCTAGATACACTCGCTTTAGATAAACGCGCATGGATATACTTTCTGATCTTACTATCTTCAGCTAGCTTATCACCGTAGTCATTTCCTCCGTACCAGTTAGATTCCCATCCTCTGATTATACCAAGGCGATTTCCGATTGGATTTGTCTTTTGTCCCATACCTCTATCTTAACTTTGTGTATTATTTTTTGAACCAACTACGATAGTTACGTGGTTAGAACGTTTTCTAATTCTATGTGCTCTTCCCTGTGGCGCTGGACGTAGTCTTTTCAACATTGCTCCACCATCAACACGGATTTCAGAAACGATAAGATCAGCATCTTCGATGCTAGCATCTTCGTTTTTAGATTGCCAGTTTGCCAAAGCAGACAACAACAATTTTTCTAATTTACGAGATGCTTCTTTGGAACTAAATCTTAGGATCTGAAGTGCCTTTTCAACTTTTTCTCCACGAACTAAATCCGCTACTAAGCGCATTTTACGTGGTGACGTAGGACAGTTATTAAGCTTAGCGAAAGCAACTTGCTTTTTCTCCTCTTTAATTCTGTCTGCCATTTGTTTTTTACGAACTCCCATAGCCTACTATCTTTTTCCTTTATTTTTCTTATCTGTACCATGCCCTCTATAAGAACGCGTTGGTGAAAATTCTCCTAACTTATGACCTACCATATTTTCTGTAACAAATACAGGAACAAATTGGCGACCATTGTGTACAGCTATTGTTTGACCAACAAAATCAGGACTGATCATAGATGCTCTAGACCAAGTTTTGATTACTGATTTTTTGCTAGACTCAATATTTGCTGCGACCTTCTTCTCTAACTTATAGTGAATATAAGGTCCTTTTTTTAATGAACGTGCCATGTCTTATTTCTTTCTACGTTCTACAATATACTTACTACTCGCTTTCGTCTTAGAACGTGTTCTATACCCTTTAGCAGGTATACCGTTTCTAGAACGAGGGTGACCTCCAGACGAACGTCCTTCACCACCACCCATTGGATGATCAACCGGGTTCATCGCTACTGGTCTTGTACGAGGACGACGACCTAACCAACGACTTCTACCAGCTTTACCACCAACTAATAATTGGTGATCACTATTTGATACAGCTCCAATAGTAGCTGAACAAGTAACTAATATCATTCTAACTTCACCTGAAGGCAACTTAACTGTTGCGAATTTACCATCACGAGCCATTAATTGAGCAAATGAACCTGCACTACGTGCGATTACCGCTCCTTGACCTGGATGCAATTCGATACAAGAAATAATTGTACCTAATGGTATAACACTTAACGGAAGTGTATTTCCGATTTCTGGAGTCGCTTCCGCACCAGACACTACATTTTGCCCAACTTCTAAACCGTTTTGTGCAATAATGTAACGTTTTTCGCCATCTTGATAATTCAATAATGCGATAAACGCTGTCCTGTTTGGATCGTATTCGATTGTTGCAACTGTAGCAGGAATCCCTTGCTTGTCGCGTTTGAAATCGATAATACGGTAACGTCTCTTATGACCTCCACCTTTATAGCGGGTAGTCATTCTACCTTGACTGTTTCTACCACCAGTACGTTTTATCGGAGCTAATAAACTTTTCTCCGGCTTATCAGTAGTTATGGCGTCAAAACCGTTAACTACTCTAAATCGCTGTCCTGGTGTGATTGGTTTTAATTTTCTTACTGACATCTGTTAGTCTTAAAGATTGCTATATAAATCAATTGTTTCACCTTCCGCCACCTGTACAATCGCTTTTTTAACAGCGTTTGTTTTACCAGTAACCATTCCTGTCTTCGTATAACGAGTACTTCGGTCTGGACGGACATTTATTGTACGAACTTTATCAACAGAAACCCCATAAGCTGCTTCCACAGCTTTTTTAATTTCTACCTTGTTCGCCTTCTTATTTACTTCAAACGTAAAGCAATTACTTGACTCACTTTGAGCAGTAGCTTTCTCTGTAATAATAGGTTTAATTAAGATACTCATGGTTTCTATTTACTTAAGTTTGTTTCTATACCTTCTACAGCACCTTCTATCAACACCACTTTATTAGCGTTTAATATTTTATAAGTACTTAATTCAGCAGTTGTAATTACTTCAGTATTCTTAAGGTTACGTGATGATAAATACACATTTTCGTTTGCCTCAGCTAAAACAAATAAAGACTTCTTAGCATCTAATCCTAAAGATTTCAATACCGTTGCAAAGTTTTTAGTTTTCACCTCTTCAAAAGAAAAGTTTTCCAAAACCGTTACCGCACTCTCACCAGCTTTAATAGATAAAGCAGATTTACGAGCTAAACGCTTAACGTTTTTGTTTAATTTAAAACCGTAGTTACGTGGTCTAGGACCAAAAATACGCCCACCACCTTTAAAAACACCAGACTTAATACTACCCGCACGAGCAGTACCAGTTCCCTTTTGTTTCTTTATTTTTCTTGTACTACCAGTAATTTCTGCTCTTTCCTTAGCCTTATGCGTACCTTGTCTTTGATTAGCCAAGTATTGCTTAACATCTAAGTAAACAGCGTGATTATTTGGCTCAATAGCAAAAACAGCATCAGAAAGGTTTGCCTTTCTACCTGTTTCTTTTCCGTTGATGTCTAAAACCGCTATTTCCATTACTTCTCGATAGTTACATAAGCATTTTTATGTCCAGGTACACACCCTTTCACTACAAGTAAGTTCTTTTCAGTAACCACTTTCAATACTTTTAAATTTTGAACTTTTACAGTATCACCACCCATTTGACCAGCCATACGCATACCTTTGAATACTCTCGCAGGATAAGATGCAGCACCGATAGAACCTGGAGCTCTTAATCGATTATGCTGACCGTGTGTAGCTTGACCTACACCAGCAAATCCATGACGCTTTACAACTCCTTGAAAACCTTTTCCCTTAGACGTTGCCGAAACATCAACAAATTCACCTTCACTAAAGTGCTCTACAGTGATTGCATCACCTAATTTGTACTCCTCATCAAAACCCTGAAATTCGACAATTTTACGCTTCACAGAAGTACCAGCTTTCTTAAAGTGACCTTGAGCCGCTTTACTAGCATTCTTATCCGCCTTGTCATCGAAACCAAGTTGAACAGCATTATAGCCGTCAACCTCTTCAGTTCTGACTTGGGTAACAATACATGGCCCAACCTCAATAACAGTACAAGGAATATTCTTCCCTGCATCGTCAAAGATGCTAGTCATGCCAATTTTCTTACCAATTAACCCAGACATTGTTTATTAATTAAATTATTATTACTAAAAAAATTCAGAGCCGAAAAATACCCCGGCTCTGAATGTATTTTTTAACCGTTTTTCCTTCGCCCGCAGCGGAAGGACATGTAAATCCTTAAGTATCTAAGGATTTTAGCGAATGCAAAAGTAGTGAATATATTCGAAACTCCCAAATTTTAATAATTTGAGGGATTTCTAATATAAACTTATACTTTCAAATTCTATGAATTAGACTTTAATTTCTACTTCAACACCACTTGGCAACTCCAACTTCATTAAAGCGTCGATAGTTTTTGATGATGAACTATAAATATCTAATAATCTTTTGAACGAACTTAATTGAAACTGCTCACGAGATTTTTTATTTACGTGCGGAGATCTTAATACCGTAAAGATTTTTTTATGTGTTGGCAATGGAATTGGACCTGTTACTACAGCACCAGTACTTTTTACCGTCTTAACAATCTTTTCAGCAGATTTATCTACCAAGTTATGATCGTAAGATTTTAATTTGATTCTTATTTTTTGACTCATGTTCTTGACTTTAAAGATTATTCTCCTTTAGCAGCTTTAATTACTTCCTCAGAGATGTTAGATGGAGTTTCAGCGTAGTGAGAAAATTCCATAGTAGATGTTGCTCTACCAGAAGATAGGGTTCTTAATGTGGTTACATAACCAAACATTTCAGATAAAGGCACAGTAGCTTTCACTGTTTTTGCACCCGCTCTATCACCCATATCACTAACTTGACCTCTACGACGATTTAAATCACCTACTATATCACCCATGTTTTCTTCTGGAGTAATTACCTCCAATTTCATTATAGGCTCCATAATCACTGCCTTAGCAGCTTTTGCAGAGTTCTTAAATCCTAACTTTGCAGCTAATTCGAAAGATAATTGATCCGAATCGACATCATGATAAGATCCGTCTCTTAATGTCACTTTCATAGAATCAACCTCATAACCTGCCAATGGACCATTTACCATTGCCATTTTAAATCCTTTTTCAATAGATGGAATAAATTCCTTAGGAACATTACCACCCTTGATTACAGACTCAAACTGAAGCCCTACAACACCCTCGTCCGCAGGCTCAATAGTAAATACGATATCTGCGAATTTACCACGACCACCAGATTGCTTTTTATAAGTTTCACGGTGCTCTGCCGACTGAGTAATTGCCTCTTTATATTCCACCTGAGGTTGCCCTTGATTAACCTCAACTTTAAATTCACGCTTTAAACGATCAACAATCACATCTAAGTGAAGCTCACCCATACCAGAAATAATAGTCTGACCTGAAGCCTCGTCTGAACGTACTGTAAATGTAGGATCTTCTTCAGCTAATTTAGCTAAACCAATACCTAATTTATCAACATCAGCTTTTGTTTTAGGCTCAATTGCAATACCAATTACTGGATCAGGAAAGTCCATAGATTCCAGAACAATTGGGTGCTCTTGAGAAGAAAGTGTATCTCCTGTTTTGATGGATTTAAATCCTACAGCAGCACCGATATCACCAGCTTCAATAAAATCAATTGCATTTTGCTTATTAGCATGCATTTGGTAAATACGAGAAATACGTTCTTTTTTACCAGAACGATTATTCAACACATAAGAACCAGCATCTAAACGACCAGAGTATGCACGGAAAAATGCTAAACGACCTACGAAAGGATCAGTAGCAATTTTAAATGCTAAAGCAGCGAACGGCTCCTTTACATCAGGCTTACGTAATTCTTCTTTATCAGTATCAGGATTCATCCCTAAAATACCTTCCTTATCCATAGGAGAAGGCAAATAACGACAAACAGCATCTAATAAGAACTGTACCCCTTTGTTTTTAAAGGCAGAACCACAAATCATAGGAATAATAGCCATATCCATTACAGCAGCCCTAAGCGCAGTATGCACTTCCTCTTCTGTAATTGAATCTTCATCTTCCATGAATTTTTCTAAAAGATTCTCGTCGTAACCAGCAACTTCCTCTATTAAAAGCGCACGATATTTACGAGCTTCTTCCTTCATATCCTCAGGAATATCTACAATATCAAATGTAGCTCCTTGAGTTGCATCATGCCATACAATAGCACGGTTTTTAACCAAATCTATAACACCTTTAAAATCCTCTTCATCACCAATGTTTAAAACAATTGGCACTGCGTTAGATTTCAACATACTTTTTACTTGCCCACAAACTTTCAAAAAGTCTGAACCTTGACGGTCCATTTTGTTCACAAAACCAATACGTGGCACTTTATAGTTATCCGCAAGTCTCCAGTTAGTTTCAGACTGTGGCTCAACACCATCAACTGCACTAAACAAGAAAACCAAACCATCCAATACACGTAATGATCTATTTACCTCTACAGTAAAATCAACGTGACCTGGAGTATCAATAATATTAAAATGGTAACCTTTAGTATCAGGAGTAGCTTCTCCATTTTCTATAGGGAAACTCCACTCACATGTAGTTGCAGCAGAAGTAATCGTGATTCCACGCTCCTGCTCTTGCTCCATCCAGTCCATAGTTGCTGCACCATCATGTACTTCTCCAATTTTATGAGAAACACCAGTGTAGTAAAGAATACGTTCCGTGGTTGTTGTCTTACCAGCATCAATGTGAGCGGCAATACCAATATTTCTAGTAAATTTAAGATCTCTAGCCATTATAATTATATTCTAAAGTGTGAGAATGCTTTGTTTGCTTCCGCCATCTTGTGCGTATCTACTTTTTTCTTAACAGCAGCACCTTCTTCTTTAGCAGCAGCTAAAACTTCAGAAGCTAATTTAGTAGCCATAGATTTTTCATTACGCTTACGAGCAAATAAAATTAACCACTTCATAGCAGTTGAAATTTTACGATCTGGACGTATTGGGTGAGGAATTTGAAATGTAGCTCCACCAACTCGGCGGCTACGAACTTCAACGTGAGGCATTACATTTGATAATGCTTCTTTCCAAATCTCTAAAGCTGTTTTTTCGTCATCTTGTTTCTTTTCTTCTACAATATCAATTGCATCGTAAAAGATTTTAAAAGCTGTCGACTTCTTTCCGTCCCACATCATCATGTTCACGAAACGTGTTACTAACTGATCGTTAAAACGAGGATCTGGAAGTATCGGTCTTTTTTTCGCCTTTCTTTTTCTCATGTCTTTGTTAAAATTTTGTTCTTGGTCTTTGCGCTATGCTTGAGACTCAAAAAAATTAATTAAATTTTTACTTCTTAGGGCGTTTTGCTCCGTACTTAGATCTACGTTGTGTTCTACCTGCTACCCCTGCGGTATCAAGTGCACCACGAACGATGTGATATCTAACTCCTGGCAAATCTTTCACCCTTCCACCTCTAACTAATACTATCGAGTGCTCTTGAAGATTGTGTCCTTCCCCGCCGATGTACGCATTCACCTCTTTACCGTTAGTTAATCTAACACGCGCTACTTTTCGCATAGCTGAGTTAGGTTTCTTTGGTGTAGTGGTGTAAACACGAGTACATACGCCGCGTCTCTGTGGACATGAATCCAAGGCAGCCGATTTACTCTTCTTAGTTATTTTGGCTCTTCCTTTTCGTACTAATTGTGAAATTGTTGGCATAATTGCTTTACACTGATTAATAAATTTGTTTAAAAATTCCCCTTTAGGGCTTGCAAAAGTATAAAACTTTTTACCCAATTCAAATATTAATACACTAATTTTGAATAACAAAGCAAAACACTTTCCTAAAATCTGTTGTTTTTCTTATGATAAAATATAAAATTTGTTTTCTTAGTTACCTTATAGCCGCCCTGTTAATGGGGGGCTCTGTTGGTATTTATAGCCAAGAAAATACTCCTACACTCTATTTAATTGCTTCTGATATTTCAAAAAAAAAGATTGACACTTTAACATTTAACAATTACAACGAAATAGAGCTACACATTAATGAAGCCACATTGCAAACTCATCAGAATGGCTTTTTATCGTCTTATTTTTCTTCTCCAAAAAAAATTAACGATTCTACATTTACTTCTGATCTCGTTAAAAATAAAAAAACCACCTTTATACGTATCAATAATTGGAACAAGCTTCCGAAAAACATTCAAAAAAAAACCTCCTTATTAAAAGCAAAAAAAAAGAACCTATTCAAAATAGAACAAGTTGCTGCTTTAATGACTACCATAAATCAAGAATACTCTAATAACGGAGATCCTTTTAGTAGTGTTCAGTTTAAAAATTTAAAACAAAAAAAAGACACTCTTTTTGCAGATTTAAATATTATAGGTAAACAAAAGAGAACTATTGACAGCTTAGTTATTAAGGGATATCCTAAATTCCCTTTAAGCTTTTTGAAGTATTATAGCAATTTACAAAAAGGCATTCTTTTTAATCGCAAAAAAGTTCGAACACAAACTGAATTATTAAACAGCCTTCCTTTTGCCAGCAATACACGTGCTGCAGAAGTACTATTTAACCCCGAACAGACTGTATTGTATTTATACTTACAAAAAAAGACCGCTAATAATTTTGATGGCTTTTTAGGCTTCTCAACAGAAGAAGAAAGTGGCAGTTTGGTACTAGACGGATACATTAATCTAAATTTAATAAACAACTTAAATTTTGGAGAAGAAATTGCCCTTACTTACAAAAGTGATTCTGAAGAACAGCAATTATTTAAACTAAATACTAAACTCCCCTATATTTTCAACCTTCCGCTTAGCTTAGAGGCTGGGTTAGAAATTTTCCGTCAGAAAGATCAATTTTCATCAACCGAACAAAAAATAGGTTTTAGCTATGCTTTTTCCCAAAAACTAGAAACCCTTATTGGCTATAAAAAAATTGAATCCGCAGACCTTAATGAAAATGAAAATCTTGTTAGCATTAACCAAAACTTTGATGCTACTTTCGCAAACTCCGAAACTCGATATACTATAAGGCAAGCTTCTTCGTTATTCCCCTACAAAACTCAATTAATTTTCAATGGAGAAATTGGAAATCGAAAACAAGGTGATGTTAATCAATTTAAAATAGGCTTGAGTATTCAGCAGATTTTTAAGCTAAACCAAAGAAACAGTATTTACATCGCCAATAACGCGCAGCTTTTCCAATCGAACAATTACCTAGCTAACGAATTATACCGACTAGGAGGAATTCTATCGATAAGAGGTTTTGAAGAGAATAGTTTACGCGCTTCTTTATTTAATGTACTGAATACCGAATACCGTTTTCAATTGAATAAAACAATTTACATACACTCGATAATCGATTTCGCTTTTATAGACAATCAATCTTTTAGAACCGCAAATGCTATAGAAAAGGTAGGAAGCGAAAATCTTTCTAGTTTTGGCGTAGGTTTTGGAATGCTTACTAAAGCAGGCTTGTTCAAACTTAACTACGCCAATGGCAGAAGTTCTTCTATTCCTTTTGAATTCAGCAATTCAAAAATACACATTAGCTTAACTGCTTTTTTCTAAAGTACTAAGTTAAATCCATATCAAAAAAACAGCATTTATTAACTTACAAAAATTCAAAATAATCAAACACTAATCCTCTTTCTGTTTTCCTGAAATAAAATCCTCTAACTCTTTATTTTTTTCCAGCGGATTAAAAATCGACCTACTTTGATTGCTACTTTTGGAAAACCTGTATACTAAAAACAAAGGCATTACCACAAACATTAAAGCTAACGCACTAAAACCAATAAACTTAGTACCCAGAACTTCTTGCCCTGTATTTTTTAAGTACACCCCTGCAATTAAAGCCATTACCTCAGCTAATACAACTATTCGAACTACGTATTTCATTTCAATTAATTATCTAGTAAAGTTAATCAACTTTCTTCGGTAGGTTGTCAACATTTTAGATTTTGAAACAAATCCATAATATCGCCCATCTTTAATTACGGGTAAGTTCCATGCATTAGTATCCTGAAATTTCTTCATAACACTTTTCATTGTATCTTTTTCATAATTAATAACAGCAGGCACTTGCTTCATTAACTGATGTATTTTTACCTTATCATACATTTCTTGCTCAAACATAATATTTCTGATATCATCCAAATACACTACACCCAGCAACTCCTTATGCTCACCAACTACGGGAAAAATATTTCTAGACGATTTTGCTACAGCATTCAACAACAAATCTCCTAAACTTTGTTGGGGCATTACGGAAATAAATCTTTTTTCTATTACCGAATCTAACTTCATTAATAGCAGAATCATTTGATCTTTATCGTGCGTAATTAGCTGCCCTTTATTGGCTAATTCTTGCGTATAAATAGAATGTTCTACAAATCGCTTCGTAATAATAAACGAAAAAGCTACAGTAAACATTAAGGGTATAAATAATTGATAGCCTCCGCTAATTTCTGCAATAAGAAAGATTGCCGTTAACGGCGCATGCAGTACACCCGCTATTAAGCCAGCCATACCAACTAGAGTAAAATTACTTTCAGAAACATGAACATTAAATCCTAAATTATTAATTGTTTTTGCCACTATACTACCAATAGCACTACCCATAACCAAAGTAGGGATAATGATACCTCCCGAACCTCCTGCAGCCAAAGTAATCGTCATGGCTACTGCCTTAAAAACAGTTACGCCAACCAACAAACCAACAACAACCCATATATTATCGAGCAAGTGGTCAAAATAGGTTTTGCCTATAGCTGCTACATGATTATCAATTAACAAACTATTTATAAAGCTAAACCCTTCTCCGTATAACGGTGGTATAAAAAAAAGTAAAATTCCAATAGCAGCACCTCCAATAAGAAACCGTTGAAAACGCGTTTTTATTTTGCTGAAAATTTTATGAATGGCAAAATACATTTTTGTAAAATATACCGATGCAAACGCAGTACCTATACCTAAAATTATATAAAACGGAATATCGTTAAGCTGAAAATTTTCACTGACATTAAAACGAAACAACACCTCATCCCCTAAAAAAAGATAAGAGGTAATTACTCCTGATAGTGAAGCCAAAAGTAGTGGCAACAATGAAGTCAAAGTTAAATCTAAACTAAGCACCTCAACTGCAAAAACAATACCCGCTATAGGGGAATGAAAAACAGCTGCAATTGCCGCCGAAGCAGAACACCCAAACAACAGCGTTCTTGTTTTATTATCAATATGAAAAAGAGTACTTAAGGCAGAACTTACTGAGGCTCCTGATAAAATTGCTGGACCTAATAACCCTGTAGACCCCCCAAAACCTACTGTAAGCGGAGCAACTACTAAAGGGTAATAAATTTTAATTGTTTTTATAATACCATTTCTTCGCGAAAGCGAATGTAATATGGTAGGCACAGCATGACCAGGAAAACGCTTAAAAAAATATTTATTTAATATATATACTATCAACAACCCTATAACAGGTAAAACAAAATATATTGATTGATTAAAAATCGAATGATCTCTTTGAAGCAATAACTCTATAAAGTGCGTGACGTTTTTTAGAAATACCGCTAAAAGCCCTGCTATAAAACCCACTAACACCGATAACATCAGCGTAAAGTTTTTATCAGAAATATATCTATATTTCCATTTTAAGAAAAGTGTTATTTTGGATTTGAAACTCATCTATTATTAAGGTGCTTTCTAAGGATACCTCAAATTTAATTATATTATAGGTTATTTTGACGGACTAATTAAAGTATTAATTATTAGTTTTGACCTTACACTACTTACAGATCAAAAAACAGTTTTAACCGCATGATTAAAGCCAAACATTCCGACAAAAAAAGAGTTGCAGATATTCTTCATTCCGCATTTGAGCCTATTACACAATCTAACTCTATTAATTTTATAGTAAAGCAAGACAAAAGAAGAAGCAAACGTATTTACATACTTATGGAATACCTTGTAGATCATTGTATGAATTTTGGGGAGGTCTTAATATCAGACAATAAAAATGCTTGTATTTTACTAAAATATCCGCATACCGAAAAACTTACTTTTAAAGAAGTTTTTTGGCAAATTAAACTAGCACTTAACTGTATTGGACTTAAAAACGTACCAAAAGTACTTAAGCGACAAGCAACACTAAAAAAACACCATATAAAAACACCCTATATACACCCTGTAATTATGGGTGCCTATAACGAAGTAAATGGCCTAGGAATTGGAGTTCGACTTATTAAACAGCTTATTGATGAATATTCTCAAAATGAATTACCGGTAATTATTGAAACTACTACCAATGAAAACCTTCGTATTTATCAACGTTTTGGTTTTGAGCTTTTCAAAGAAATAAAAACAGAAGATTTCCCTTTATATTTTTTACGAATGAATTAGAAATAGAGCGTTATGCTTTTGGTAAAAGCATAAAAAAACCTGTAAAAGTTAACTTTTACAGGTTTTTTTATGCTTAATTTCAGCTATAGCTTGATATAAGCTTTTATTGAATATCAAGTTTTATACTCAATTCTCCTAGTTGCTTGTTATCTAAAGCTGCAGGGGCATCAATCATTACATCTCTACCACTATTATTTTTAGGGAAAGCAATAAAATCTCTTATCGTTTCTTGCCCTCCTAAAATAGCAACTAATCTATCTAACCCAAAAGCCAACCCACCGTGTGGCGGTGCTCCGTATTGAAAAGCATCCATTAAGAAACCAAATTGTGCTTCAGCTTCTTCTGGTGTAAAGCCTAAATGCTTAAACATTGTAGCCTGTGTTTCTTTATCGTGAATTCTTATAGAACCTCCACCTATTTCATTTCCGTTTAATACTAAATCATAAGCGTTCGCTTTTACAGCTCCCGGATCTGTATCTAACAATTCCATTTGCCCTGGCTTTGGCGAAGTAAAAGGGTGGTGCATTGCGTGGTAATGCCCTGTTTCTTCATCCAGCTCTAACAAAGGAAAATCAATTACCCATAATGGAGCAAACTCGTTGGGTTTACGCAAACCTAAGCGCTCAGCTAATTCCATACGCAAAGCGCTTAACTGCGCTCTTACTTTATTGGTTGGCCCAGAAAGTACACATATTAAATCTCCTGCTTTAGCCCCTGTAGTTTCGGCCCATTTTGCTAAATCTTCTTGATCATAAAATTTATCTACCGAAGATTTAAACGTACCATCTTCATTACACTTCACATAAACCATTCCTAGCGCTCCTACTTGTGGACGCTTTACCCAATCGATTAACTTATCGATTTCTTTACGAGTGTAACTCGCACCGTTTGGCACGGCTATTCCTACCACCAATTCGGCACTATTAAAAACCTTAAAGTCTTTATGCTTAGCCACTGTATTCAACTCACCAAACTCCATTCCAAAACGAATATCTGGTTTATCATTCCCATAAGTTTTCATCGCATGATCAAAGGTCATACGAGGGAAATTCTCTATTTCAAAATTGTGTAATTTTTTAAGCAGGTGTTTTGTTAAGCCTTCAAAAATATTTAAAATATCTTCTTGCTCCACAAAAGCCATTTCACAGTCAATTTGT
This sequence comes from uncultured Aquimarina sp., assembly GCA_937958985.1. Classification (GTDB taxonomy): domain Bacteria; phylum Bacteroidota; class Bacteroidia; order Flavobacteriales; family Flavobacteriaceae; genus Aquimarina. The sequence goes on from CALGLV010000004.1 coordinate 23,915, forward strand.
GTAAACTCTGGCTGGCGATCGGCTCTTAAATCCTCATCGCGGAAACACTTTACAATTTGAAAGTATTTATCCATACCTCCCACCATAAGTAATTGCTTAAAAGTTTGAGGTGACTGAGGTAATGCGTAGAATTCCCCTTCATTCATACGAGAAGGAACTACAAAATCGCGAGCTCCCTCGGGAGTAGATTTTATTAAATAAGGTGTTTCCACCTCTATAAATTCTTGATCGGCTAAGTAATTTCTAACTTCGTTAGCTACTTTACTTCTAAAAATTAAACTTTCTTTTACTGGGTTTCTTCGAATATCGAGGTAACGGTATTTCATACGAATATCCTCACCACCATCTGTTTCATCTTCGATGGTAAAAGGCGGTAATTTCGCCTCATTCAATACCTCTAGTTGTACTACCAACACCTCAATTTCTCCTGTAGGAATTTTAGTGTTTTTAGATTCTCTCTCAATAACTTTACCGGTTACCTGAATTACAAATTCTCGTCCTAGAGTTTTTGCAAGTTCTATAACTTTAGCTTCTGTACGCTCGGTATCAAATATCAATTGTGTTACACCATAGCGATCACGAAGATCGGTCCATATAATAAATCCTTTATCTCTACTTTTTTGAACCCAACCCGAAAGCGTAACTGTTTTATTGATATCCGCAGCGCGTAATGCACCACAATTGTGACTTCTGTACATTTACTTGTATATTTTGAATGGCAAATTTATGTATTTAGTTGATAGTTGCTAGTTTTTAGTTGATAGTTTTTTTGAAAAGATGTGAATTAAAGATGCAGAACTTCGTCAGATAGAAAAAATTCTGACTTTTGATGTTATGTATAAAATAAGAAGGACTAAAACTAATTTATACCCACACTCAAAACTTACTCCCTATTTTTTGAATCTATACAAATAGTAATAGGACCATCATTAATTAACGAAACCTCCATAGCGACTCCAAAAACCCCTGTTCCTACTTTTTTATTTAGCTTGGCTTCTAAAACATTTACAAACTCTTTGTACAATGGCTTGGCTATTTCTGGTTTAGCCGAACTGGTAAAACTTGGTCTGTTTCCTTTTTTTGTGCTTGCATATAACGTAAACTGACTCACTACAATAACCTCAGCATTTATATCCACAACACTTTTATTCATGTTTCCATCTTCGTTTGGAAAAATGCGCAGCTGAGCTACTTTTTTGGCAAGCCACTCTATATCTTGCTGAGAATCATTAGGAGCTACTCCTAGCAAAATTAATAGGCCTGTGCCTATTTTAGAAATCTCCTTCCCTTCAACTTTAACCGATGCTTCTATTACACGCTGAACAACTATGCGCATTACAAATCTTCGTTATCGTAATTATTTTTTCGGTAATGTGTTTCCTCATCTCCCTCTAAAATTTGCAAATAACTTTTGTAACGAGACCAAGCTATAGTTCCTTCTTCAAGCGCATCTTTCACGGCACATTTAGGCTCTTCCTTATGCAAACAATTATTGAACTTACAATTGTGCTGTAATTCAAAAAACTCAGGGAAATAACCGCTCAATTCATTAGGTTCAATATCTACTACACCAAAGCCTTTAATCCCAGGAGTATCTATAATTCTAATATCATCTTTAAGATCGTACATTTCTGCAAAAGTAGTGGTGTGCTGCCCTTGTTTATGCTGATCACTAATTTCTTTTGTTTTCAAATTTAAAGAAGGCTCAATCGCATTTACTAAAGTAGATTTCCCTACGCCACTATGTCCTGAAAACATACACACATTCCCTTTCATTAACTCCAAAACAGCATCTATATTTTTACCCGACTTTGCAGAAACTCCTTCGCAAGTATATCCTATACTTCGATACAAATGTGCTAAAAATTTTATTTCATCAATTTCTTCAGGAGTATAGATATCAATTTTATTGAAGAGTAGTACACATTTAATTCCGTATGCTTTAGCAGTAACTAAAAAACGATCGATAAATGGGGTAAATGTGGGTGGGTTATTAAGGGTGATTACCAAAAACACCACATCAATATTTGAAGCTATAATATGTGTTTGCTTGGAAAGGTTCACCGATTTACGAACAATGTAATTGTCGCGTTTTTTAATTTCTTTAATTACACCATTAACTACACTATCCTGTTCTTCTTCATCAAACAAAACATGATCCCCCACAGCTACGGGATTGGTACTTTTAATTCCTTGTAATCGGAATTTACCTTTGATACGACATTGGTAAAACTTCCCATCTTCTGCCTTTACGGAATACCAACTACCGGTAGACTTGTATACTGTTCCTTTCATAAATTGAATTGACTTCAAAAATAATCAATTTTGAAGAAGTGATGTCCTACAAATATTTTTAAAAAAATTAAATAAAAATTTTTCACCACACCAAAATGTTCTCATTTTAAGTATTTTAGATTTTTTAAACTCAATAAACATGAAAATTGCAATAATTGCTCACGACGGAAAAAAAGCAGAAATGGTTCAATTTTTAAACACCCATAAAGATTTATTATTAGCTCAAAATGTAGATTTGGTATCTACTGGCACTACAGGAAAAAAGGCTATTAAAGCCGGCTTTAAAGTAAACGCCTTAAAATCGGGTCCGTTGGGTGGTGATGCACAAATTGCGGCAATGGTTGCTGAAAATGAAATAAACATGGTGCTTTTTTTTAGGGATCCCTTAGCCAAACACCCTCACGAACCAGACATTTTTATGCTTATGCGTTTATGTGATGTTTACGATGTGCCACTAGCGACCAACCCAGCAACTGCGAGCCTTTTAATTAAAGGAACTAAATTTGAGAAATAAGCATGAGATACCTTTTATTATCCATTACTTTTTTGTTCTTAACACTAACTAAAATTAATGCCCAATCTAATTTTAAAAAAGAACAATATAAATATCGAAAATCGCTTAATAAAACCTTTAAAAGTAAAAAGAAATCTCCATTAGCTTATGCAGACATCTCTAAATTTAAAGGTTTAGATTTTTTTGAAGCAGACAACAAATATAAAGTAACTGCCATTTTTAAAAAGAGTGAAAAACCTATTACTTTTAAAATGAAGACTTCTACATCTAGACTCCCCTCATATGTAAAATATGGCACTATACAATTTGTAATTGATGACAACACTTACATGTTAAACGTATATCAAGGAGTGGCTTCAAAGACATCAAAAAAATATAAAAACCATTTATTTCTCCCTTTTACAGATTTAACTAACGGTATTGAAACATATACAGGAGGAAGATATATTGATCTTTTTATACCCGAATCGAATTCCATAATTATCGACTTCAATAAAGCCTATAATCCCTATTGCGCTTATAGCCATAGGTATTCCTGCCCTATACCGCCTACCGAAAACAATTTAGATACTCGCATAGAAGCGGGAGTTAAAGCTTACACACCAAAATACTAATTATCCTAATTCACCACTTCATCACCTCGCAACTTTCGGTATGCCTTACGTGCATCTACAAAATGAATACTATCGGCATGGTTGAAAATCACTTTTTCATAAGCCTTTTTTGCGGCTTCAATATTGTTCAATTTCTGATAAAATTTCCCCAACTCAAAATACGCATCGTCAACCAACAAGCTTAAAGGAAAAAACTGAATTATTTTTTTTAAATTCTTAATTGCTTCATCAGTTTGCTTCATTTTAATTAACAGCAAAGCGCTACTATACAAGGCATCATCCTCCACACTAGTACTTTGGTATTTTTCAACAACTTCATTATAAACCTCTAGTGCTTTTTGCCACTGTTCTTGAAACTCAAACAATTCTCCTTTAGCAAAAAGCGTTAAAGCTTGCTCCGAAATATCCGATTCGTCTTTAGTATTATCATAAATACGTAACGACAAATTCATAGCATCATTAGCTACTAATTGTGTGGTTGATTCCTTCAACACATTCAACTGGGTGTTTGCCCAATCAAAATCGCCTTTATAGTAACTTGTTTTGGCTATTTTAAAACTTGCCTCTTGCGCTAAAGGGTGGTTTTTTACTTTTTTCTGAGCTCTCGTATAATATATTAATGCTTGACTAAACTTGGAATCCAGCACTAAAATATCGGCAATCAATAATTGTATTTTAGCCTTATCAACAGCAGTATAGTTCTTTTTTGCTAAAGGTTTCAAAAAAGCTATTGCTTCGGATTTACGCTCTTGCTTAAATCCTAAAAAATAAGCATAATCCAAACTTAGCGGTAACACTTCTGGATTGCCTTTAAAATCTTCAAATAAATTCTTGTATTTTTTATTAATTCCTTCGTATTGCTTAGGGGTCGCTTGTTCTATTTCAATATAAAGCGATTCTTGATTGGCTTTAATTACAAACGAGCTGATAGCTGCATTTTCAATCACGAATTCATAAGCTTCCTCTGCGGTTTCAAAATCTTTAGCATCTTTGGCTATTGTTGCCACTTCTAAAATTTGAGGAATCCCATCTTCTGTTTGCCTGTAAATAGCGCGCTCTTGCGCAAAAGCTTTTCTGTATTGTTTTTGCTGCACAAACAACCAACTCAGCATTTCATTGTATAAAATATCGGGGGTTATCTGATTCTTTCTAAGAAGCGTTTTTCTAAAAATCTGATTCGCTTCATTTTCCGGATCTTCTGTTATAAATTGATCAATTAGTCTTTTTATAGTATTAATATAAGCCGGATTTTTCAGCATGTAATCTAAATAGCTACTAAACATTTCGCCTAGCTCCCCTGTTTCACCATACAACCTCCCTATCTCTAAATCAAAGTTATAATTCTCATTATAAGTCATTGCTTTTTTGTAGGCCTTAATAGTGTATTCCAGTAAATTATATTCTTTAAACAAAGAACCCATTTTGGCTGAAAAATTAGGATTACTATCTAAAGCTACAATTACATTATCAAATGTTTCTTTAGCTTTTTCTGGATTGTCGTTTTGATTGTAACAAACTCCAAGTTCTAAAAGATAAATCAATCGATCGGGTTGTAAAGCAATTCTACTATTAAGTAAATCTATAGCTTTTTCTATTTGATTGGTTTGTCGGTAACTTTTCGCCAAGCCCACAGTAGCTTGCTCATCTCGAGGATTTTTTTGTACTAACGACTCATAGGCCAGTACTGCATTGTCGAATTTTCCTAATTTATAATAACTAGCTGCTACATGTAGACTTTGAGCGCCTATAAACGAAGTATAAAAAAAGAGGAGTAAAAAAAAAATACGCATTAAGCTAAGATAGCAAAATGCGTATACTTTTATAGTGTTAAAAATAAGGTTTTAACTAATCTTATCAAATCCACAGTAAGGCACTAATACCTCAGGAATAACAATCCCATCTGCGGTTTGGTAATTCTCTAAAATACCCGCTAAAACCCTTGGCAATGCCAATGAGCTTCCATTAAGTGTATGTGCTAATTTATTTTTTCCGTCAGCATCTTTATAACGAAGTTTTAAACGATTGGCTTGGAATGTTTCAAAGTTTGACACCGAGCTAATTTCCAACCAACGGTCTTGTGCTGTAGAAAACAACTCAAAATCGTAAGTTAATACCGAAGTAAACCCTAAATCGCCACCACATAAACGCAACACGCGGTACGGTAATTTTAATTCGCGTAAAATATCCTTTACATGATCAACCATTCCATCCAAAGCTTCGTATGAATTTTCAGGACGTTCCACCCTTACAATCTCCACTTTATCAAACTGATGTAAGCGATTTAAACCACGCACATGTGCTCCGTACGATCCTGCCTCACGACGAAAACAAGGCGTATATCCTGTGTATTTAACCGGTAAATCTTGCTCTTGCAATAATTCTCCTCTAAGGATATTGGTTACAGGAATTTCTCCCGTAGGTATTAAATATAAATCGTCGCCAGTAACATGGTACATTTGTCCCTCTTTATCTGGCAATTGCCCAGTACCTGTAGCACTATCTGCATTTACTAAATGGGGTACTTGCACCTCCTGGTAACCTGCTTCCGAGTTTTTATCTAAAAAATAATTAATTAAAGCGCGTTGTAATCGCGCCCCTTTACCTTTGTATACCGGAAAACCAGCACCCGTAATTTTAACTCCTAATTCAAAATCAATTAAATCGTATTTTTTAGCTAATTCCCAATGCGGTAATGCCCCTTCATGCAATTTAGGCACTTCGCCTTCAGCAAAAATCTCTTCATTATCTTCATCACTATTTCCTGCAGGCACACTAGCATGAGGAACATTCGGAATCGTAAACAACAATTGTGAAAGCGCTTCTTGCACCGCAGCCAAATCGTCTCCCAATTGCTTGGTTTCCTCTTTTAAGCTTCCTGTTTGTGCTTTTAATTCGTTTGCCTTTTGTGGTTCTCCACTTTTAAAAAGCATTCCAATTTCTTTAGACAATTTGTTAGATTCCGCTAGTTTATCATCCATAGTGGCTTGCGTACTTCTACGCTTTTCATCTAAAGACAACACCTCTTCCAACAAAGGTTTTGCGTCTATATTTCGTTTCTGAAGCTGAGTTACATACGCTTCAAAATTCTCTTTAATCAGTGCTACTTGCAACATAATGTTACTATTTAAATAATTTGGGCGTTCCCTACGGGCGGGCTATTCGCTATATCTTTTTTATAAGCACACTTCGCAAAGCTCAGCCTGACAAATAAAAAAGGATGCCGCTACTATCCCTAACGCAATTACGAGCAAATTTAAACAAACCGAGTTTAAAATAAAGTTTGTTACTCAATTATATTTCCCGTTAAAATAAATCTCAAAAATTAGTACCTTTAGAATATGAAATCATTATTTCAAAAATCGGGAGCTTTACTTTTAGCAATGTTAATTTTACTAGCGACAACATCGTTTAGTGTTAACATGCACTATTGCGGTTCTCAATTGGTTGCTGTTTCTTTAAATAAACCTGCAAAAAAATGCTGTGCATTTAAAGTTTCCAATCAAAACTCTTTTTTCAAAACTCCAAAAAAATCCTGCTGCAGCGATACCGAATTCACAAAGCTTGCCGAAGACACCCTTACTAAAACGGAACAATCATCAATTGCGCTATCAAACACAATTGCACTGTTTCCCACCCCCTTTTATAACATAGCCTTAGAAAATCCCTATTCAAGCTACACCAAAGGATTTTCTACTTACCATCCGCCTTTAATACCTATTAACAGGCAAATTAGTTACCAAGTTTTTTTAATTTGATTTAGCGTCATCAATCACCGCTAGTTTATTATAAACCTTCAACAAATTGATAGGTTTATATAACTTCCTACGATTTAGTTACACTTAAAAATCAAAAAAATGAAATTCTATATATCACTACTTTGTGGACTATATTGCTGTACAGCACTCTGGTCACAAGGTCCACCAATTACAGCCGACAAACCAATAATGTTAGGCGGTAATAGTTTTACTGTAAAAACCTTAACAGAAATTAGAACAACCGAACGGGGCACGAGCACTTATATTCCAATAATGCTTCATTATTTACCAACTTCTAACTCGTTAATCGCTGTCCACACACCTATAGTCTCAAGTAACTTAGGAGGTATCGGATCGGATTTTGACTTAGCAGATATTCAAGTTTTAGGAAAGTATCAATTTTACCGTAAAGATTATACCGGCAAAACATTTCGTGTGGTAGCAAAAACCTTACAAACATTACCCACAGGAAAAGCTTTGGATTTAATTGGACTTAGCACTAGAGAATACCAAAGTTATTTCGGAGTCGTTAGCGGTTATGAAACTTTGAAATATGGTATCTCTTCGGAGCTAGGCTACAATTGGTCGCCAAATGCAAACTTGGATGAGTTTAGAGCCAAAGTTGGCTTTGGACTTCCGTTATTAAAACCTCAGTATCCGAATAAACAACTTAATTTATACTTCGAATACACTAGCACTTGGCTTCATCAGCGTGACTGGTATCAATTATTATATGCACAAGGCGTTCAGCTTGCCTTAAAAAATATCACATTCGATTTAGCTATACAATTCCCTTTAATCAACGAAGTTTCTGAAGGACGAAAATTAAAACAATCTATTTTTCTGGGAACTAGATATACCTTTTGATAATACTGATTATAAGTCCAATTACAAATTCATAATTAAAAAACAACGTGCTCGTTAAAAGCACTTAATAAAATACAAAAAATGAAACATTTATTAACACTATGTATGGTAGTACTAGTAAGTTTTACTATGCTTTCCCAAAAAGAGTATGACCATTTTCAAATTCAAGTAGACGGTTTAGGCTGTCCCTTTTGTGCTTATGGTTTAGAAAAAAAATTCAAAGAATTTAAAGGCCTTAAAAAAATAGTAATTGACATTGAAAGTGGCAATTTTGAGTTTGATTATCCTGAGGATAAAAAACTAACTATGGATGCTATTATTGATCAAGTCAACAAATCGGGCTACACTCCAAAAATCGCAAAAATAACACGGTTTGATGGCTTTGAAGAAACTTTTACAGCTTCGGAAAACAACGCAGCAATCTCTAATAAGAATATGCGCACTATAATCGTTCAAGGCAATTGCGAAATGTGTAAAGCACGTATTGAAAAAAGCGTATTATCCATTGCAGGTATTGAATCTGCTTTTTGGAATAAGGATACCAAAGAATTACAATTCACTGGAAATAAAAGCGTCTCTCAAAAAGAAGTAGCGCAACAAATTGCCAATGCTGGGCATGATAACGAACTAATAACAGCTACACAAGAGGTTTACGACAACCTACCTCCTTGTTGCTTATATAAAAAATAAAAGAGATGAAAAAAACAATCTTACTCAGCTTAGTTACACTCACACTAGCTAGCTGTAATCAGTATCAAAATTGGTTTTTCGAAAAAGAACTTCAATTAAACAATGTACATGCTATTGGCATCACAACTGTGAATAATCAAATTTGGTTATCTGATGGTAATGGAAACAGGTTAGTATCTATTAATGAACAAGGAGAACTAATAAATGAAATTAAAAACTTTGAGCGCCCCATGCATATTAGTGCTTTTGAAGGAAACTTATTAATTCCTGAATATGGAAGAGATACCATTTCTATATTGAAGCCTAGTTTTAAAAAGACGTCTTTAATAACCCCAAAACTAGATGCTCCGGCAGGAATTCACCAATGGAAAAAAGAAATTGCTATTGCTGATTTTTACAACCATAGAATACTTTATAAATCAAAAAACAAATGGATTATAATAGGTGAGAAAGGCTCCCATAATGGCCAGTTTAACTACCCCACCGATGTTCAAATAACCGAAAACAACATTTATGTTGCCGATGCCTATAACCACAGAGTACAAGTTTTTTCAAAAACAGGGAAACACCTACAGACTATTGGTGCTGACTTTAATATAAATGCAGCTACGGGAATTTATGTCACTGATTCTAAATTATACATTACTGACTTCGAAAATAATCGCGTAATTATCACCGATTTAAAAGGAAAAAAACTTCAAACATTAGAAGAAAACATTGAAAAACCAACAGATATTCTAGTTATAAAAAACCAGTTATGGATTTTAAATTTCAAAAAAAGCAGTATTAGTTTATATAAACGCTAGGCAATAACACCCAACAATTATGTTTCCACCACGTCCAAGGCTGATTGGCTATATCTTCATTAGCGTCAATTAGCCTATGGCGTTTTCCTCCATTTACACCTACCCAACTATCTACATATACCTCAACGGGTTTTCCTTGCCTTTGATTTATATCTTTTAAGTACTGAGCAAATTGCCATATCATATCGGGCTTGCCCACCATAGAGTTTATTTGCTTATTCGTAAGGTAATCTTCTAAACGCACTTTTTGTTTTCGCCCACCAGCCTCTTTGGTTTTAAAAATTGTATAGCCCGACTTTGAACGCAGCATCATACGCCAACTTAAACGATGTCCTTCTTCGGTCCACAATACATCCCCATCTATAAACCAATGTCGAATTGGCAAGCATAATTGCACTAATAACCACAACGAAACCAACGCCACAATAAATTTGGACGCCGCAAATTGATCTTGCTGAAGCACCGCTGCTTTTTTATGTTTCGGATAAAACCATTTTCTGATTTTTGAGGCTGGAAAAAAGAAAACCGTAAAGCCTAAAGCCAAATAAGGGAATATCCCTATTTGCAAAACAATAGAGTTATAAATATGAAAAAACACCGCAACTGCAAATGCTATTTTACGTGTAGGTTTCCATAATAATGCGGGTATAATTAATAAATCAAATAATATTCCTACATAAGTAATTACATAATGAGCCCAAGTTTGCTGCAACAATTCTCCGATTAAAGGATAATTCGCTTTTCCTGCCATTAATCGTGCCGGTACAGTAGTATTCAACCAATCGGGATATAGCTTTGCTACTGAAGCATAGGTATACACTAAAAACAGTTGTCCGATAATTAAAATAAGTACCCAACTTGGCATTACGTTACTTAAGCGCACTCGATTTTGTTTAACATCTAACGATACGTCTTTATGCGCTGGAAGAAAAACCATTAAAATACTTAATAGCCATAATAAATAGTAGTGATTATTGTAGGCACTTTTCTGCATAAAATAAACACCTCCCCATAGCAAGCAAAAGGTAATTGTCGCTAACACATAACGGTAACCTAGCATAATTGCAATACCCAATGCACCCATCACAAAAAAGTACAAATACATCCCATTACCTGGCAATGGATGTAAAAAAGAAAAAGGAATGAAATGGAAATTAAAGCAAGTATCTACAAGTACACGCTTTACCCAACCTGTAAGTATCGCCCCCCAACATTCACAAGCTACCAAAAACCCGAAAATAATTCTAAAGATTATCAGTGGGCTGTTATCAACAGCTTTAAAAAATCTATCTATCATTAAATACTTTATTATTCTTTCACAAATATAAAAACATTAATCTATAGTGTCTTAGCCAAAAAACAAGAGGGCTGTACAAAATGTTTTGTACAACCCTCAAATTAACAACCTAAACAAAAACTAACTACTATTCTAATATTATCTTGGTACGATACTTAACTCTAATAAGTTATAACCTCCTCTTGAATCTCCATTCCAGATAACTCCTGCTCCGTTTCCGCTTACAGTTCCTTTTCCGAATTGACCATCTTCAAGACTAGCTACTCTTCTAATTGAAGTATCATCATCTGCTGGACCTACGTTTGGACCTGTTTGAGAAACTACTTGAAATTCTCCTCCACCAACTGGCTCATCTTCTTCTGTACCTGCATCATACATATAGGTTTTCGTACCTTGTCTGTCGTAAGTTAATGGCTCACCATTTTCGTCAAATAAATCTAATCCTGCTGTGTTATGACTTAAAAACCAGTCATTAGAAGGAACAAACATTGTTAAGAAAGAGAATTTGTAACCTGCTTCTTTTGGTACAGTTAATTCAAAAGTGATTTCTCCTCCTGGACCTGTAGGCATCATTTTATCTCCTAATGCTACTGGTATTTGTAACTGATCTTTAATGTAATTATAAGCTACCATTCTATTACCATCTTCTGCTAACTCTTCTAAACCGCTACCTTCAACTACTGAATCTCCTTGAGAAAAAACAGGATCTGTAGCCCCTTCAGCTCCATTAAAAGCATAAGCTAATGCTGGAGAAAATCTAGCTAAAGAAGAAGATAATCTTAAAAATGCACCTGAATCTGAATCACCTACTCTCTCTGTTAAGTAAGCATTCAATGCAGTTACGTTACCATCTTCAGCAATTCCTTCTAAACCAAAACCTCTATCTGCTGTTCCGCTTAAAAATAATGGATTATCCTGTGCATGAAGTACTACAACACCTGGAGTTAAAATTACCCCTCCATTAAAGTCTGTACTAGCAAACTCATCGGTACTTGTTAAGTCAACATTACCATCAGCACCTACTAAATTAGTAAGAGTTAAAGTAAATGTACCATCCGCATACGATAGTTCTGCACTTATTTGATCTGTTACATCTGTATCAACAACACGTACGGTATTGTTTGAGTCAGCAGCCCCTGTGTTTGGTCCTGCTTGTCTTCCTGGCTGATCTGCTCCAGCACCTACAGCTTGGTCTACTTCTGTTCCAGAATCCCATAATCTGATTTGACTCGTAATATCACCTGTTACTGGTGTAGTACCATCAAATAAATCAACACCACTTTCCGAAGGAGCATAAAACCAATCGTTAGTGGTAGCATTCATGGTTGCAAAGCTTAATTTCGCACCTGGTACTGCTTTAAATGAAGTTTGGTACTGCCCGCCTACCATTCCAATAGGTCCAGCTTCTGTAGCTCCTACAGCTGTATTAAACACAATAGAGTTTAATAAGTTTACTGCATTTCTTATGGTTACATCAAAAGTAACTGTGTTATTAACCGCTTCTACAACAGGAGGAACTACTTCTTCAACATCTGGAATGGTATTCTCTATTACTTGAGTTGCATCATCATCACTACATGATACAAGTGCCATTACACTTGCTAAAGTTAAAAGACTAAATTTCAATTTTTTCATTACTATTCTTTTTAAAATTTGTTTGATGCAAACATATAGCCACAACAAAGCTCAAAAAGAACTAAAATGAGTGAAATGGAAAAAATGAATTTAAAAGTGAAAATCTAAAACACTTAATTCTATTGACTTGCCTAAGCCTTTAGCTTATTCATTATAGAAAACCCATAACAAGCAACAAAACATTTTAAATCCAGTAATTATTAGAGTAGATTAATACTTATCGTAGTTAAAACAATAAAAATTAATGCGCGAAGCATATTTTAAATCGAATTATTAAGAAAAGAAAGTTGAGGAGAGAATAATTTTTATAGCTGAGTAAGCTTCAATTGAATTAGAGTTGCTATTTGTTTCGCTCTCTGAAGTGCTTCATTTGCATTTTCTCCTGAGAAATACTGCGTTAAAGTTTCTTCCCAAAGAGCAAGCCATCTTTTAAAATGAAAAGATTGGATCTCTTTTTTATTGTGTAGTGTAATATGCGAAAGAATTGGATTCCCTTTATAGGAACCTTTCTTAAAAATTATGTTTTCCCAAAAGTCATACATAGCAGGTAAATGAACATCAAAATCCAAACTTGCTACCTCTACAAAGAAAAAACCAATAAGTTCATCTTGCTTAACTTTATCGTAAAATTTATTTACTAAAAATTCAATATCCTTTCTATCGTGTATATCGTCCATTGAATTTTAGCTGAAAAATATTACAAAAGCTCACCTATATAATCCCTAGCAAAATCTTCATCGGCATACATGGCTTCTTTTAAAAGATCTAAAGACGCAAATTTTTGTTCGTCTCTAATTCGTTTTAACAATTCAATTTGAATTTTTTTACCATACAAGTTAAATTCGGCATCAAAAAAATGAGTTTCGATCGTTTGTTTTTGCCCCCCTACAGTAGGATTAGTACCAATATTTGTCATTCCAAAGTAGGTTGTATTATCTATGCAAGCACTAATAACATAAACTCCTGACTTAGGTATTAGCTTATAAGTTTCAGCAACTTTCATATTTGCCGTAGGATATCCTAAAGTACGACCTAATTGGCGCCCTTTTTCAACTTTACCTGTTAGCATAAAATTGTAACCTAAATATTGATTTGCTATTTCAATTTCCCCATTTACTAAAGCCTTACGGATTTTAGTAGAACTTACTGCAACATCTGCTATTTCTTGTTTCCCTATTTCTTCTACAGTGAATTCTAATGCTTCACCATATTTTTTAAGATCGTCGATATTTGCTGTACGTCCTTTACCAAAACGGTGATCGTAACCTATAATTATTTTTTGAGCTTTTAAATATTTAACCAATAGCATTTTTACATAGTCCTCGGCAGGTAATTGTGAAAAGCTTTCGCTGAAAGGGTGTATTACTAAATGATCAAGACCTGTTTCCCTTAAAATTTGGGAGCGTTCTTCCATGGTGTTGATCAATTTAATATCAACATCTTTTTGAAGTACCATTCTTGGATGGGGAAAAAATGTAAGTATTACCGAATCTAACCCGTTAGCTTTAGCCGATTGAGTAAGACGTTCGATTATTTTTTTATGCCCAATATGTACGCCATCAAAAGTACCTATGGTAACAGAGCTTTTAACTTCGTTAGAAAAGGTACATGCGTTTTCGTGTTCTTTCAAAAGGGAAAATTTTCAGTAAAATTACAAATTACACCTCAGTAATATAGAATTCAATCGTATTAAAATTTATTAAAAAAACACACCTTAATTTTCTATTGAAAAATGTACTTCCAAAACAACCTGCTTTACCTACTATAAATCAAAAACACCGTTTTCTATTAAGAAAAACGGTGTTTTAAAAAATGATTTGAAAACAAATCTATTTAGCATTATGTACTACTCGTTGAGGGAAAGGAATTTCTATACCCGCATTATCCAAGGCTATTTTTACTTGTTCTAAAGAATTGAAATAAACATCCCAATAATCATCAACAGTTGCATGGGGTCTAACCAAAATATTTACCGAACTATCGGCCAATTCGCCTACCGCTACAGTTGGAGCTGGTGTTTTTAACACTTTAGGGTCACTAAGTAATGTTTCCATTATTACATTCTTAGCTTTTTCTATATCATCCGAATAACTAATACCAACTGTTAAGTCAACTCGTAAATTTCCTGTTGAAGAAAGGTTGGTTATATTACCATTAGATAATGCTCCGTTAGGAATAATTACTTCTTTATTATCTGGCGTAATTACTTTGGTTACAAAAATTTGAATTTCCTTAACCACACCAATAACATCTTGTGCTTGTATAAGATCGCCTATTTTAAATGGCTTAAACAACAAAATTAAAACACCACCAGCAAAATTAGCCAACGAACCTTGCAAAGCTAAGCCTATGGCTAAACCTGCAGCACCAATAATAGCCACAAACGAAGTGGTTTTTACACCAAGCTGACCTAAAACTGTAATTATAAGTAACGCTTTTAACCCCCAGCTTAATAAATTAAGAACAAAGCCTTTTAAAGATTCATCTAAATCCCTTCCTTTTAACGTCTTTTTTAAACCTTTTACAATAATTTTTATAACCCATAATCCTATAACAAGAACGAGTAGTGCTTGTCCAATTACTAAGGCATATTCAGCTACAATAGTCCAAATATTTTTTAAATCAATGTCTTTTAAAATGTCTCCCATGATATTGTGTTGTATTAATCAAAGCCTAAATGTACTGATTAACATTCGTATTTAACAGCCACAATTTACATATTTACAAACAAAAAAGAGACCTACAGCATTGCTGTAGGTCTCTTTTTTGTTTGTAAAATTAAGTTTATCGAATACTCTTTACAAAAGCATCAATCCCCTGTTTACCTTCTTTGGTTAACATTTTAATAAATGCTGAACCAATAATTGCACCCTTTGCTGTTTTAGTAGCTTGTACAAAAGTTTCTGCATTATTAATTCCGAAGCCAACTATTTGAGGGTTATTCAAATTCATGCTTTCAATACGTTTAAAGTAATCTTCTTGAGTATTTCCAAAACCTGATGTAGACCCTGTAACACTTGCCGAACTTACCATATAAATAAATCCATCTGAAACCTCATCTATAAATCGAATACGCTCTTCGCTAGTTTGTGGCGTAATTAGAAATACATTTACCAATCCGTATTTTTCAAAAGTTTTGCGGTAATGTAAATCGTATTCCGCCACAGGTAAATCGGGTAAAATTAAACCGTCGATTCCTAATTCTTGACACTTCGCGCAAAATGCCTCCACACCGTATTGCATCATAGGGTTAAAATATCCCATAATAATTAAAGGAATACTTACCGTATCTCTAATGCCTTCTAATTGTTCAAACAATTTTTTGGTAGTCATACCATTATGCAATGCCGCCGTAGAACTCTCCTGTATTGTAGGCCCATCGGCTAACGGATCACTAAAAGGCAATCCAATTTCTATCATATCCACACCACTATTTTCAAGCTGTTTTATGATTGAAGCCGTATCGTTTAAATTTGGATAGCCTGCTGTAAAATATATAGAAAGGAGCTTTTTCCCTTCGCTTAGTTTTTTGTTTATTCTATTCATGAAAATAGTATTGAGGTTTTATAATTGTGACTTTTAAACCACTCAAAACCTAATGTCTTATTATCTAACGTCTATAAATCGAAATATTCAATGTAATTATTAAGGTCTTTATCTCCTCTTCCCGAAAGGCAAATTACCACTACATCGTCTTTTTTAAATTTCTTTTGATCGAATATTGCAAGGGCATGTGAAGTTTCAATAGCTGGAATAATTCCTTCTAATTTAGAAAGCTCCAAACCTGCTTGCATTGCATCATCATCGGTTACCGAAATAAACTCTGCCCGCTCCGTTCTTGCCAAATGCGCGTGCATAGGCCCTACACCTGGATAATCCAAACCTGCCGATATCGAATAGGGTTCTGTAATTTGGCCATCTTCAGTTTGCATAAGCAACGTTTTACAACCATGTATAACACCATCGCGCCCTAACTTACTTGTAGCAGCACTTTTTCCTGTATTAATTCCTTTCCCTGCTGCTTCTACCGAAATAATTCCTACTTCGGGCTCGTCTAAAAAGTGATAGTAAGTACCTGCTGCATTACTTCCTCCTCCTACACAAGCAACCACGTAATCAGGATTTTCTTTTCCTAATTTTTCTTTTAATTGCCACTTAATTTCTTCAGAAATAACACTCTGAAAACGCGTTACCATATCTGGATATGGGTGTGGACCAATGGCCGAACCAATAATATAATGCGTATCGACTGGATTATTAATCCAGTCTCTAATAGCCTCGTTTGTGGCATCCTTTAGCGTTTTACTACCCGACATCGCTGGCCTAACTTCAGCACCTAGCATCTTCATGCGCGCTACATTGGGAGCTTGACGTTTAATATCAATTTCTCCCATATACACTATACACTTTAAGCCTACTAATGCACATACCGTTGCAGTAGCCACACCATGTTGACCTGCCCCTGTTTCGGCTATAATTCTATGTTTACCCAATCGTTGGGCTACTAATATTTGCCCAATAGTATTGTTTATTTTGTGGGCTCCTGTATGGTTTAGATCCTCGCGTTTTAAATATATTTGCGTTCCATGCTTTTCTGATAAGCGCTTGGCAAAGTATAATGGGCTTGGACGACCTACGTAATCTTTTAGTAATTGGTTGAATTCCTTTTGAAATTCTTCCTCATACATAATTTCAAGATACTTGCTACGCAATTCTTCTACATTAGGGTATAACATTTCGGGGATGTAAGCTCCTCCAAAATCGCCATAATATCCTTTTTCGTCTACGTGGTAATTCATAATCTCAAGCTTTCTGCTTTCGGCTATCAGCTTATAAGCTATTAGCTTTTGGCTTGTTATATTAATTTTATATTTACTTTTTTTAATTTCTTGAAAAAACCCTCAAGTAATTCAACGTCTTTTAACGCTGGTTTCAATTCAAATTTACTATTTAAATCTAAGCCATAAATGGGTAAATCTGTTTTTAGTATTTGTTCTATTTTGTCTAACTCCTCAACTCCTATTCCTCCGCTTAAAATAATGGGTTTACTACTTGGGTAATTTCTCAAAACATCCCAATTAAAGGCATATCCATTTCCTCCTTTAGCTTTCCCTTTAGTATCAAAAAGAAAATAATCTACACTGTTCTCATAAGCAGTTAAAACTGAAAAGTCAAAACTATCTTTAATTCCAAAAACTTTGAAAATCTCAACAGTACAACCAACTTCTGTTTCCGCTACTAAAAGTTTTTTTAATTGCTCACAGTACTCAGCTGTTTCATTTCCATGAAGCTGTACTGCTTTAAAACCATGTCGTTTTACTTTACTTATTACAAAGTCCAATTCTGCATTTACAAAAACTCCTGTTTTTTTAATTCCATTAGGAATTTGAGGAATACTTTCTTCAAAATTTCTTGGCGATTTTGGATAAAAAATAAAACCCAAATAGTCGGGACTTAACAATGCTATTTGCTGAATATTATCAGCATACTTCATTCCACAAACTTTTATTTTAAGCTTTCTGTTTTCCATTACCCTAAAGCCAATTTTATATTTTTATTATCAAAATTTATGTTATGTGCAAAGTCATACAACTCTTTAAAAACGGAAGTCATATCGGGTTCTTCAATATCTTTAAGTAGGTTTCTTACCAACTTCGATTCGAATTCGTGTTTTTTAGAAACAGAGTAGCTCGCTAATTGACTCCCTATTGTTTTATAAAACAGTGCTTCTACAATGCTTTTATCTTTGGGCTCTTCTGTTACAAATTCCAATCCATCAATACCGCATTTATTAAACATCATAGCTAATAAATATTGGATTGCTACATTTTTGGTATGTGTAATATTTATTTGATTTTCTTTAAGGTCGGCTGCTCTTAATATGGCTTTTGCTACATAATCTACAGGCACAATATTTAACCCTCCTTCAGGGTTCAGCATAATCCTAACCTTACCTACATCTTTATAAATAGCTTTCATTTTACTAAAGAAAGCTCCTATTGCATAAAAAACGATATACGAATTAGTAACATATTTTGGAAAATCTAATAATCGCCCGGATACTACACTAGGCCGTGCAATAGTGCACTCAAAATTATTAGCATCAGCTAGCTCAAGGACTTCTTTTTCGATTTTCATTTTAAATTCTTCGTAAAAATTCCTGAATTTAAAATCGCTTTCTGTGTGGTAATCATCCTTAATAACTCCCTCAATATCTCCTCGGGAAAACGCTGTACTTACAAATACTAATTTTTTAGTTCGTGTTTTAATAATTTCAAAAAACGACTTTGTGTATTTGTAATTGGTTTCCGCTATTTCTTGTTTCGCTTTTTTTCCTTTCCCTAAGTTTACAGAGGCCGCTAAATGATATACAATTAATTGACTTCCTGCTTTTTCAGGGATTTCAAAACTACTAATATCTCCTTCAAGTACATGAATACAATCTTTAAGATACTCCTGGTAGAATGGTTTTATTTTTGTTGGAATTAACTGCGGTGCAAAAACTTCATTTTGCAAACGTTCGCTTCCACTTTTTCCGTTTCCTTTTCTAATCACCACATATATTGGTGATTTTTCTTTTTTTTCATGCAGTTCATATAACAACTCATATAGCACATGAGAGCCAATGTTGCCGGTCACTCCTGTTATTAATACAGCTGTCATAATGTCTATCATTTCAGGTTTTGAATAAAATCAATAGCACTCTGCGCGGGATTATCTGTTTTCATAAAGTTTTCTCCTATTAAAAATCCTTTATACCCGTATGGTTTTAATTCTGAAATTGCATCTACCGAGCTAATTCCACTTTCGGAAACCTTCACAAAATCGTTTGGTATTTGACTACTTAACTCTTTACTCGTTTCCAAACTAACCTCGAACGTTTTTAAGTTTCTGTTATTCACTCCTAACATATCCAATGAAGGCATTAAGGACTTTTGTAATTCTTCCTCATTATGCACTTCTAAAAGCACGTCCAATTCTAAACTTTTTGCAAATTCAGAAAGTTTTTTTATTTCAGCCCTTGTTAAACAAGCAGCAATTAACAAACAAACATCCGCACCATAAGCTTTGGCTTCTAACAATTGATATTCATCAATAATAAATTCTTTCCGTAGCAATGGCATATTGCAACTTGCGCGTGCGGTTAATAAATCATCTAACGAACCCCCAAAATATTTGGCATCGGTAAGTACCGACATTCCACAAGCACCTGCTTTTTCATAGCCTTTAGCTACTTCCCAAACCGAACTGGTTTGATTAATTATCGCCTTTGATGGTGAGCGTCGTTTGTGCTCGGCAATAATCCCTGTACTATTGTTTCTTAAAGCCTTCGCTAAAGAAATAGTGGTGCGTTCAAATAACACCGAGTTTTCGAGTTGCTTTACAGGAATTAATCCCTTGCGAAATTCAACCTCTACTTTTTTATCGTTTACTATTTTTTCTAGTATATCCATTCTTAATTCGCTTAAGTATTGAATTTTTTATGTGCAATAAATTTCAATACTCAGATCTCAAATCTAATTTTTACTTTAAATTTTGTACTTTCTTTAAAACCTCTAAACCTTTACCTGCTAGTAAACTTTCTTTAGCTTTTTCAAAGCCTTGCTTTGGCGTTAAACTTAACACCGTTGCAATTGCCATACCTGAGTTGGCACATACTACATTATTTTGAGCTTCTGTTCCCTTTCCGCTTAGTACATCAACAAATATTTTAGCGGAAGATTCTATAGAGTTCCCTCCTGCAATTTCAGATTGTTGAAGTTTATGTACTCCAAAATCTTCTGGCGAAAGCATTCCTTCCGAATGCCTAGTAATGATTTTTGTTTTCCCTGTAAGGGAAATTTCATCGTAACCATCTAAAGCATGGAGAATGGTGAAGTTTTTAGTTTCATTTTGATATAGATAGCCGTACATACGTGCTAATTCTAAATTAAACACGCCTACCAATTGATTGGTTGGAAACGCTGGATTCACCATTGGCCCCAACATATTGAAAAATGTTTTTACTGCTAATTCCCTTCTTATAGGAGCTACATTTTTCATTGCGGGATGAAACAATGGAGCGTGTAACACACAAATACCTGTTTGGTCGATACTTTTAGTTAAATAGTCTTTATCATTACTAAACTTAACCCCTAAATATTCCATTACATTAGAGCTTCCACAAGTGGAAGACACGCCATAATTACCATGTTTAGTTACTTTGATCCCGGCACCAGCTGCCACAAAAGAGGATAGTGTAGATATATTAAAAGTATCTTTACCATCGCCACCTGTTCCACATAAATCTATGGGATTGTAAGCGCTTAAATCTACGGCTACACAAAGCTCTAGCAAGGCATCTCTAAAGCCTGCTAACTCTTCTACCGTTACGCTACGCATCATATACACAGTTAAAAAAGCTGATATTTGACTGCCATTGTAGCTTCCGTTACTAATGTTTACTAAAATATCTTTAGCCTCTTGCTTACTTAGTATTTCGTGATTTATAAGTCTATTTAAAATATTCTTCATTTTTTTCACTTTAAACGAAACGCTTTATGATATACTCATAAAGCTTTACGCAATAAATTACCTTAGTTGAGAGATTTCTTTACTTTATACTGAATAGTTTTATTATTAACTATTTACCCAATTTTCGAGCATTTTCATCCCATCGGGTGTTAGTACAGATTCTGGGTGAAATTGAACACCACGAACATCAAATTCTTTATGTCGTAATGCCATTATCTGACCGTTTTCATCAACGGCAGTAACCTCTAAGCTATTAGGAAATGTATCTTTTGCTACTACCCATGAATGGTAACGACCAACGTCAAAAGTATTTTTTAATCCTTTAAACAATAAAGCATCGTTTACTGTAGTTTCTATCGCTGTAGCCACACCGTGGTATACTTCTTCTAAATTCCGAAGTGTACCCCCATAAACTTCCCCAATGGCTTGTTGCCCTAGGCATACTCCAAATATACTTTTGGTAGCCCCATACCTTTCTATAATAGGCTTCAACAAACCTGCTTCATCTGGAATTCCTGGTCCTGGAGAAAGTAAAATTTTATCAAACGCCTCAACTTGATCTAAACTTAATTGATCGTTTCTTTTTACTACCACTTCACAGTTCAAGCTTTCTAGGTAATGAACCAAATTGTAAACAAAAGAATCGTAATTATCTATTACTAATATTTTTTTCATAATCTCATTCACTTTTACAGTGAAGTCCTATTTAAATTAAACTCCATAAAATATTGCCTTAACCTTGTATTTTCATTAAATAGTTTCGGCTATTTCCAAGGCTTTCGTTAATGCATATAGTTTATTATAAACTTCTTGCAACTCGTTTTCCTCTTTACTTTCTGTAACTATTCCTGCACCGGCTTGCCAGTGTAGACTGTGGTTTTTACTTAAAAAAGTTCTAATCATTATAGCATGATTAAAATTACCTTTAAAATCCATAAAACCAATTGCTCCACCGTAAAATTCACGATTTATAGTTTCATATTTTTCAATAAGACTCATGGCCATATGCTTAGGAGCGCCGCTTAAGGTTCCCGCAGGAAAAGTGTCGGCAACAACTTGCATGGTAGAACTATGATTGTGCTTGCGCCCTGTAACTTTACTTACTAAATGTATTACATGGCTGTAAAATTGAACCTCTCTATAACTTTCAACAGTTACTTCACTACCATTTCGACTTAAGTCATTTCGAGCTAAATCTACTAGCATTACATGCTCACTATTTTCTTTTGGATCTGCAGAAAGTTTTTTGGCTAATTCCGCATCCTTCTCATCATCGCCTGTACGTCTAAAAGTACCCGCTATTGGATGTATTTCAGCTATATTATCATCTACCACCAATTGTGCTTCAGGAGAACTTCCAAAAATTTTAAAATCTCCGTAATCAAAATAAAATAAGTAAGGTGACGGGTTTACACTTCGTAAAGCACGATATACATTAAACTCATCTCCCTTAAATTCTTGCGAAAAACGTTTGGATAATACCAATTGAAATACATCTCCGCGTTGACAATGTTCTTTGGCAATGGTAACATTTTTCTTAAAACTTTCATCATCAATACTACTTGTGGTTTCCCCTACTGTATCAAATGAATACGTTGCGAAATTTTTAACCCGTATTAACGATTCTATTTCTTCAACATTACTTTTCTTATCAAATGTATGCGCAAAAATATAGGCTTCATTATTAAAATGATTAATCGCTATTATATTTTGATATACTGCATAGTAAACTTCCGGAATATCTAACTTATCGGGCTTTTGATTAATTTCAATATCCTCAAAGTAACGCACTGCGTCGTAAGAAATGTAACCAAACAAACCGTTATTGATAAATTTGAAATCACTTTCTTCTGTTTTAAACAAACTACCAAATTTTTCTATTTCTGAAGGTATATCAGTATCCGAAATAATATCCTTAGTTTGAATATCACCATTAGGGTATGTTTGAATAATTTGTTGATTTTTAACAGTAATGCTTGCTATTGGATTAGAACAGATATAAGAGAAACTATTATCAGAACCATGATAGTCACTACTTTCTAAAAGTAAACTATTAGGAAAACGATCTCTTATTTTAAGATAAACGCTCACTGGGGTTATCGTATCTGCAAGTATTTTTTTAAAGTCGGTTTTAAGCTGAAAACTCATTAGCGTATTGATTATTAACCCTATTGAAGGATGCTACAAAAATAGTAAATAAAAAAGGCTTGTCGTGAATGACAAGCCTTTTTCTGATAAAACATACTAATAGGAGGCAAGGTTCACGACTTTAGTCTTGAAAACACCACCACCATAAATTAAATATATTTTTCATATTCCAAATGTAATTATTTTTTAGTTTTTTCTCTACTTTTGCACAAAATAATTTTTTTCCAAATATGAGACAAGATATCGATCAAGACGAATGGATAGAATTAGTAGCTAATGATAAAAATGGTATAGTGCTTGATGTTAGAACTCCGGACGAGATAAGTGAAGGATATATAGCTAACATGAAACCGATAGATTTTTTTGAAGGCCAGTTATTTTTAGAAGAAATTTCTAAATTAGATAAAACAAAAAACTATTACATATACTGTAGATCTGGAAACAGAAGCGGCCAAGCGTGTGATATCATGGAACAATTAGGCTTCGAAAATACCTACAATTTAGAAGGCGGTTTTATGAATTGGACTGGCGACATTATTGAAGATTAATTTTCCACCAATGATTGGTTAACACCTACTAAATCAATCATGGTTAACAACTATTAAGTTTTATTAACTAACGCTTTTAACTAAGTAATAAATTAAGTCCCAAATATGAAATTTTTAATTTACACATCCCTACTATTAACTTTTAGCTTCACTGCTTTTTCTCAAAAGTCTGTTGCTATAGAAAATCACTCTTTCGAATACGACCTTAATACTTGGGATACCGGTGTTTGGGGAGACGGAAAAGACAAACCAATCGCATTTTTTGACACTGATGATTCTGGTCAAGAAGGCTCAAATTCTTTAAAAGTAACTATTCAAAAAAACTCTAGAGAGAAGAATGGCGATCAAATATTTTTAAAGAAAGACGGCTTCAAACTTAAAAAAGGAAAAAACTACAAAATTACATTTTGGGCTAAGAGTAAGGCTTATAATGACAAAATTATGTTCAGAGTTTATTCTAGTACCGATACCGGAAGCTCTAAACCTTGGTGCGCTGTTTTAGACAAAACTTTTGAATTTAAAGGCAATGGAAAGTGGAGAAAAATATCGCACACTTTTACCGCTGAACCTTTTTACGACAACACCGATGTTGACTACAAAAACATAGCTATTCTATTTGGTTTTGACAAAAGAATGGGTACCTATTTAATTGATAACATTTCGTTAGAAAGATTAAAATAACACTAAGTTGACTTATAACTTTTAGAGATGACCTATTTTAAGAAGCTCTAAAAGAGCTTTGTATTCTATGAGTTTATAAATCACTATCCAAAAAATCACTAAAACCCCCTTAAATTAATTTTAAGGGGGTTATTTTTTACTTTCTCTTTTATTCACTAGCATTGTTAACAACTAAAGCTCCATCGCTTAAATAGCTTGTTTTAGATTATTATATTTGAAACACTTATAATAAATTCATCCTAAATATGAGCGAAGAGTCTAAAAATAGCTATTCCGCGGATAGCATTCAAGCACTAGAAGGAATGGAGCATGTTCGCATGCGACCGTCGATGTACATAGGCGATGTTGGTGTAAGAGGTTTACACCACTTGGTATACGAGGTACTCGACAACTCTATTGACGAAGCTTTAGCAGGTCACTGTGATTTAATTTCGGTAGATATTAACGAAGATAATTCGGTAACCGTTAGAGATAATGGACGTGGTATTCCTGTTGATCTTCATAAAAAAGAAGGCGTATCTGCTCTTGAAGTTGTAATGACTAAAATTGGAGCTGGTGGTAAGTTTGACAAAGACTCTTATAAAGTTTCTGGTGGACTTCACGGTGTGGGTGTATCGTGTGTAAACGCATTATCGGATCACCTTCATGCGATCGTATATCGCGATGGCAAAATATGGGAGCAAGAGTACGAACGCGGTAAGGCTATTTACCCTGCTAAATGCACTGGAGATACTACCCAAAAAGGAACTACCGTAACATTTACTCCCGATAAAAGCATATTCCAACAAACTACGGAATACAACTACGATACATTAGCTGGTCGTATGCGCGAACTTGCTTACTTAAACAAGGGTATTCGCATTACGCTAACCGACAAACGTAAAAAAGACGATAAAGGCGAATTCGTAGAAGAACTTTTTCATTCTAAAGAAGGACTTAAAGAATTTGTAAAATTCTTAGACAGTGCGCGTACTCCTATTATTGGTCACGTAATTTCTATGGAGGGTGAAAAAAACGACATCCCCGTTGAAGTTGCCATGACTTATAATGATTCTTATGCTGAAAACTTACACTCGTATGTAAACAACATAAACACACACGAAGGTGGAACGCATTTATCTGGTTTCCGAAGAGGACTTACTTCTACTTTGAAAAAATATGCAGACAACTCTGGATTATTAGATAAGTTGAAATTTGAAATTGCCGGAGATGATTTTAGAGAAGGTTTAACTGCTATTATATCAGTAAAAGTTCAAGAACCTCAATTTGAGGGTCAAACCAAAACAAAATTAGGAAATCGCGAAGTTACCTCTGCGGTATCCCAAGCCGTTTCTGAAATGTTAGAAAATTATTTGGAAGAAAATCCAAATGATGCTAAAATTATAATCCAAAAAGTAATTCTTGCCGCCCAAGCCCGCCATGCTGCCAAAAAAGCACGCGAAATGGTACAGCGTAAAACGGTAATGAGTATTGGTGGCTTACCTGGGAAATTAAGTGACTGCTCTGAAACAGATCCTGCAGAGTGTGAAATTTACCTTGTGGAGGGAGATTCGGCAGGTGGTACTGCCAAACAAGGTCGTGATAGAAATTTTCAAGCTATTTTACCCCTTCGAGGAAAAATATTGAATGTTGAAAAAGCAATGCAACATAAAGTATTCGAAAACGAAGAAATACGAAACATCTTTACTGCACTAGGCGTTAGCATAGGAACGGAAGAAGATAGCAAAGCTTTAAACTTAACAAAATTACGCTACCACAAAGTAGTTATTATGTGTGATGCCGATGTTGATGGTAGCCACATATCTACTTTAATTTTAACTTTCTTCTTTAGATACATGAAGGAACTTATAGAGCAAGGCTATGTTTATATTGCAGCACCACCATTATATTTAATTAAAAAAGGAGCCAAAAAGCAATATGCATGGAACGATGATCAACGAGATTCTATTATCGGACAATTTGGTGAAGGATCCAAAATACAACGTTACAAAGGTCTTGGGGAAATGAATGCAGAACAACTTTGGGATACCACAATGAATCCTGAATTTAGAACTATGCGAAAAGTTGTGATCGATTCTATGACTGAAGCGGATCATGTATTTTCGATGCTAATGGGTGACGAAGTTCCTCCACGTAGAGAATTTATAGAGAAAAACGCAGTATATGCTAATATTGATGCTTAATCACTAAATAAGCAATACTTAATACCAATCAATAAAAAGGAGCTTAACGCTCCTTTTTTTGTACATTAATTTTAGCTAAAATTAAAATGACTTAACTTTGCAGCCTATGACAAAAGCAGAGATTAATCAATTAGTAGCCGAAGGAAAGATGCTTCCTTTAATGGAGGAGTTTTATACGATTCAGGGTGAAGGGTACCACAAAGGCACTGCGGCTTACTTTATTCGAATTGGCGGTTGCGATGTAGGCTGCCACTGGTGCGATGTAAAAGAAAGCTGGAATGCCGAATTACACCCACCAACAAACACCGATCTTATTGCCGAAAACGCTACTAAATATAGCGATGTTGTTGTAGTTACAGGTGGCGAACCCTTAACATGGGACATGTCGCAACTCACCCAAAAACTTCAAAATAAAGGAGCTAAAACACATATTGAAACTTCTGGAGCTTACGAATTATCGGGTAATTGGGACTGGATATGTTTGTCTCCAAAAAAAATAAAACTACCCACCCAAAGCGTTTACGACAAAGCAAATGAGCTAAAAGTTATTGTGTATAACAATGCCGATTTTGATTTTGCCGAAAAACAAGCTTCGCAAGTTGGTAAGGATTGTATTTTATACCTGCAACCCGAATGGAGCAAAAAGGATGAAATGATTCCTTTAATTGTAGATTATGTTATGAAAAATCCGCAATGGAAAATATCACTACAAACGCACAAATATTTAAACATACCTTAAACAAAAAAAAAGCTGTTAAGATTAAATCTTAACAGCTTTTTTTAGCATCAAAATAGTAGCATTAGCTTAATTTGCCAATTTAATTTCTACTCTTCTATTAATTTTTCTTCCAGCTGCTGTCGCATTAGTTGCTATCGGATTAACCTCTCCATAACCCACTGCATTTAATCGAGAAGCTGTAATACCTTTCCCAATAAAATATACTTTTACTGCTATTGCTCTTTCTTCAGACAATAATTGATTTGAACGTTCAGCCCCCACACTATCAGTATATCCATTAATATTAAAATTAGCATTAGGATATTCACTCAATACACTTTCAATAGACTCTAAAGCCGCATAAGTTTCGGAAGTAAAACTAGCTTTACCTGAGTTAAAATTAATCACCTTAGCATAAGAGTTTAATGTTTTTTCCACTTCTTTAGCTTCTTCACTTTCTGCAACTAATTTTTTTATTTCTGGGCAACCGCCATTACTAGCCACACCAAAAACATCCGGACATTTATCCAACACATTTGGCACACCATCATTATCGGTATCCACTACTTCTGGGCAACCATTATTAGCCACCGTACCAAAATCATTAGGACACTTATCCAAAGAATCTATTACGGTATCGCCATCGGTATCCAAAACAACCGGCTCTTGCTCAACTAACTCTTCAACAATTGGTGCAACAGCAACCTCTTTAACAACAGGACAACCGTTATTACTAATAACACCCGCTTCATTTGGGCACTCATCATCCCTATCAGCAACACCGTCACCATCCTTATCTTTAATTTTTTTGTTTCTTCCTTTAGAGTAGTAAATTGGTATCTTCAAACCTGCATAAACATCAATAGACTTTGATTTATCTGAAATTACATTTGAAATTATAGAACCCGAACCTGCATACAATGGTCCAAATCTAAAACCAGCACCCCAATTAAAACCAGAAAACTGACGGATTCCTATTGGAGAATACAAACTAAAAAATTGTGTTTCTAAACGCGGAGTTAGCGTTACCGAATTTTCTATTCTATTTGCATCAGCTTCATCTTCTCCTATTAAAGAGAAATCGGTGTTTAAATTCAAATACAACCTACTCCACGCATTCCAATCTAAATTTAAATGCATTGCTGCAGGAAGTTTAATTTTTTTAGAAATTGAACCCTGAGTCTCAACATTATCAAAATCTACAGAATCCAAGTCTAAATCCTCAAAATTATCTCTGTTAAAATTACCAACACCTGTAAAATCAAAAACACGTTCAGGCGCATCATCATAAGTTAACGAACCTATATCTGTAATAGAAAAACCTGCTTTTAATAAATATTTGTTTTTATTCTTTAAATCAAAGTTTTTATCATCTGGACGGTATTCGTAAACTACACCAAAATCAAAACCAAAACCAGTAGAAGCTACTTCAAATTCAATTTCATCATCACTACTAAAAGGCTCGTTGTTTCCATCACTATCGAAGTTTTCACTAAATGAATACCTTACAGAACCATCAACAGCCCCTTCTAACTGATTCGGCTCAAACCTAGCCCCTAAATCATTTGCAGTAGCTGAAGCATAACCAACTCCTTGCAAGTATTTTGCTGTTAATCCTGCTTTAAGGAAATGTTTCCCGTTATTTAGAAAAACCCTACCATACGTTAATCCAATTTCTCCCCAAACATGGGCTGTAGAACGCAAATTAACATTATTAACATCAAAAATCTCTTGATCAAAATCGCTAGACTCAAAAAATTCTACCAAATCACCTGGCACTCTGTTTAGGTTAGTAAAAGCACGCGCCCTTGTAGTTAAAGCAATCGCATTTTTAGCATTAATATTAAACAGTACCGAAGGTCCTAAAATATCAAAATTTAAGGCTGCCGAATTATTAGCACTTGGATCTAAATTTTCGTCGTCATCAAAATCAATATCTTCGCCCCCTAAAACATTCGATAAATTTACCGAAGCATAATCATTACTTAAATAGGCACTCGCACTCACCAAATTGAAATCAATTTTAGTACGGGAGTCTACAACATTAGCCGGATTGGATAACACCCCATGCACACCATTAAAGTTATCGGTATTTAACCCTATATAACTCTGTGCTATAACCCCTAACGGCGAAAACAACACAAAAACTTTAAATAGATTTAGTTTCATAAAATAAAATTTTAGTTAGTTTAAGTTGCGAATTTAAATAAAAAATAGTGCACGATTACTATACTAAAGAACCGTATTTCAAAAGTTAAAGCTGTAAAATCTAATTTATTAAAAGATTAGTCTCTCAAAGTTCAAATGCATAAATTTGCATTTCTATTTATTACCTAAAATTATGTTTGATAATTTAAGCGATAAGCTTGATAAAGCGCTACATGTACTAAAAGGTCATGGCCAAATTACCGAAATTAATGTTGCTGAAACTTTAAAAGAAGTGAGGCGCGCATTAGTAGATGCCGATGTTAATTACAAGATTGCTAAAGAATTTACCGCCGAGGTAAAGAAAAAGGCAATGGGCCAGGATGTACTAAAAAGTTTAAAACCTGGACAATTAATGGTGAAGTTGGTAAAAGATCAACTTACCGAACTTATGGGTGGCGATGTTGCTGGCATTAATTTAGCCGACAGCCCTTCTATCGTTTTAATGTCTGGTTTGCAAGGATCGGGTAAAACTACTTTCTCTGGAAAACTAGCACAGTTTTTAAAAAATAAAAAAACAAAAAAACCCTTATTAGTAGCTTGTGATGTATACCGCCCAGCTGCAATTGATCAGCTACACATTGTTGGAGATCAAATTGGAGTTGAAGTTTACAGCGACAAAGAAAATAACGACCCTGTTGCAATTGCCAAAGCCGGTGTGGCTCATGCAAAAGCAAATGGCTATAATTTAGTTATTATAGATACCGCAGGTCGCTTGGCTGTGGACGAGGAAATGATGAACGAAATTTCGAACATCCACAAAGCCATAAACCCTTCCGAAACTTTATTTGTGGTTGACTCCATGACGGGTCAGGATGCAGTAAATACGGCAAAGGCATTTAACGATGTTTTAAATTTTGACGGTGTTATTTTAACAAAACTTGATGGTGACACCCGTGGTGGAGCTGCGCTTTCTATAAAATCGGTAGTTAATAAACCTATAAAGTTTATTGGTACTGGCGAAAAAATGGAAGCTATAGATATTTTCTACCCAGATCGTATGGCCGATCGTATTTTGGGAATGGGAGATGTGGTATCGCTTGTTGAACGCGCTCAAGAGCAATTTGACGAAGACGAAGCCCGCAAACTACAAAAGAAAATTGCTAAAGATCAGTTTGGATTTGACGACTTTTTAAGCCAAATACAACAGATTAAAAAAATGGGTAACATCAAAGACTTGATGGGCATGATTCCGGGTATGGGAAAAGCCTTAAAAGATATTGATATAGACGATGATGCCTTTAAACATATAGAAGCCATGATTAACTCCATGACTCCTAGCGAAAGACAAAATCCGCATAGTATTAATGCTAGCAGAAAAAAACGTATTGGTAAAGGTTCTGGAACCTCGGTACAAGAAGTAAACCAACTCCTGAAACAATTTAACCAAATGGGTAAAATGATGAAGATGATGCAAGGGAGTGGCGGAAAACGAATGATGCAAATGATGCAAGGCATTCCTGGAATGCGCTAAATAAATAAATCCTAAATGAATATTTTAGACGGAAAAAAAGTAAGCAACGACATTAAGAATGAAATTGCCGAAATAGTAACTAAAATGAAAGCTAAAGGCGAAAAAGTTCCTCATTTGGCTGCTGTATTAGTTGGTGAAAATGGTGCTAGTTTAACTTATGTTAATAGTAAAGTAAAATCTTGCGAACGTATTGGTTTTGATTCTACTTTAGTAAAATTAGATGCCGATATTACCGAAGAAAAACTATTGGCTGAAATAGAAAAATTAAACACTAACGATGCTATTGACGGATTTATAGTACAACTACCACTTCCTAAGCATATAGACGAGCAAAAAATACTACTTGCCGTTAACCCCGATAAAGATGTGGATGGGTTTCACCCTACCAACTTTGGAAAAATGGCCTTGGACATGCCCAGCTTTATACCGGCAACCCCTTTTGGAATTATAGAACTTTTAGAACGTTACAAAGTAGAAACTTCTGGTAAGCACTGTGTAGTAATTGGACGAAGCCACATTGTTGGTAGACCCATGAGTATACTTATGAGTCGTAAAGGATTTCCTGGCGACGCTACAGTAACTTTAACACATAGTAGAACCCAAAACTTAGAAGCCATTACCAAAGAGGCTGATATTGTTATTTCGGCTTTAGGCGTTCCTAATTTCTTGAAAGCAAATATGGTTAAAGAAGGTGCTGTTATTATAGATGTTGGTATTACGCGTGTTACCGACTCTGAAGCCCCTAGAGGCTACCGAATTGTTGGTGATGTGGATTATAATGAAGTTGCTCCTAAATCGTCGTACATCACTCCTGTACCAGGTGGTGTTGGACCAATGACTATAGCAATGCTTCTTAAAAATACATTACTAGCCAGATCAAGACATAACCAAGCTTAGTTACTCGTAACTACTTGCAATCAATAAAACCCCATTCTGTACTTAAAATACAGAATGGGTTTTTTTTAATAGTAACATTTAGGCCAAAAAAAAGCCAAACTATCAATTGATAGTTTGGCTTTTTTAATATCTATAAAATTAAGAATACATACTTAATTTAAGTTACCGCTTCTAGTCATTAAACTCATCTTCCGAAATATCGTCTGTTGCCAAACCGTTTCCTCCGTTATGATCTACATCTAATGATAATTCATACGATGGTAATTCAATACCTTCACTTGTTCTAACTGGTGAGAAATCTACGATATCATCTCCTTTTTCGTACTGAGGCTTTTTAGTAAATTTCCCTGTACATCTGTTATTCAAGTTTGTTTCTTTCCATTCCTGTCCGTAAGCTATTTTTAAATAGTACTTTCCTTTAGGAATATTTTTCATATCGTGGTTATCACCTGCTTTAATAAAAGCAATTCTGTAAGTAACCTCTTCTCCGTTTGGAGTATCAATTTTTATAAGCTTAACTACAGCTTCTGATTCCGAACCTTCATTTTTAATAATTAAATGGTTGTCCATTTTGTAATCAAATTCAGGAACAATATTTAAACACTGTGGCGTTTCACCAGTTTCATATTCTGTTTCATCCCAATCTTCATACTCATCGTTAGCAGCGCTGTTGTTATCAACATAAACTTCTCTATCTCTGTAAACAACTCTTTCAACAACTTCTGGTTGCCTTACTGGCGCAGCAATAGCAATTAAATCACTATTATTCATAAAACCATTTGTGTTACCATATTGTACAGCCCACCATTCGCCGTAAGAGTCATCTATAAGCTGAACTTGATCCCCTTTATTCAGTTCTTGAATAACAGAAAATATTGGTTTTGGTCCACTTCTAATAAAAGAGGTTGGTACGGATACAAAATAAAGTTCTTCTTGCGCAACAAGTTGGGTTAAACTTAAACTCAGAAAAACAACGATTGAAGCTAGTATTGTTTTCATAATATTATTTTTTTAATTCGATAGAAACATTTCAACAAGTGTGCCAAATTTACGGCAAAGATATAGTTGTATTTCCAAATATAGTTAAAAATAGTAAAATAATCGACAAAATACACGTTTTTATCAATTAAAACCATTCATAGAATTTTGCAATGTTAATTGTAACTATTTAGCAAACATTGCCATTACTGGGTTTAACTAAATCACTATATCGTTGTAAATTTGATCTTTAGTAAGCAATCGATACGCGCCTACGGGAGTATCTTCAATTTTAATGTGCATAATTCGTACACGTTTTAATTTAATTACCTCATATCCCAAATATTCGCACATTCTTCGTATTTGCCTATTTAAACCTTGGGTTAACACTATTCTAAAAGTAAATTTAGAAATCATTTCGACCACACACTCTTTAGTTATAGTATCTAATATAGGAATTCCTGCGCTCATTCGCGCCATAAAATCATCATTTATTAGTTTATCTACCGTAACAATATATTCTTTTTCGTGGTTATACCTAGACCGTAATATTTTATTTACCACATCGCCATCGCTAGTAAGTAATATTAAACCCTCACTTGGTTTGTCTAACCTGCCTATAGGAAATATGCGTTGCGGAAAATTTATAAAATCTATAATATTATCTTCATCGCGGGGGTCGGTAGTACATACTATACCTACGGGTTTGTTAAAAGCCAAATACACATGAGCGTTTTGGGCATCTTGTACTTTTTCGCCATCTACATATATAGTATCGCCTTTAGAAACCTTTTGCCCCATAACCGGTAGCGCGTTGTTTACTAAAATGCGTTGCTCTTCTATAAGTTTATCGGCGGCGCGGCGCGAACAAAAACCTATTTGACTTAAATATTTATTTAGGCGAATACTCGTTTCCAATACAGTTAAATTTTATAACACAAAAGTACTTAAAAAACAAAAGCCCTCGCAATGCGAGGGCTTTCATAAATATTTTATTTTCTTCTAAAATTAAAATGCATAATAAGCACCTAATACGAATGAAGATAATGCATTAATATTATCTCCTTCTGAATCTACAAAGAAATCTTCAGATGTAGAATCCAATCTCAATTCTGGCTTAATAGTCAAACCACCAACAGTATAAGAACCTGTTAAAGTTGTAGCAAATACAGACCCATCGCCATCAGCATCTAAACCAACAACATCTTCCAAACCACCTTCTATAACTGTGAAGAACTCACCTCTTAAACCTAAGCTAAAAGATTCAGAGATTGCATATTGTGGGTATAATGCAATACCAGCAAAACCACTATCAGCATCAGTATCATTAATAGCATAAGTAGCATTAACACCTAAGTAAAAATCTTCTGCAACATCCCATCCTGTTGTAATGTCTGCTTGAAAATAATCATCAGAAAATAAGAAGTTTAGGTAAGCACTTCCTGCATCAGCAGAATATCCTAATTGTAAACCTCCAAAATATTGACCTGTAGGGTTAAATTCCGTAGCATCAGTTGGGTTTAATACTGCAGTCATTAAAGACCAATTGTCATTTAAAGCAAAATCAGCTTTTACACCTGTATGCGAAAATGGCCCGTAAGAGAACATGTAAGAAGTAGAGTAGTTAAAGTTTCCTGTCGGAGAAATTACTTCGTACCCTAAAAAAGTATTGAAGTTACCAAGTGTTAACGTCACAGCGTCAGATGCTGCATACGTAACATATAATTGATTAACTGCTGCACTTAAATCGCTTGAACCTTCTATTTCGCCTAAAGTATTAACGCCAGTTCTTCCTGAAGCAAAAACAGCATCAGCACCTCTTGGTCCGAAAACTAAATCAGCCACAAAACCAACTTTACCTACTTGCTTAGATGCAATTAAGTTTACCATACCTAATGCAAAACCATCTTGATTAGCAAATGAAGTTGCAGGCGCAACACCATCAGTATTAGAAGCATTTAAGTTTGCTTTAAAATAAGTATCAACAGAACCGGTTAGTTCGATTCCCTTTGATTCTTCTTCTTGTGCAGTAGCAGTAAAACCTACTAAAGCGATTGCCGCTAGTGCAGCTCCTTTAAAGAAATTTCTTTTCATAATAATTGTTAATAGTTATTAAACTTTTCTCGTTAAAATT
>CALGLV010000005.1 GCA_937958985.1 uncultured Aquimarina sp.
AATACTCCAAACCCAAAGAATAATACGGTAGAGGTGTAAAACATACTTAAGCCCGTTTCTCGTAACGAGGCAATGGTAGCTTTAACTACATCCCCGCCTTTACTAGTTAACTCTTGTCGGTATTTAGCTAAAAAGTGAATAGTATCGTCCACAGAAATTCCGAAAGCAATACTAAAAACTAAAATAGTGGAAGGTTTAATAGGAACGCCAGCATACCCCATAATACCACCAGTAATTAATAGCGGTAATAAGTTTGGGAGTAACGATACCAAAACCATTCGCCAAGATTTAAACATATATAGCATAATCACTATAATTAGTGCTACAGCTAATAATAAAGACTGTACTAAATTTTTAACTAAATAATCGGTTCCTTTTTGAAAAATTAACGCCCTACCGGTAAGGGTAACCTCATAACGTTCGCTAGGAAAAATTTCTTCTATTTTGGGTAAGAGTGAAGCTTCAATTTTCTCCATCTTATCGGTACCAACATCTTTCATAAAAGTTGAAATACGTGCGTACTGACCTGTAGCATCTACATAAGAAGATAATAAATTTTTATTCCCTTTTTCAAGTGTTTTAAAATAAGGAAACATAAAATTACGCTCTTGCTTAGTAGGAAGCTCATAGTATTTTGGATTTCCGTTATAAAAAGCTTGTTTTGCGAATTTTACAATATTAACTACAGATTTTGTTTCCGAAAGCTCGGGGTAAGAAGCTATGGTTGTGTTTAATTGCTCCATACGTTTTAAGGTAGAAAGCTTGTAAATCCCTTTAGGCTTCTTGCTATCAATCATTATTTCCAAAGGCATAATTCCATCAAACTCATCTTCAAAAAACAAAATGTCTTTATAAAATTCTTCTTTTTTAGACATTTCTTCCAATAAACTACCAGAAACCTTTATTTTATTCATACCAATAATACTTAGCACAAGTATTATAAAAGTAGCGATGTAAATTAGTTTACGCTGAGTAGTTACCATGGTAATCATCCAATTTACTAAACCATCAACCCAACGCCTGTCTAGGTGCTTTAAATGACGCTTTTTAGGCAAAGGCATTACACTATACAACAGCGGTATTACTAAAATGGTTAAGAGAAATAACCCCATAATGCATACCGATGCAATGGTACCAAATTCTACTAAAAGAGAATTGGAGGTTAGTATAAATGTTGCAAACCCCATAGCTGTGGTTACATTGGTCATTAATGTAGCATAGCCCACTTTGCTAATCATTAACTGCAAGGCAGGAAGTTTTTCTCCTGTTTTTCGTATTTCTTGCTGGTATTTATTAATTAAGAAAATACAATTAGGAATTCCAATTACAATTACAAGAGGAGGGATTATGGCAGTAAGTACGGTAATTTCAAAATGAAACAATCCTATAAAACCGAAAGCCCACATTACACCAATAACTACGGTAATCATTGATATTACTGTAGCGCGTACCGATCGAAAGAAGAAAAAGAACAAACCAGAGGTTATTAACAAAGCCGCTCCTAAAAACAACTTCATTTCATCAAAAATATTCTTCGAGTTCATGGTACGGATGTACGGCATCCCCGAAATTTTTAAATCAATATTCTGATTTTTTTCAAAATCCTTAAGCAAAGGATTTAGTTTTTTTAAAATAAAATCTCTTCGACCTCTAGTATTTACAACGTCTTGACGAATATAAAGTGCCGATTGGATGGTGTTTTTAGAGTTGCTGTAAATAAGTCCTTTGTAAAAAGGAAGTTCATTTAAAAGCTTGTTTTTATAGTAATCAATATCTTTTTGGCTGAAATTTTCAACCGTTGTAATTGGTTTTAAAGTAAAAGATTTAGGGTCTTCTAAACGTGTTAGTTCTTTTATCTCAGAAAAGGAAACCACAAAATCAACTTCATTAAAAGTATCAATTTGTTTATTTAATTTATGCCAGGCATTAAATTTTTCAGGAGTATAAATGGAGGCATCGTCAATAGCCATAACAATTACAACTCCTTCTTCTCCGAACTTGTCTAAAAATTTACGGTACTCTACGTTAATTTCGTGTTTGTCGGGTAGTAAATTTGCTTCAGTAAAAGAAAAACCTATATTTTTCCATTGACTAATTAAACCAACAGTTATTAGTACTAAGAATAAAGAAACAGCGATTTTATTGGTTAAGATAAGTTTAGCAAAGCTTTGCCAAAATTTACTAATATGACGTTTTTTCAATGTTGATTTATTGTGTAGTTAGTATCGGTGATTTTAATTAAGCTAAAATTTATTGCATTGATTAAAAAAAACAACATAGTTTAAAAATGAATACAAAAAAAGCAACGCTTTATGGCGCTGCTTAAATCATTACTGACGTTTAATTAAACCGTCATTATTTCTTTTTCTTTAATAGAAAGTAGCTCATCAATTTTTTTGATGTGCGTATCTGTTAAGTTTTGAATATCCGTTTCTGTATTTTTAGCTAAATCTTCAGAAAGACCTTCTTTTTCTAATTTTTTGATTTCATTATTGGCACTTTTTCGATCATTACGAACACCAATTTTACTTTCTTCAGCCTCTGCTTTTGCTTGTTTCGCTAATTCTCTTCGGCGTTCCTCGGTAAGTGGTGGTACACTAATGATAACAAAATCACCATTATTCATAGGATTAAAACCCAAATTGGCATTCATAATACCTTTTTCAATTTCCTGCATCATGGATTTTTCAAAAGGCTGAATGGTAATGGTACGCGCATCGGGCGTAGCCACATTTCCAACTTGGTTCAAGGGAGTTTGAGAACCGTAATAATTTACAGTTACACTTCCTAACATTGCAGGCGAAGCTTTACCAGCTCTAATATTTGAAAATTGCTTTTCTAAATGAGTTATAGCACCAGACATTGATTCTTTAGTGCTGTCTAATATAAAATCTAATTCTTCGTTCATTATGGTAATTATAGATGGAATAATTGATCAAAAATTATACCCTAATTATACATTTACTGTAGTACCTATTGTTTCTCCTTTGACTAATTTTAATAAATTACCCTTAGTATTCATGTCAAATACAATAATTGGCAATTCATTTTCTTGGCTTAAAGTAAAAGCGGTTGTATCCATTACTTTTAATCCTTTTTTCAAAACCTCGTCAAAACTAATAGTGTCAAATTTAGTAGCTGACGCATCTTTTTCTGGGTCAGCAGTGTAAATTCCGTCTACGCGCGTACCTTTTAAAATAACGTCTGCCTTTATTTCTATAGCTCTTAATACAGCCGCAGAATCGGTAGTGAAGTAAGGATTTCCTGTACCTCCTCCAAAAATTACTACACGTCCTTTTTCTAAGTGGCGAATAGCTCTTCTACGAATAAAAGGTTCGGCAACTTCATCAACTTGTATTGCCGATTGTAAACGTGTTTTCATACCAGCATCTTCCATAGCACCTTGTAAAGCCAAACCGTTAATAACGGTTGCTAACATTCCCATATGGTCGCCTTGTACACGATCCATTCCTTTGCTAGCGCCTGCAACACCTCTAAATATATTACCGCCACCAATAACAATAGCGACTTCAATACCTAAATCGGTGATTTCTTTTACTTGTTGTGCGTATTCAGACAAACGAATAGGATCGATTCCATATTGTAAATCACCCATCAAAGCTTCGCCTGAAAGTTTTAAAAGTATTCTGTTGTACTTCATATGTTTTTTGGAAATAAGTAATACAAATATAATGATATTAGTGAATTTTCTGTAGTTTACTAAAGTTTCTTCGAAATGAAATTATAAGGTTTTGTAATCTCTTGGGTTTTAAAAATGAGTTGTTAGTAGCTTAGGTTTTAAAATCACTAGTATTCAAGGGTTACAGAAATAGTTTTAGTGTTTACTAAAAGCAAGTATAATTATTACTTTTTAACGTAAATAAGTTCATTTAAAGTTGAGGATTATTACACTTAACTGCCATATTTAATTATATTTATACGTTATTAAATTAGAGTCCCCTTATTACGAATTAGACCTACATAGATTAAAGATGACTGTACCTCAAAAAATATTAACTATAATTGGAATAGCTACATTAAGTAGCTTTTTTATATATGCTATTCAATCAGAAACTAGCCATACTGTTAGCGCAGAAACGGTAACAGAAAATGATTATAACGTGTATGCATTGGACATGCCATCGGGATTAAATTTTTCGGGGGAACCCGTTCCTTTAGATCAGCCAGATGTATACGAGCGTATGGATAGAGAGTTGTTGGTAAATACCTATTGGCAATCAAATGGCTTGTTACTTGTTAAAAGGGCAAATAAATATTTTCCTATAATAGAACCTATACTTAGGCAATACAATGTTCCTGACGATTTTAAATATTTAGCGGTTATAGAGAGTGGTTTAACGCAAGCAGTATCGAGTGCTAGGGCAGTAGGTTTTTGGCAAATTTTAAAAAATACGGCTAAAGAATTAGGGTTAGAGGTTAATAGTAATGTAGATGAACGTTACCATATAGAAAAAGCAACTCATGCAGCTTGTAAGTACCTATTAAAATCAAAAGAAAAATTTGGATCGTGGACATTAGCGGCTGCAGCTTACAATGCCGGAAACGGAGGAATTAACAAACGCTTAAATGAACAAAAAGTAAATAATTATTACGATTTATTATTAGGGCAAGAAACAGGAAGGTATGTATTTCGAATTATAGCTATAAAACAAATACTAACACATACAAAAGATCATGGGTTTAATTACAAGCCGAAGCATTTGTATAATTTAAGACCAACTTATAAAGTAGAGGTAGATTCCGCAGTAGCTAGTTTTCCTAACTTTGCTAGGCGTTTTGGAATTACTTATAAAGAGTTAAAGTTATACAATCCGTGGTTACGCGAACAGCATTTAAATAATGCAAGTCGTAAAAAGTATATAGTTAAAATACCCAAACAAAAAGTGGGTAACGAGTAAAAAAAACAAAGTAGACTTTTCGTTTTAAAAGTTTAAGTAGTGTTTGAGGATTTAGAGTTTTTCTTTAGAAAAAAATTCAAGAAGAAATTTATAATAATTGCTTCAGTACCTGTTTGTTTATCGTTATTGTATTTAATAGAAATAACGTTAATCCCAGGGTTTGAAGTTAATGATCAAATTACGGG
Organism: uncultured Aquimarina sp.; assembly: GCA_937958985.1. GTDB lineage: Bacteria > Bacteroidota > Bacteroidia > Flavobacteriales > Flavobacteriaceae > Aquimarina. The sequence goes on from CALGLV010000005.1 coordinate 5,105, forward strand.
TATTCGTAAAATTACAATTAGTAGTAATAATGGCGCGTATAGGACATCTAGAAATATGGGGTATCGGCATTATACCGAAAAAGAATATAAATTTTCAACATTAAGTAAACGAATAGGATTTAAAAATGTTGAAATGACGGTGTCTCCAATAACTCAAACGGTTAAAAGAGTAAGCATTAATGGTAGTCCAGTAAAAATAAGTTCAGGCTTTAAAGGCACAAATAAAGTGCTTTTAATTATTGTAAACTGCGTTTTGATTTTATCTATAGCGTATGCTTTGTTGATTCGTCAAATAAGTGATAACGCCAGACTAAATTTAATATTTTTGAATTTATTTCTATTAATGGTTTGGCTATATATTTTAGTATTACTGTAAAAATAACACTATCAAAAATAGGTCAAATTAATTCCACTGTTCGTTAAAACCTAAGTCTTCATAATCGTTGATGTCTAAATGATCTTCTTGTCCAAAATCATCATCAAATTCATCTCCTAAATCAATTTCAGATTCAAAAGCCTTATCAGGAGCACTATCGGGTAATTCTCCGTGCGAAAACATCAAATTAGGATATTCTTGTCCCGCTTCTGGCTGTGCAATATCAGCAAGTTCTACCATAAAGGTCCACATACTTAAAAAATCGTACACGTAAATTAACCGTGTTTGGTTTTTATGTGTTACTTTTTCTAATAGGTTTTCATGCATTAAGCGAACTTCTGTATCACCATCACTCATGTCGAAAAGCGAAATTTCTTCACCTTGTCCCCATTCATCATCACTTATGTAGAAGGAAGCCATTTCTGATCCGTCAAACCCAAAAGATTGCGTAATAGCATTATGAAAATCTTCTAAAGATGCCGTTTGGTCAATTTCAATATCCCTAAAAACATCTTCTACGGTATCTAAAATAATTCTAAATCTATAAATCATAACGCTAGCTTCTAAATATTAGAGAAATCAAAGATACAACCAAGTTCCAAATATTTAAACGAATCTGACTACATTTGCGACAAACAGGACAAAATAATGAGTTTCGAAAGAGAATTACGTAAGCGAAGTAACGAAAGTTGCGAATTATGTACAAGTACTGAACATTTGAATGTTTATGAGGTAAAGCCTTTCGGCAAGAAAGCTACCTTAAAGGAAAGCTTGTATGCGTGTAGCAATTGTGTTACTCAAATTGAAGATCTTGAGCAAATGGATGCCAACCATTGGCGCTGTTTAAACGATAGTATGTGGAGTGAATATCCAGCAATACAAGTAATTGCATGGAGAATGTTAACTCGATTGAAAAATGAAGGTTGGCCACAAGATTTGTTAGATATGTTGTATTTAGAAGAGGAAACTTTAGAATGGGCAAAAGCAACGGGTGAGGGAGAAGATGCTGAAGATAAAGTGATTCACAGAGATAGTAATGGTGTAATTATTGAAGCAGGCGATAGTGTGGTTTTAATAAAAGATTTACCTGTAAAAGGATCTAGTATGATTGCCAAGCGAGGTACTGCGGTACGTAGGGTTTCTTTAGATCATGAAAATGCTGAATATATCGAAGGTAAAGTTGACGGACAGCAAATAGTAATTATCACTAAATATGTGAAAAAGCTTTAAAACGTTAATTAAGTAGCACTAAAAATGGCAAAATCAGGAAGTCCAAAAAACACCAAAAACAAAGCATTGCATAGCAAGCTTATGGGCCGTAAAAAACGTAAAAAAGTTAAGGACAAGGATAAAAATAAAGACAGACTTAAGGAAATCACTCGTAAGTTTCAAGAACAATCGTTGCCAAAATCTAATGAAGATGAGTAGTAAATGTCCTTGCGGTTCTGATAAAAAATATGAGAGCTGTTGTGAAATAGCACATAAAAATATAAAAACAGTCGCTTCCGCAGAAGCGTTGATGCGCTCAAGGTATAGCGCTTTCGCGAAAGCAGATATTGATTATTTATTACAAAGTTGGTCTTCTAAAACAAGAGACAATAGTAAGCGTTTTAGGAAAGAATTATTAGACTGGACAACTTCAGTAGAATGGATTAAATTAAAAATTGTAAGCACTACCAAAGGCACGGGGCATTTTGCTACAGGTACCGTATCCTTCGAAGCCTATTATTTAGAAAATGGGATCATGGAATGTATTTCTGAAAACTCGTTTTTTGAAAAAGAAAAGGAGTATTGGGTGTATGTAAACGCATTATAAATTCGGTTTTTTTAAGCTAAAATTGCTAAGATTAATTATTTCAAATCACCTTTTTTAGAATTCACTTGCAAAATTATAGAGCACTCCATACATCGCTCAAAGGGTATGTAATTATAAAGTCGCCAAATACTTTTAGCGATTCCCTCCAATTAGGTAGGTAATATTCGGGTTTTATCACTTAAAATACGTCTTTTTTAAAACTCTTAATAACTTTAAGAAACAGTGCTTTCAAAATTGACGATAAGCTTTTATATTAGCAAGTATCCAAAACTTTTTCTATGAGTACTGAAGCTTTATATACCGAAGACAATATACGTTCACTAGACTGGAAAGAGCATATTCGTATGCGACCAGGAATGTATATAGGTAAGCTAGGCGATGGCTCGTCTGCCGATGATGGTATTTATATTTTAATAAAAGAAGTACTCGACAATTCTATTGACGAATTTGTTATGGGTACTGGTAAAACTATTGAAATAAGTATTCAAGGTGAAAAAGTTACCGTTAGAGATTACGGTCGAGGAATTCCTTTAGGGAAAGTTGTAGACGTAGTTTCTAAAATGAATACCGGAGGAAAATACGACTCCCGAGCTTTTAAAAAATCGGTAGGACTTAACGGTGTAGGTACTAAAGCGGTAAACGCATTGTCTGCTTTTTTTAGAGTAGAGTCTACCCGTGATGGTAAGTCCGCTTCCGCAGAATTTTCAAAAGGAGAATTAACTAACGAAGAATTTTTAGAAGAAACTTCACGCAGAAAAGGAACAAAAGTTTCGTTTGTAGCCGATGAAACTATTTTCAAGAATTACAAGTACCGTATGGAGTATGTGGCTAAAATGCTCAAAAACTACGTGTACTTAAATCCAGGGCTTACTATAATTTTTAATGGTGAAAAGTTTTATTCTGAAAATGGACTTAAAGACCTGTTATCGGATAGTATTATTGATACCGATAGGCTTTATCCCATAATTCACTTACGTGGAGAAGATATAGAAGTAGCAATTACGCATAGTCGCACCCAATACTCCGAAGAATACCACTCGTTTGTGAACGGACAAAATACCACACAAGGAGGTACGCATTTAGCCGCTTTTAGAGAGGCTGTTGTAAAAACCATTAGAGAATACTATGGTAAAAGTTATGAAGCTAGTGATATAAGAAAATCAATAGTTGCAGCAGTTAGTATAAAAGTAATGGAGCCTGTTTTTGAAAGTCAAACCAAAACAAAATTAGGGTCTACCGACATGGGAGGAGACTTGCCAACGGTTCGAACCCATATAAATGATTTTGTAAAAACATATTTAGATAATTTTCTTCATAAAAATAGTGATGTCGCCGAAGCATTACAACGTAAGATTTTACAAGCCGAGCGCGAACGTAAAGAACTTTCTGGAATCAGAAAACTAGCAAAGGATCGTGCTAAAAAAGCAAGTTTACACAATAAAAAATTACGCGATTGTCGAGTACATCTTGGCGATGCTAAAAACCCTCGTAACTTAGAGAGTACACTGTTTATTACCGAGGGAGATTCAGCAAGTGGATCTATAACCAAATCGAGAGATGTAAATACCCAAGCCGTTTTTAGCCTTAGAGGGAAGCCGTTGAATTGTTACAACATGAGCAAAAAAATTGTTTATGAAAATGAGGAATTCAATTTATTGCAAGCAGCATTAAATATAGAAGAGTCCATGGAGGACCTTCGTTATAATAATATTGTAATCGCTACAGATGCCGATGTCGATGGAATGCATATTCGTTTATTGCTAATTACCTTTTTTCTTCAGTTTTTTCCAGAATTAATTAAGGAAGGGCATATTTACATACTGCAAACTCCATTATTTCGTGTACGGAATAAAAAAGAAACTATTTATTGTTATTCCGAACAAGAACGAATTGATGCAATTAATAAATTAGGAACTAAGCCAGAAATCACTCGATTTAAAGGACTTGGAGAGATCTCACCTGATGAATTTGTTCACTTTATAGGGGAAGATATTCGTTTAGACCCTTTGATGCTTGATAAGGACAAGTCGATAGAAGAGCTTTTAGAATTCTATATGGGTAAGAATACACCTGATAGACAAAAGTTTATTATCAATAATTTGCGAGTAGAGTTAGATAAAATTGAAGAAGCGGTATAAGTTACTATGGAAGAAAACTACGAAGAATTAAACCCAGAAGCTTCAGAAAACGCCATGGGCGAAGTAACCAAGAAAGTTACAGGAATGTACCAAGATTGGTTTTTAGATTATGCTTCTTATGTAATTTTAGAAAGAGCAGTACCTGCTATTGAAGATGGATTGAAACCTGTACAACGTCGTATTCTTCATTCTATGAAAGAATTGGACGACGGTCGTTACAATAAAGTAGCCAATATTGTTGGGCATACAATGCAATATCACCCACATGGTGATATGAGTATCTCCGATGCTATGGTGCAAGTGGGGCAAAAAGAGTTGCTTATCGATATGCAAGGGAACTGGGGAAATATTCTTACAGGCGATCGTGCAGCAGCATCTCGTTACATTGAAGCCAGACTTTCTAAATTTGCACTTGATGTAGTTTTTAATCCAAAAATTACCGATTGGCAATCATCTTATGATGGACGTAAAAGAGAACCAATTAATTTACCAATAATGTTTCCTTTGTTATTGGCACAGGGAGCAGAAGGAATTGCTGTAGGTTTAAGTACTAAAATACTACCACATAATTTTTTAGAACTTATAGATGCTTCTATAAAGCATCTAAATGGCAAAAAATTCACGATTTACCCTGATTTTCCTACTTCGGGAATCGCAGATATTTCAAACTATAATGACGGATTACGTGGAGGTAAAGTACGTGTCCGCGCTAAAATTGAACAACAAGATAAAACCCATTTAGTAATTACTGAAATTCCATTTTCAACGACCACTACAAGTCTTATTGAATCGGTTTTGAAAGCAAACGAGAAAGGGAAAATTAAAATAAAGAAAATTGAAGACAATACCGCGGCTAAGGTTGAAATTTTAATTCATTTGCCTAGTAACGTTTCTCCAGATAAAACTATTGATGCGCTGTATGCTTTTACTAATTGTGAGGTATCAATATCGCCATTAGGATGTGTTATTGAAGAAAATACCCCGCATTTTATTGGGGTTTCAGAAATGCTGCGTCGCAGTACCGATAATACGCTGCAATTATTAAAGCTGGAACTTCAAATACAATTAAATGAGTTACAAGAGCAATGGCACTTTGCTTCGTTGGAACGTATTTTTATTGAAAATAGAATTTATCGAGATATTGAAGAAGTAGAAACCTGGCCAGGGGTAATTGAAGCTATTGATAAAGGACTTCAGCCCCATATTACACATTTAAAACGAGCCATAACAGAAGAGGATATCACCCGTTTAACAGAAATACGAATTAAACGTATTTCGAAGTTCGATATTGATAAAGCGCAACAAAAAATTGATGCGCTTGAAGGAGAAATAGCAGATAGATTACATCACTTGCAAAATTTAATTACTTATGCAATTAGTTATTTTAACCGATTAAAGACAACTTACGGTAAAGGAAAAGAGCGCCAAACAGAGCTTCGATTATTCGAAGATATAGAAGCAACTAAAGTAGTAATGCGAAACATTAAGCTTTATGTAAATAAAGCAGAAGGTTTTGTTGGAACGTCACTTAAAAAAGATGAATATGTAGCCGATTGTGCGGATATTGACGATGTTATTTGCTTTACCAAAGAAGGAAAACTAATTGTATCGCGAGTGGGGTCTAAAACCTTTATAGGGAAAAATATTATTCACGTTGCCGTATTTAAGAAGAAAGACAAGCGTACGGTGTATAATATGATTTATAAGGATGGAAAAGGCGGAGCTTCTTTTGTAAAACGCTTCTCAGTTACGTCAATAACACGTGATAAAGAATATGACTTAACGCAAGGCAAAAAAGGATCTGAAGTGCTTTATTTCACAGCAAACCCTAATGGGGAAGCAGAAGTAGTTTCTATTTATTTAAGGCAAGTAGGAAGTATTAAAAAATTAAATTTCGAATTGGATTTCTCGGACTTATTAATCAAAGGGCGTGGAGTAAAAGGAAACACTGTTTCTAAATATCCAATAAAGAAAATAGATCTTAAAAAAGAGGGCGTTTCTACTTTACAGGCACGTAAAATATGGTTTGACGATACCGTTAGGAGAATCAATGTAGATGGTAGGGGAGAACTTATTGGTGAATTTGAAGGAGAAGACAAGCTTTTAATTATTAATCAAAAAGGGGAGTTAAAAACAATTACCCCAGAAGTTACACTTCACTTTGATAGTAATATGATTGTACTGGAAAAATGGATACCTCAAAAACCAATTTCAGCAATTCATTATGATGGCGAAAAAGAGAAGTATTATATCAAACGTTTTCTAATAGAAAATGCAAATAAAGAAGAAACGATTATAACCGATCATGAAAGTTCGTTTTTAGAGTTAGTATCTACAGATTACCTACCCCAAATTGAAATTGTGTTTAATAAATTAAGAGGGAAAGATCAAAAACCTGCGCAAATAGTTAATGTAGCAGAGTTTATTTCTGTTAAAGGAATAAAAGCTGTAGGGAATCAACTAACTTCTGAAAAGGTTAAACAAATTAGCTTGTTAGAGCCTATTTTGTATGAAGAAGAAATTGTGGAAAAAGAAATAATATCAGAAAAAAACAGTGGTTCAGAATCCTTAAATGATGAAAATTCGATTGAAAAAGATGATAATGATGGTCAAACAGCTTTGTTTTAATTAAAAAAATTAAGTTTTTGGCTTTTTTGTGTTAAAGTTAACATAATTAATATTTATGTTGTAACTTGTTTAATGTTATGGAAACTCAAATAAAAGCATTAAATGAAGTATTGGTATCACAGTTAAATGCCTATTGTGTGCGTTTGGATTTATCATACAATATTATAGATGCTTTTGGCTGTATTGAAACGTTAGGATTTAGTAAAGTTGATAAGTATTCAAATATTTTTAAATCGCTACCGGTTCCTATTTCCGAAAGTTTACTAGAGTCCATACAAACTAATTTAAGAACAAATGCAACTGAAAAAGTAGAGGTTACTTACGCCGATATAAATCAAAAGCAAAAAAAGGCTAAGGTTATTTCAAGCCTAGTTGATTCAGATGATGAGGTTTATTTTTTAGTAACATTTATACCATTAGCTGTTGTTGTTGATGAAAGCACAAAAATTAATAACGGCTACGAATCTTTTGAAGAGGCACGTCGGAAATTAGAGTTTAGCGAAAATAGGTATACGTCGTTTTTTGAAAATGATCCTGTAATGCACTTTAGTGTAAACCCTGCTACAGGTTTAATAGCAGATTGTAATAAATATTCTGTCAATAAAATAGGAGTTACGAGTAAAGAAGAAATTATAGGGAAACCGATATACACTATTTTTACTGACGACAAATACGATCGCTGTTTATTTTTATTAGATAAATTCAAGAAAGAAGGATTTCTTGATAGTGAAGAGATGGAAATGAAAACAAAATCGGGAGGTTCAATACCTGTAATTTTGTATACCACAGCTCAGCGTGACGAAAATGGTAAAATACTTCTTAGTCGTTCTACTTTAGTAGATATTTCTGAACTAAAAAACACACAAAAAAGATTAAACCAAAAGCGTATTCGTTTAGAGAATATGAATAGAGAGTTAGAGCAATTTGTATCTACTTGTTCGCACGATTTGCAAGAGCCTTTAGCTACCATAAAATTTGCAAACGATTTAATAGGGAAATTATATGGTGAAAAATTAGATGCTAAGGGTAAAGATTACGTTAGGTATGTTGACGAGGCCGTTGATAGATTAACAAAGCAAATACGATCGTTACTTTCTCATATTCGTATTGGTCAAAATGCAGAACGTATAACAATTGATACGAATCAATTGGTTGAAACGGTACTTAAAGATTTAGGTAAAAGTATTTCGAGTTCAAAGGCAATAATTACCGTAAAAAAAACCTTGCCAACAATTAAAGCCTATAGAGTTGAGTTGCGATTACTCTTTCAAAATTTAATTTCTAACGCCATTAAATATAGGCAGGAAGGTGTTGCTCCGGAAATTGAAATAACATCGAGTAGCAATGCTAATTATACGATATTCTCAATTAAAGATAACGGTATTGGGATTAGTGAATTGGATCAAAAAGAAATTTTTAAAATATTTAATAGAGTCAACGATCAAAGTCCGCACAAAGGTGATGGGGTAGGCTTAGCCCATTGTGAAAAAATTGTTCGAATGCATGAGGGGGATATTTCTATTGATTCTGAACCAGGAAAGGGCAGTACGTTTACTTTTAAATTAAAAAAGAATTATTTATTATAATTAGATCTAAAATTATTTAGATAAAATAACTTGTTTTTATTTCTTTGCAACCTAATTCTAGTAAATGAAAATTTTAGTTATTCAGCAAAAAATGATAGGCGATGTTTTGACGAGCACAATAATTTGTGAGCGTCTAAAAAAAAAATATCCTGAATCTGAAATTCATTACTTAATAAATTCCAATACAATTCCTGTAGTTCAAAACAATCCCTACATAGACTATATCGTTGAGTTTACCAATGCTTATCATAATAATAAACTCGAGTTTTATTCTTTTTTAAAGTCTATAAAAAACCAAAATTACGACTGGGTTATTGATGTTTATGGGAAAATTGAAAGTAATTTAATTACTCTTTTTTCAGGAGCAAAAAAGAAGACGTCTTATAAAAAATGGTACACCTCTTTTTTGTATACCGATTTAATAATTCGTCAAAACAAAAAGCAAACCAACTCAGGTTTGGCTATTGAAAACAGATTAAGATTAGTTGTAAATGAGGATCAAATTGAGAAAAATGATATTCGACCTCAGGTTTTTTTAACGAAAGAAGAAATAGATAAAGCTAAAAATTATTTAAAAAAAGCAGGTGTTGACTTCAGTATTCCTATAGTTATGATAAGTGTTTTAGGAAGTGGAACTAACAAAACCTTACCTTTTGAGTATATGGCTAAAACTATAGATACTGTAGTTACAACTGTAAAGTGTACTATTCTCTATAATTATATTCCTCCGCAGTCTGATGACGCTAAAAAAGTTTTAAATTTTTGTACAGATACCACTAAAGCACACACTAGGTTTGATGTGTTTGGTAAAAGCTTAAGAGAATTTTTAGCAATTTTGTACCATTGTAAATTTTTAATAGGAAATGAAGGAGGTGCTGTAAACATGGCGAAAGCATTGCAAATTCCTACGTTTACTATATTTTCACCATGGATTGAAAAAGAGGGGTGGAACCTTTTTGAAAGTGAACAAAATGTTTCTGTACATTTAAAGGATTTTTTACCTCAACTATACACAAAGCCTGAAAAGGAATATAAAAAACAAGCACTAGAGATGTATGAAGAATTTACACCCAATTTGTATATAAATAAATTGAGTGATTTTATCAAGTGAATTTAATATTTGATTATTCTATTTTTAGTGCAAATTACATCTGATTTGTCTTTTCAAAATACTTTTTTAAAACAAGTAAGGATATTAAATCTTCTTTTCTTTTGTCTTGAAATTGCACAATATAATCATGTGCATTCTTAATAATTGCCTTTGCTTTTTTGGGATGAGCAATGAAATATTTTAGTCGTTCTTCCAAATCAGAATAATCTTCTTTAATAGAAATGTAATGGTAGTCAGGAATTAATTTCGACTCCATGAACCAAGTTTCATACTTAGGTTTAGGCATTACTGCTACAGAATTAGATGACATTACCCATTTTAAATTACTAGCAACATCAATTCCCTCGATGGCTAAAATAAATTTGTAATTTAGATGTTCCGAAATAGTTAAACGATCTCCTAACCAAGCAGAATTCAAGTCATTTTTATTTACTCGGGCAATATTACATAGTGGATTATCATGGTGCATTTCCAAAAATTTAATTCGGTGTGGTACATATACTTTTCCACGCCAAATCATTTTGTCTAACTTTTGGTCGTAAGGTTTATCCTTTTTTATAAAAATAAAGTGCCTCACTTTATCAAAATTCATTACTACGGAATTTTGATTAGTATCAGAAATTGGGCGACTTTTTGTTAAGGATGGGACCTCAGGTATGTGTGTGATATCTCCAAAAAGAAAATGTCCTTTCAAACTAGATTTGAAGTACCTGCCGAATTCATAAAAATCAAAATAATAGACTTTAGAATTTTCATTAATTTTTAACTCAGAGATTATTTTACCTCCTTCAATTGGGTTTTCTTCTACGAGTTTATTGTAAAAATTTACTCTTTCAAATATTTCTTTTTCGTCGTAGTATTTTAAGTCCTTAATTTTGGAGGCATATTTTTTTTGAAAAATAACAGAAGGAATTAATTGTCTTAGAAAGTTTTTAGCGTAATAAGCAATTTTATTGTTTTTATGCTTGAAAGACATTCGTTTTAGTTCCATATCATTTTATTTTTCATCAATAAGTACAAACGAATATACTCCTCCTACTTAAATTTATCGCCAGAATAGTAGCTTTTTTTTCAGTCTTTTCTTTCTGAAAAATTTTTCTTGAAATTTTGATGTCTCAGCCCACATTGTAGTGAAAACTTTTTGGTAATTAACACCTGTAATTTTCGAATACTCGTCGCTCATAACACCTACCATTTCTTTTTTAGGTGTTAGCCTCGAAAAGTTTTTCATACGCTCTAAAAAACTAAGTTCTTTAAAGTTCATTCTATTTAAGTCGACTAAATAAAAATGATATTTATTGTTTGTTTTTTTTATAAGCGTATTACCAGGGGAGTGGTCATTGAATAAAATATTGCTTTCATGCAGACTATGTGTAAAATGTACAAATTGTCTTAAAATAGTTTCATGCTCGCTATAATTAGGCTCTTCTACTAATTCTCTATAAGTTAGGTCTGCATTTATATGTTCACTAATATAATAGCTTTCTTTGAGGCCCAATGAGTTACTATATTCAAAATAGGCAATAGGTTGGGGGGTGCCAATCTCTTTTTTAGAAAGTAATTTCGCGAAAGCAAAAGAACGTTCTGCTTTTGATTTTCGAATATATTTATAAACAAAACTATTAAAAGCTTTCGGTACTTTGAAGGATTTTATGTTTAGTTTAGTGCCTTTAAAGTCAACTACTCTTATAGTATTTCTATTTTGATTTCCGAAAACTTCTCCAGTAGAATTAAAATTTAACAGTAGCTGTTCAATTTCATCTTTATGTTTCTGGAAATGGTTTGTTAATTTAAAAACTATCATGGATTATATACTAAACTTAATATTAAATTTTGAACCAATTGCCGATTTAGTTACTAGCAATATTCGGACTCAACCATTTTTCAGCCAAACTTAATTCTATGTCTTTTCGATCAGCGAAATCTTTTACTTGATCGTTTTTAATTTTTCCTAAACCAAAATAACGCGCTTCTTCATTTCCAAAATAATATCCAGATACAGATGATGCAGGCCACATTGCAATACTTTCAGTGAGCTCAACACCAATACGTTCCTTAACTTGTAAAACCTCCCAAATAGTTAATTTTTCTAAGTGATCAGGGCAAGCAGGATACCCTGGAGCAGGCCTTATACCTTTGTAAGTTTCTTTTATTAATTCTTCGTTTGATAAGCCTTCGTTAGCAGCATATCCCCAATCTTGTAAACGTACTCTTTTATGTAAAAATTCAGCATAAGCCTCTGCTAAACGATCGGCCAGTGCTTTAATCATAATTGAATTGTAATCGTCTAAATTATCTTGAAATTCTTTTGCTTTAATTTCGGTTCCAAAACCAGTAGTTACACAAAAGGCACCCATGTAATCTTTTTTCCCAGAAGCTTTAGGGGCAATATAATCGGACAATGCAAAATTAGGTTTCCCCGCATGTTTCTTTAATTGCTGACGTAGCGTTCTAAAAATAGCTTTTTTATCACCATCGTAGGTAATTTCAATATCATCATCATTCTCTAAAGTATTGGCTTCAAATAATCCAAAAATAGCTTTTGCTGTTAGCCATTTTTCATCAAGTAATTGATTCAACATTTCCTTGGCATCGGCAAATAGTTCGGTTGCTTGTTCACCTACAACTTCATCGGTCAATATCGCTGGATATTTTCCATGTAAATCCCAAGATCTAAAAAATGGTGTCCAGTCTATAAATTCAACTAACTCCCGTAAATCTTGATTTTCGATTACTTGAATACCAAGTTTTTTTGGTGTTATGATAGGAGAGGTTTCCCAATCAATTTGATATTTGTTTTTTCGAGCGTTTTCTAAAGTAAGGTAATCTTTCTTTTTTGTACGCTTTAAAAATTGAATTCTAAAAGCATCATAGTCCGATTTAAGATCAGAAATGTATTTTTCTTTAGTTTCTTCTTTCAATAAATCACCAACAACAGTAACGGCTCTAGACGCATCGTTTACATGTACTACAGATCCATTATATTCAGGATCAATTTTAACTGCGGTATGTGCTTTACTAGTAGTAGCACCACCAATTAGCAATGGTATTTCAAAGTTTTTACGCTTCATTTCTTTAGCGATATACACCATTTCATCTAAGGAAGGTGTAATAAGCCCACTTAAACCAATAGCATCTACATTTTCCTGTATGGCAGTTTCTATAATTTTTTCGGGAGGTACCATAACACCCAAATCCACAATTTCGTAATTGTTACAAGCGAGTACTACCGAAACAATATTTTTACCAATATCATGTACATCCCCCTTTACGGTTGCCATTAAAATTTTACCCGCAGCTTCTTGTTTTCCTGATTTTTCAGCTTCAATAAATGGTAGTAGGTAAGCCACAGCTTTTTTCATTACTCGGGCAGATTTTACTACTTGAGGTAAAAACATTTTTCCTTCCCCAAATAAATCTCCAACAACATTCATTCCTGTCATCAAATTATCTTCGATAACTTGAATCGGACGGTCTTTGGTTAATCTAGCTTCTTCAACATCCTCAACAATAAATTGGTCTATACCTTTAACTAAAGCACGTGTTATACGGTCTTGTAATTCATCTTCTCGCCAAGATAAATCAGGGCCGGTTTGTTTTTTTCCATCTCCTTTTACAGTTTCAGCAAAATCAAGTAAACGTTCTGTGGCATCTTCCCTTCTATTAAGCACAACATCCTCAACACGCTCTAATAAATCTTTTGGAATATCATCGTAAACTTCCAACATTGTTGGGTTTACAATTCCCATATTCATTCCTGCTTTAATTGCATGGTATAAAAATACGGAGTGCATTGCTTCCCTTACCGGGTTGTTTCCTCTAAAAGAAAAAGACACATTACTAACACCACCACTTACACTACAATGAGGTAAATTTTCTCGAACCCAACGAGTGGCTTCAATAAAGTCGATAGCATTTAATTTATGTTCGTCCATTCCTGTAGCTACAGGAAAAATATTTAAATCAAAAATAATATCTTCGGGTGCGAAGTTTACTTCATCTACTAATATTCGGTAAGATCGTTCTGCAATTTCTATACGGCGATCGTAGTTATCGGCCTGACCAACATCGTCAAATGCCATTACAATTACAGCAGCACCGTAACGTTTGATTAACTTAGCATCTCTAACAAATTTTTCTTTTCCTTCTTTTAAAGAAATAGAATTTACGACACATTTTCCTTGAACTACTTGTAAACCAGCTTCAATAATTTCCCATTTTGAACTATCGATCATAATTGGTACTCGAGCGATATCAGGTTCGGCCATTAAAAGGTTAAGGTACCTTACCATGGCTTCTTTACCATCAATTAAACCATCATCCATATTAATATCGATGATTTGTGCTCCTCCTTCTACTTGATGACGTGCGACATCAAGTGCTTCATCAAATTTTTCTTCTTTGACTAGCCTAAGAAATCGTTTAGAACCCGCTACGTTTGTACGTTCTCCTACATTAATGAAATTCATATTTTCATTAACAATCATAGGTTCAAGACCAGATAGTTTTAGGAAGCGTTTTTCGTTTTGATTACTCATAATTTAAAAGGGAATAGTTGTTAGGTAATAGATTACCTTTTTAATGATCATAATTTTTGTAATGGTAGAGACAGTCTATAATTAAACCACTCGTGGCTGGTATTCAGCTGCCATATCAGCAATTGCTTTAATATGTTCGGGAGTGGTACCGCAACATCCTCCAATAATATTAATTAGTTTTTTATCTAAAAATTCTTTTATCTGAGCCGCCATTTGCTCGGGGGATTCATCGTATTCACCAAAAGCATTTGGTAGTCCAGCATTGGGGTGAGCCGATACGTTAAATTCAGCATTTTTAGCAAGTACTTCTAAATGGGGAGTAAGTTGATTAGCTCCTAACGCACAATTAAAACCTACACTTAACATAGGTATATGTGATATTGATACTAAAAAAGCTTCCGCTGTTTGTCCAGAAAGTGTTCGACCACTAGCATCGGTAATGGTACCACTTACCATTATAGGGGTATTTATATTTCGTTCTTCATTTACTTCTTGAATAGCAAATAAAGCTGCTTTTGCGTTTAAAGTATCAAATACAGTTTCTACTAAAAGTATATCAGCACCACCATCTAACAAAGCCTCAGTTTGTTGCTTGTAAGCAACGCGAAGGCCATCAAAAGTAACGGCTCTATATCCTGGGTCATTAACATCCGGAGACATACTAGCTGTTCGGTTTGTAGGACCTATAGAACCTGCTACAAATCGAGGTTTATCGGGGTTTTTAGCCGTAAATTCATCCGCTACTTCTCGAGCAATTTTAGCCGATTGGTAGTTTAAATCATATACCAAGTCTTCCATACCATAATCTTCCATGGCTATGGTAGTACTCGAAAAAGTATTTGTTTCTGCAATGTCGGCACCAGCTTCAAAATATAAAGCGTGTATTTCCTTAATTGCTTCGGGTTGAGTAATACTAAGTAAATCGTTGTTTCCTTGTAAAGGTTGTTTCCAATCTTTAAAACGTTCTCCGCGATAATCTTCCTCACTAAATTTGTGACGTTGTATCATAGTTCCCATAGCTCCATCGAGTATAAGAATGCGTTTCTTTAGTAAATCTTGAATTTTTGTCATAAGTCTATGTCGGTATTATTATGATGAAATTACTACCGATAGTTTTGAATTTGCAAAGGTACGCTATAGCTATTTAGCTACCAAAATCCCTTATTTAAACTTCTTTTCAAACTAAATTTAAATTCTAGATGACAGAATTACTAGTGTATGGTAATTATAGGACATTTAATTATGTGACGTTCTAAATAATCGTTACAATAATTAGTAAATACAAGGTAGCAATTTTAATTTGCTACCTTTTGATATTTATTAGCATGTTTCCAGCGCTTGTGTGTCCATAAATAATATTCTGGTTGGTTTTTTATTTGTTCTTCAAGCATTTTATAGTAAGCACGTATAGCTTCGTATTCCTTGTTTTCGGATAAATCATCCTGAATTAAAACTACTTCAGCTTCGTAATAGCCACGTTTTACTTTTTCAACCTTTAAATAGCACACAGCCATATTTAGTTTTTTAGCTAAGACTTCACCGCCAATAAATGCGGGTACATCGTGACCCATAAAAGGAATCTTAAAGTCATTGTTTGATGAGCTAGGCGATTGATCTCCCACTAGGCCATATAAAGTAGCTCCTGTTTTTTTACGTTCTTGTTGTATGGTATACCGCATTACTTTTTTACTAGGAATTACAGTAGCACCAAAACGCGCTCTAATTTTTTTAGCAAAATCGTTAAAATGCGGATTTTTAATAGGTTTAAAAACACCAACTACATTTTGGGTTGTAGTTAGCTGTATACTATTTCCCCATTCATAATTTGCGTAATGTGCTGCGAGTAAAATAATACTCTTGTTATCTGCTTCAAGCTTTCGTAAAGCGTCTAGGTTTTTGAATTTGTATCGTTTCTGAGTTTCTTTATGAGAAATAGTTATAGATTTTATCATTTCCATAAACATATCGCACATATGTTTATAGAATTTTTTTCTAATTTCTTTGATCTCGTCAATTGTTTTTTCTGGGAACGCCAATTTTAAATTGGCTGTAACCACTCGTTTTCTATATTTTACAATTCGATAAATTATAAAAAAAACAACATCTGAAATCGCATAAAATATCGGCCAAGGCAGTATAGAAATACACCATAACAAAGCATACATTATTTTAAACTTAAGCAACTCCATTGAATAATTATTTGATGCAAATATATAAGTATCTTTGAATTTTAATCTTAATTTAATGGGGAACCTTCCAATTGTTGTTTTAGTACTTATAGGGGCAAATATTTTATTCTCTTATCAGGGGTTTAATAATGCAGCGCTTTTTGAAAAATATAAGTTTCATATAGGGGGCATAAAAGCAGGAGAAAAAATACGCATGTTCTCATCGGGCTTTCTGCATGGTGATTGGATGCACTTACTTTTTAATATGTATTCATTTTATATGTTTGCACCTATTGTTGTTTCTTATTTAGGAACAGTTAGCTTTGTAATTATATATGTTGGTGCATTGTTATTGGGGAATTTACTGTCGTTTTATTTTCATAAAAATGAATACAATTATTCAGCTATAGGAGCAAGTGGTGCGGTGTCGGGAATTATTTATGCTGCTATATTATTGTATCCTGAAATGAGTTTGTACTTCTTTATTATACCTATTCCGATACCTGGTTATGTTTTCGGAATTGGATACTTATTATATTCAATTTATGGAATGAAGAGTAATAGTGATAATATAGGCCATGATGCCCATTTTGGAGGGGCTGTAGGTGGTTATGTGCTTACGTTATTGATTATGCCAAGCTTGCTTAAAACTAGTTTGGTAATGGTAGTGTTGCTTGCTATTCCTATTGTAGTTCTTTATTTCTTAGTAAAATCAGGTAAGCTTAACGTATAGGTGTTAATTTAGGACTAGGTCTTTTCCATTTATCAGCAACATCTAAAATATTGTAGTTTAAAGGCGATTTTTGACGCACAAGTTTATCGTCTTGGAAGCTACGCTCTAGAATATCTTCTATTAAGTAATCTTCGTAAACCGTTATAGGATTAAAGGTTCTTTTTAATGAAATATTAAAAAGACTAGCTGTTTTTTCATAGAAAAAAGCATTAAAGCCATTTTTATATTCTTTAATCAAATCAAACATAGTAATTCCTGTTTGTCGATGAATTAATTTAACCAGTATTTGCCCTTCCGTGCGAGTCATTTTTTTTAACTCAGGAGTAAATTTTTTCTGTAAAAAACGTTGCATTCTGCGAACATGCTTTTTTTGATGGCGCTTTTTCTTATAATCTTTTAAATCGGCAACTAAGTTGGTTAAGGTATCGGCAGCCATTTTAGCATAAGGATATACTTTTCGAGTTTTACGTTTTAGAATTAAATATTTTTTATATTCTAAACTAGTATCGAATTTCAATTTTTTTAGTAAAATCACCTCATCTAGCTCAAAAGCTTTTACAGAAACAGAATCTCCCTCCATCATAAATCGAAACTCCTCTTCAGTTTGAGCGCTGTTAACCGAGTCAATTTCTTTTTCAGTAATAGAATCTATTTGTTGTGCATAACTAAAAGTGAACAACGAAAAAATAAAGAAACAATTTAAAAAAACTTTCATATTTAATTATAATGATAAAACTATGCCAAATTAAGACCTTGGGGTATATTACTACCTAATTTAAAGCATAAAGTTAATAATAGAATTATTAAATTCGTATAAAATTGATAAAACATGGCCAATAAAAGCATACTAAATAAAGAGTCGATGACTTTTTTAGAAAATTACTTAAATAATGCATCACCTACTGGATATGAGTGGGAGGGACAAAAAATATGGATGGATTATTTAAAACCTTATGTAGATGAATTTATTACCGACACTTATGGAACAGCAGTAGGGGTAATTAATCCTGATGCAGAATTTAAGGTGGTAATAGAAGGGCATGCAGATGAAATTTCTTGGTATGTAAACTATATTACTGATGATGGACAGATTTATGTGATTCGCAACGGAGGGAGTGACCACCAAATTGCACCATCAAAACGTGTAAATATTCATACAAAAAAAGGCATAGTTAAAGGTTTGTTCGGCTGGCCTGCAATTCATACCCGAAGAGGAGGTACTAAAGAGCAGCCACCAAAATTAGATAACATTAGTATTGACGTAGGATGCAGCACCAAAGACGAGGTGTTAGCTTTAGGAATTCATGTAGGTTGCGTAATTACTTACCCAGACGAATTTATGGTGCTAAACAAAAATAAGTTTGTTTGTAGAGCTTTAGATAACCGCATGGGAGGGTTTATGATTGCTGAAGTAGCACGTTTACTAAAAGAAAACAATATAGAGTTGCCTTTTGGATTGTATGTAACCAATTCTGTACAAGAAGAAATAGGTTTACGTGGTGCTGAAATGATTACACAACGTATTAAACCTAATGTAGCTATCGTAACCGATGTATGCCACGATACTACAACACCAATGATTGATAAAAAAGCAGAAGGAGATAGTAAGATTGGAGCAGGACCTGTAATTTCTTATGCTCCAGCAATACAGCAGAATTTACGTGAACGTATTATTGAAACTGCAGAAGCTAAAGAAATTCCATTTCAAAGACATGCTTCAAGCAGAGCCACAGGTACGGATACCGATGCTTTTGCTTACAGTAATGGAGGCGTAGCTTCGGCTTTAATTTCATTACCACTTCGTTACATGCATACTACCGTAGAAATGGTACACCAAGATGATGTTGAAAACGTTATAAAATTGATTTATGAAACGTTGTTAACCATTAAAAATGGTGAAACGTTTAGTTATTTTGACTAATAATTTTGAAAGTGAAGTTTTTTGATTGTAACACTTCGATCAAAAAACTTCACTATTTAATATAAATGGAAGAATATATTGATATCCTTACGGAAGAAGGGGAGCCTACCAACGAGCAAGCATTAAAGTCGGCAGCACACCGTTTAGGATTGTGGCATGCAAGCGCTCAAATTTGGATTGTAAATTCTGCAAAACAAGTTTTATTACAAAAACGAGCTAGCTGTAAAGATTCATACCCTAATTTATGGGACATTTCAGTTGCAGGGCATTTATCGGCGGGCGATACTGCTAAACAAGCAGCAATTAGAGAAATAAAGGAAGAGATTGGCTTACAAATTAATCAACATGAACTTCATTTTTTTTAAAAAATAAAAAGAAGCAAAATTCCTAAAAAAGGTTTTTTCGATAATGAATATAATTATCTTTTTGCAGTAAAAAAGGATTTTGAAATTACCGATTTAGTTTTGCAAAAAGAAGAAGTTGAGGAAGTAAAATGGGTTGCAATAAATGATTTTGAGACTCAATTAGTACAAACACCTGAGCTTTATGTACCACACGGAAATCAATATTATACATATATTATAAATGAATTAAGGTTGATATAGTTAAGATTCAATTATATTTATCGATTAAAATAAACTCAAAAATATACAATGAAAAAAATTATAACTATAAGCCTTATGGCGCTTGTTTTTTCTTGTTCTAAAAAAGAAGAAGGATATAGCATTTCAGGTGACTTGACAGGTTTTGAATCTAAGGACATGGTTTACATAAATACAGTAAGCGATGCTAACAGACCTATTATAATAGATTCAATACAAATGATTGATGGTAAATTCAGTCTTGATTTACCCGCTCCAACGAGTAAAGATTTTTACTTTTTAAGTTTTGCGAAATCTACTAAAGGAAATATTTTATTTATTTCAGAAAATAAAGCATTAAAAATTAAGGCTGATGTTAATGATCTACGTGGTGCTAGAATTGATGGAGGAGAAGAAAATAAAACTTTTGTTAACTTTTTAGATCAAATAAATAAACTTGGCGCTGTAGCGCAGGATATTACAAAAGAAAACAATATAGCGAAACAAAATGCGGATTATCCAGGTTTACAAAATGCTCAAAAACGTAAAGATTCTTTAGCCGTAGCTAGTAAGGAAATGCGTTTAAGAATTTTAGGAGAAACACCCAATACCGTAGCAGCAATTATGGCTTTGACAGATTTGGTAAGTCAAAAAATGATAAAATCAACCGAAGCTAAGGCCTATTATGAAAAATTTACTCCAGAAATGAAAAGCTCTAGACTAGGAAGAAATGCGGAAACAGCAATTAGTTCTATTATAGAAACAAGTAATAAAATAGGGGATAAGGTATCTAATTTTACTGCACCATCATTATCGGGTGAAAAATTAAGTTTGAATGATAATTTAGGTAAAATAACAATTTTAGACTTTTGGGCATCTTGGTGCAGACCTTGTAGAGCAGAAAATCCTAATGTAGTTCGCATTTACAATAAGTATAAAAGTAAAGGTTTAGAAATTATAGGGATATCTTTTGATCAAAAAGCCGAAAAATGGCAAAAAGCTGTTGAAAATGACGGATTAACATGGAAACATGTATCAAATTTAAAAGGTTGGCAAGAGCCTTTAGGAAAGCCTTTTGGAGTACGTTCTATACCAACAACTTACTTGTTGGATGAAAATGGGGTAATTATAGCTAAAAACCTTAGAGGACAAGCGCTAGAAAATAAAATAGCTGAATTATTGAATTAGTAAAGCTAATTAACAGCAGTATTGAAAAAGGGTGTTTATTTAAACATCCTTTTTTTTATAACTTGATAAACCTAAAAACAGGACCTACAGCTTCACAACTATCGGTATCTCTGGCGTAAAACTCATAAGGGCCATTTTTTAAATTTTCAAAGATATTAGAAGCTTGAAAATCTTTGCCGTTCAAAGAATATTCATAATTTCCATCTTCTCGAGTGTAAATTTTAATAGTATTATCCTCCTTTTTAACTGAAATTCTATTTATAGCTGGGCCTTCTGCACCTTTTACATAAAAAGTTTTAACAGCTAAATAATTTTCATCCTCTTCTTTAGTAATGGTAACTACATATTTTCCTGGGTCATATACTGTAATTGTTTTTTCATATTCTTCGGTACTCCAATCGTAGTACGAATCTTCTCCATCATCACCATCCAGCACAACTTCGTCTCCTAAGCACATGGTAACGGTAATGTAGCTATTGGAAACAGAACTTTCTATATTACTTGTTTGGGAGAAACACAAATTATTGCTTCCCAAGTAGATTAAAAAAAAACAGATTACTTTATTTAACATAAGAGCTTAAAAATACTAAAATTATTGGTTTTGCAAAACCATGAGTTGATGAGAGATTCCTGTTTTTTGTGAAGCATACACCTTACCAGTAGCTTTAAAATTATTTTTTAAATAAAACGGTATTGCCGATACGCGTGCACTTAATTGAATTGTAATAATAGCATCGGAAAGCAAAGCAATTGATATTAATGTTGATAAAATAGATTTTCCTACTCCTTGTTTTTGCTTCTCAGCTACTACAGTCATCTGAGAAATTACAGCTTTCTCTTTGATTAATGTAAGTCTGCCAGTACCAATTACTACATTGTTTTCTAGGGCAATTATATGTTTACTTTGTTTTTCGTAAACATCGTTTATTAATTCTTGTGCATTTGTATAACCTTCAAAAAATAATTTTTTGCGCAGGTTAACACCTTCTAGATAAAAAAGGCTATTAAATGCGACACTTATAATTTCCATTAGTTGGATTATTTACCGTGAAGGATTTCTGCTTTTTCCTTAATTTTATTCATTACAATTTCGCTATCCCAAAGCGTTTCAATGTTATTCATAGTCATGATTTCGGACATAATTTTTTCTTGCTGTTCACCTAAGCCTAGAGCTTCAGCATACGGTTTGTTTGAAAATGTGACCCTAGAATATAAAGGCACCCATAGTTTAGGATAGGTAGCAGTAAATTTCTTTTCAATTTTTTTCTGTAAAATAAAAGAAGGATCGGCTGTTTTAGAACTCATTTCCATAAAGTTTCTGTAGGAAAGTTCGGCAATAGCATCTGCATTGGGTTTGCGTTTATTTTGATAGGCTTCAAAAATAGCTTGCCAATTATCATCTCCTAGTTTACCTATAATCTGGTCTAGTTCATAAACATCTTCAAAGCCTGCGTTCATACCCTGTCCGTAAAAAGGTACGATAGCATGGGCAGAATCTCCTACCAATGCTACTTTATCCCAATATGTCCAAGGAAAACATTTAGTGGTTACCAGTGCGCTTGTAGGATTGTTTTGAAAATCTTCTAAAAGAGTAGGCATTATTGCTAAGGTATCAGGGAAGTGAATTTTCCAAAAATCAGTAATGCTTTCTGCTGTTTGAAGCTCCTCAAAAGAGTTTTTGCCTTCATGAGGCATAAATAGGGTGCAAGTAAAACTTCCATCTAAATTAGGGAGCGCAATTAGCATAAATTTACCTCTAGGCCATATATGTAAAGAGTTTGTATCTATTAGGTGTTTACCGTCTTTACCAGCAGGTATACTTAGCTCTTTATATCCGGTATTTAAAAAATCTTGTGAATAATTAAAACGACTTCTGCGTTGCATTTTATGTCGTACTCTTGAAAAAGCACCGTCACAGCCAAATATTAAATCAAATTGATATTCTTGCCATTTTCCTTTTTCAGTTTCGCCTGTATATATTTTAGCTTCGGGTAAATTAATATCCCACACTTTTTCTTCAAACTTAAAAATAGCACCAGCCTCTTCGGCAAGGTCAATCATTTTACGGTTTAGTACCCCACGTGAAATCGAGTAAATAGCTTCGCCATCTTTACCGTAATTTTGTGTGTAATCGTCTTTGTCATTTACATGAATAAAACGTTTATTCATTGGTAAACCAAGGTCTTCTACTTCTTTCTTAATTCCAGCTTTTTCTAAAGCATTCCAACCTCTAACGGACATTGCTAAATTAATGGAACGTCCACTAAATTTAATTTTTCTAATATCTGGGCGGCGATCAAATATAGTAACTTGGTAATTACGTTTACATAAGTAAATGGCTAAAAGAGAACCAACAAGTCCGCTTCCAACAATGGCTATATTGGGTTGTTTCATTTTGTGTTTAATGTACTCTTTGCCTAAAAAAATCGATTATACTTCAGGTTAAAACGCAAGTTAAGTATAAATTTCAACTTTATTAAGTCTAGTAAAATCCGATTGGATAGACTTATCTTAAAATTGTTATAAAAAAAAATAGAACCATGGCACACCGCTTACTTTTGAAGTAAATTTTTGAAAATGAAAAAACACTTAACTCACGAAGAAATAAATAATTTAGATCGCTTTCCTAAAGTGAATTTAATGAATAGTGTAACAGGATATAAATCGGCAAACCTTATCGGAACAAAAAATTCCGAAGGGGCAACAAACTTGGCTATTTTCAATTCGGTTTGTCACCTAGGGAGCAGTCCATCGTTAATTCATTTTACGTTGAGGCCACATACGGTAGCTAGGCATACCTACGAAAATATATTAAGCACTAAATATTTTACGGTTAATCAGGTTCATAGCGGCATTATTAAACAAGCGCATCATACGGCAGCAAGTTTTGAAGAAAGTGTTTCTGAATTCACTGCAGCAGGACTAACAGAAGAGTATAAAACTGATTTTTACGCTCCATTTGTTCGTGAAAGTGCGATACAATTAGGTTGTGAATATGTAAACACGTATAAAATTAAAGAAAACGGGTGTTTGTTAGTAATTGGAGCGATTAAACATTTGTATTTTGATGAACATATTCAAGATAGTGATGGTTTTTTAAATTTAGAAAAAGCAGCAACTGTTTGTATTAATGGTTTGGACGAATATGCTTTACCTAAGCCTTTAGACAGGTTTGAATATGCGCGACCTAATGAAGCGGTTAAAAGTAAAATTCTTAAATAGTTTACCCCACTAACAGGTAAACATTTATATTTGTGTACTTGTATTTCTAAAACCACTTTATTGAAGTCATTAAAACATATTAACACTTATTTTTCAAAGTATAAAGTACGTTTAATTTTAGGGTTATTTATAGCCATCGGATCTCGGATTTTTGCTGTTGCCGTACCTAAATTAGTAGGCGATTCGGTTTCTATTGTTGAGCAATATCAAAAAGGCTTAGTCACTGACTTAAGTGAGGTAAGGCACCAATTAATTTTAAACATAGTTTTAATAATTGGAGTAGCTTTAGCTGCAGGTTTTTTAATGTTTTTAATGCGTCAAACTTTTATAGTGGTTTCTAGGTTTATTGAATTTGACCTTAAAAATGAAATTTACAATCACTACCAAAAACTTTCGTTAAGTTTCTACAAATCCAACCGTACTGGCGATTTAATGAGCCGTATTAGTGAAGATGTAATGAAGGTAAGGATGTACGCTGGCCCAGCTTTAATGTATAGTGTAAATACAATTACACTGTTTATTATTTGCTTATTTTATATGTCGAGTGTGGCTCCTAAATTAACTTTATATACCGTAGCACCATTACCTTTTTTAAGTATTGCTATTTATTTTTTAAGTGTAGCTATAAATAAACGTACAACGGTAGTACAAGAATATTTATCCAAACTTACATCGGTTACTCAAGAGGCATTTAGTGGAATATCCGTTGTTAAGGCTTACGGTATTCAAAAAAGTACACAACAAAATTTCGATCAAATTGCAGCGGAGCATAAAGAAAAGAGTATCCATTTAGCTAGTGTTCAAGCATTATTTTTTCCTTTAATGGTTTTATTAATAGGAGCAAGTAATGTTATTGTAATTTATGTAGGAGGGCAACAATACATTGATGGAGAAATAAAAGACTTTGGTATTTTAGTGCAGTTTATTATTTATGTAAATATGCTAACATGGCCTGTGGCCACTGTAGGCTGGGTGTCTTCTATAGTACAACAAGCGGAAGCCTCACAAAAAAGAATTAATGAATTTTTGGACACCACACCAGAAATCACAGATTCAGTTGAAAAAGAAAGCTTTAAATTAAATAACACTATAAGATTTGATAATGTAAGTTTTACTTATCCCGATACCGGTATAGAGGCTTTAAAAAAGGTGTCATTTACCTTACAAAAAGGTAAAACACTGGGTATAGTAGGTAATACAGGTTCTGGTAAATCTACTTTATTAGAGCTGTTAGCGCGTTTATACGACCCTACAAGCGGTGTTATATACATAGATGATGTCCCTTTAAAAAATATAAGTTTAGAGACTTTAAGATCAAAAATTGGTTTTGTACCTCAAGATGCTTTTCTGTTTAGTGATACTATAGCTAATAATTTACGTTTTGGAAAAGAAAATGCGACAGACAAAGAACTAATCGAAGCTACTGAATTGGCTTCGGTACATCATAATATTATTAATTTTAAAAATGGTTACAATACACTTTTAGGAGAACGAGGGGTAACTTTATCAGGGGGGCAAAAACAACGCGTTTCCATAGCGCGTACAGTGATTAAAAAGCCTGAAATATTATTGTTAGACGATTGTTTATCTGCAGTCGATACAGAAACAGAAGAACAAATTGTAGCAAATATTAATAATTTGGCAGAAGAAAAAACGGCGCTTATTGTGAGTCATCGAATTTCTTCGGTTCAAAACGCAGATTTAATATTGGTTTTAGAAGAAGGAAAACTCATACAAACAGGTACTGATGCAGCACTTAAAGCAGCCAATGGGTACTATCAAAAACTGTATGATAAACAGCTAAAACAAAAAGATTTTTAACTTTTTTTTGTGTGCGTTGATTTTTTTTTCCATTTTTGGATTAGATAACTAAAGAAATAATAAATATTATGGGTGATTATGGAACATTAGAAAAAGAAGAAATTTTTTCTAAAGTTTTGAGAGCAGGGAGAAGAACTTATTTCTTCGATGTTAGAGCTACAAAAGCGGGAGATTACTATATAACCATAACTGAGAGTAAAAAATTTACTAACGATGACGGTTCTTTTCATTATAAAAAACATAAAATTTACTTGTACAAAGAAGATTTTACTGGTTTTACTGAAATTTTAAATGAAATGACTAATTATGTAATTAACGAAAAAGGGCAAGAGGTTATTAGCGAGCGTCACCAAAAGGATTATCAAAAACCATATGAAGCTTTATTAGGAGATTCGAATGAAAAAGTAATACCCACTGAAAGTACATTGGGATTTACCGATGTAAGCTTTGAAGATATATAACAGTAATACCCGAGTGTTTTCGGAGAATAAACTATTCTGAAACAAACAACTATACTGACTAAACTAGAAAAAGGCTACTTGTAATGAGTAGCCTTTTTTGCGTATTAAAATGTAGCTAAAAAGCAGTCTTATTTTTAAATGAAATAATTTACAAATAGGGCTACTACATAATTATAACTATTTATTCCTTTCGATTGATTATTAACTTTTAAAAACTCACCGTAAAAAAGTTTAAATAGCGGTTCTAAAGGGTTATCGTAAGCCAACCAAAACTCTCGGCTTTCATCATAATTTTTTAAAATCCCAGGACGCATTTTTTCTTTGATGCATATAAATTTTTGATAATCTCTAAGGTATAACTCATGTAAGCAATAACGCAAAGCAAAAGTGTAACCCGAATATTGAAAATAAGGATCGTTACTATTCATACAGGCCATTACACCAATAAAATTAGCTTCATTTTCTTTAGCAAACCCTAATTGGTGAGCTTCTTCATGGCAGCTTGTAGTTGGCATTTTGTAAGGCACAATTAATCGGTTTACTTGCGCTTCGTTGGTAAACGGATTTAAATAACCGCTAAAACCCATATAAGTTAAAGGAATGCTCAACATTGATTTTTTTATACTTTTTGGAGCATACTTTAGTTTAGGAATTTTTTTGTGCAACTCATTATAAGCTTCTATGGTACGATCAAAAATTTGCTCTGTTGTGTATTGAAACGTCACAGCTAAACTATCTACAGCTTCTATTTGTTGGTGTAACTCATTGGATTTTTTAAGTAATTTAAGCGTTACTTGTTCTAGTTGGTCTGTGGTGTACTTATCTTCAATTTGTAAAATTTTATGCAATGGGTTTCGGTAATAATTTAATCCCCACAGTAAATGAAATGCAAAGTAAATAACAGAGGCTAAAACTAAAGACTTTCGAACAACTTCTTGGAAGGTTACTTGGCGTTTTCTTATTTTTTTAAATATAAAAGCTAAAATATTAATCGCAATAATTAGGTATAAAATATCACCAACAGAAAAAGGGAATACACCAAATATAGACCGCAATAACTTGCTTATTTGTGGATATAAAACCTGACTGTAATTTTCTTCAACCCAAAGGCTATGGTTACTGGCCCATTTTATAAATAAAATTTGAACAGGAAGTATTATCGGAAGAATCCACTTTTTTAAATTCATGTCTTAAAAATAGTTATTTTTAGTTATTTGACATTTATGAATACTTATATTTGAGTAAAAGAAGCCTTATTTATGAATACAGATATACTACAATTACAACCACAGTCTCTTTGGAAGCAATTTTCAGCACTTAATGCCGTTCCTCGTCCTTCTAAAAAAGAAGAACGCGTTATTGCTTTTATGATTGATTTTGCAAAATCTTTGGGGTTAGTATATAAACAAGATGCGGAAGGAAATGTAGTAATTATAAAACCCGCTAGCAAAGGTTTTGAAAACAGAAAAACCGTAGTAATGCAGTCGCATTTGGATATGGTACATCAAAAAAACAATGATACTCAGTTCGATTTTAATACACAGGGTATTCAAATGAAGGTTGAAGGAGATTGGGTAAAAGCAGAGGGAACTACTTTAGGGGCGGATAATGGTATTGGAGTAGCTACTATTATGGCAATTTTAGCTTCAAATACAATTAAGCATCCTACTATTGAAGCGCTATTTACTGTTGATGAAGAAACGGGAATGACAGGAGCTCAAAATCTAGGAAATGATTTGCTTACAGGTAAAATTTTATTGAATTTAGATACCGAAGAAGATGATGAAATTTGTATTGGGTGTGCTGGTGGTGTAGATGTTACTGCAAAACGTTCATATAAGCAAGAGATGGTTGATGAGACTAAAGCAGCTTATAAGATTTCGGTAAAAGGCTTAGAGGGCGGACATTCGGGAATTGAAATTCATAAAGGTTTAGGAAATGCTAACAAAATTATGAATAGGCTGCTATTAGATGCCTATGAAAATTTTGGATTGAGAATCCATAGTTTACAAGGAGGGAGTCTTCGAAATGCAATCCCAAGAGAAAGCGATGCTGTTGTGGTAGTTGATAAAGTCCATCAACAAGCTTTTGAAACAGAAATGAAATTACTTTCTGATTTAATAAAAGCGGAACAACAAAAAATGGATCCGAATTTAAAAATTGATGTCGTAAAAACGGAAGCACCACAAAAAATAATGGATTTAGGGGTGCAAATAGGTATTTTAAAATCTATATATGCAGCTCATAACGGAGTGTTTCGTATGTCTCCAGAAATAAAAGATTTAGTCGAGGCCTCTAATAATATAGCTAAAGTTATAATAAGTAACGGAACACTACAAATTGAATGCTTAACACGAAGTAGTGTAGAGTCTTCAAGGGACGATGTTGCTAATAGTTTACGAGCAGCGTTTGAGCTTTCTGGCTGCGAAGTTGCTTTTGGAGGAGAATACCCAGGGTGGCAACCTAAAAGAGATGCTGCAATTTTACAATTGGTAGACGATACGTATTATGAGTTACACAAAGAAAGAGCACATGTAATGGCCTGTCATGCAGGTTTGGAATGTGGTATAATAGGAGAGCATTATCCGGAAATGGAAATGATATCATTTGGACCTACTATTCTAGGAGCACATTCTCCTGACGAGCGTGTTTCAATAAGCTCTGTACAAAAATACTGGAAATTGGTTTTAGCTGTTTTAGAAAATATTCCAGAAGAATCATAGTTTTTTGTCTTTAAACGAATCTTAAAATAAATGCTTTAATAGAATCTGAAATCAATATTTCTAATTCTATTAAAGCATTACTATTTGATACCTATTTACAAAATGTTGATTACAGGGTTTAAAATAGGTTCCCCAATGTCTAGTAATATTTTGCACGCTTCTTAAGTAGCTATAAGTAGATGGGGTTTTTTGAGCATCTGTTTTTCTTTAAGTAACCTAGCTCAACGATAAGTTAATCACATTTCTTAAGATATAGTATTAAGCTTGGCCAATTAGATTGAATAATTTACTAGAAAAATGAAATAGAGGTGTATTTGTAATTGTTTATTATTCAATAATTTACAACAAAAACGGTTTCAACTTGATTTTTATGGATACTATATCAATTTGTTTTAAGGATTCGTTAAAACACATTTTTTTTGGTAAAAACTTAGGTATTTAATTATAAAAAACAGATAATTATATTAGATTAGTCAGTAGTTAAAAACAAATTTCATTAATGCAAATAATTCATATTAGTGCAGAGTGTTTTCCCATAGCTAAAGTGGGAGGATTAGCAGATGTAGTTGGTGCATTGCCAAAATATCAAGAAGCCTCAGGGGTATCTTCAAGTGTCGTAATGCCTTTTTACGATAATAAATTTACTCAGTCAAATAACAAAAAATTAAAAACGATAACAAAAGGAATTGTAAGCCTTGGGAATCAAAATTTTGATTACGTTATTTTGAAATTGAACAAAAACGTTTTAGGGTTTGATGTTCATTTAATTAAAATCGACGGATTAACAGATAAAGAAAATGTATACGGTTATCCAAATGACGTAGAACGATTTGTGGCTTTCCAAAAAGTAGCTTGTGATTATATTCTTTTGGTTAAAAATAAACCTAATGTAGTTCACTGTCACGACCACCACACAGGATTTATTCCCTTTTTTATGGGGCACGGATTCAAGTATAGTTTGTTAAAAAATATCCCATCTGTACTAACTATTCATAATGCTCAATACCAAGGAGATTTTGAATATGATAAAATGCATTATTTAGCTAATTTTAATATTGAAAATGCGGGTCTTATAGATTGGTACGGACGTATTAATCCCTTGGCTACAGCTATAAAATGTGCATGGAAAATAACTACAGTTTCTCCTAATTATTTAAATGAATTACAAGAAATAGCCAATGGCTTAGAAGGCTTATTACGTAACGAAAAAGAAAAATCACTTGGAATTTTAAATGGAGTTGATACCGGGGTTTGGAACCCTAAAACCGACTTTATGTTAGTGTCAAATTTTGATTTAAGAAGTGTAAATAAAGGTCGGAAAGGTAATAAAGAAGCGCTATGCAAAAAGTTTGGTTTAGATGAATCTTTGCCTTTAGTAGCATTTATAGGGAGGTTTGTATATGAAAAAGGTTCCGACCTTTTAGCTGACGCTGTTTATAATGTATTAGAGGTTCAAAAACAAAAAGTTAATATTCTTGTATTGGGAAGTGGAAACCCAGAAACAGAAAAGGAGTTAAACGATTTAAAAGAAAAGATCCCAACCAATTTTAATACATATATAGGGTATAGCGAAGAGTTATCACATGTAATTTATGGTGGGGCAGATTTTTTATTAATGCCTTCAAGAGTAGAACCTTGTGGACTCAATCAAATGTATGCTATGCGCTATGGTATGATTCCTATTGTAAGTAATGTAGGAGGACTTAGCGATACAGTAATCGATATTGATAACGGGGAAGATGGATACGGAATTGTAATAAACGATATTAATGTACACGAAATAAGTTTTGCTATACAAAGAGCTGTTGATGTATATGCCAATGCAACATTTTTTAAAGCAAAGCGAAAGCAATTAATGAAAATCGAGAATAGCTGGAATAAATCAGCTAAAGAATATTTAAAAATGTATGAATCAATTATAAAATTGTCAAAAAAGTAACCCTATGTTAAATAAAAAAGTGCTGAGTATTATCCTAGGAGGAGGAAGAGGAACACGTTTAGAGCCATTAACAAGTCACCGCTCAAAACCAGCAGTTCCTATTGCAGGAAAATATAGATTGGTAGATATTCCAATTTCAAATTGTTTGAACAACGATTTAAAAAGAATGTTTGTTTTAACACAATTTAATTCAGCGTCATTAAATTCTCACGTAAAAAACACCTATCAGTTTAGCGGGTTTAGTAATGCATTTGTAGATATTTTAGCCGCTGAGCAAACACCAGATAATCAAACATGGTTTCAGGGTACTTCGGATGCCGTAAAACAATGTCAACATCATTTTAATAGAATTGATGATTGGGAATATGCTTTAATTCTCTCAGGAGATCAATTGTACCAAATGGATTTAATGCAAATGGTAGAAGATCACGTAAAGAGTGGTGCAGAAATCACAGTTGCAACGCAGCCAGTATCCTCCAAAGAAGCTCCAGCATTTGGTATTTTAAAAACCGATGAAAATAGTTTCATAAAAACCTTTACAGAAAAACCTCCTTTAGAAGAATTATCAGGGTGGGAATCTGAGGTTTCTGAAAAGATGAAATCAGAAGGAAAAGAATATTTAGCTTCTATGGGTATCTATATCTTTAATAGAAAAGTGTTAGATGAAGTATTAAGTAATGACGCTATTGATTTTGGTAAAGAAATTATTCCTGATGCAATAACAGGAGGAAGAAAAGTATATGGATATCAATACGAAGGATATTGGGAGGATATAGGAACAATAAAAGCTTTTTATGAAGCTAATTTAGCGTTAACGGATGATATTCCTAAATTCAATTTATTCGACAAAGAAAATACCATACTTACAAGAGCGAGAATTTTACCTCCTTGTAAAATAAATAATACAAGAGTAAGCAAGGCCATGATAAGTGAAGGATGTATTGTTTCGGCTACCTCAATAGAACATTCTATAATAGGAGTGCGCTCTCGAATAGGTGAAGGTACAGTTATTAAAGATGCATATATTATGGGGGCAGATAATTACCAAACCTTAACAGAAATCGATACGTGTTTAAAATTAGGTAAGCCTTATATTGGTATTGGAGATAATTGTAATTTAAGTGGAGTTATAGTAGAAAAAAACTGCCGTATTGGTAATAATGTTACAATCAAAGGAGGAGATCATCTATCAGATGTTGAAACTGATACTTATGTGGTTAGAGATGGTGTAATTGTAATAAAGAATAGTGCAGTTATAGCTCCAAACACAGTAATTGGTTAATATAGAATTAACCACACAACAATTAAAGCACTTACTACTAGTAGGTGCTTATTTTTAATAAATAATTAAATTATTATATGTCTCAAGTTCAATCGTATTCGCTGTTTACAGATTTTGATATTTCATTACTTAAAAGCGGGACACATTACAATTTGTTTGAAAAGTTTGGAGCTCATGTAATTACTCTTAACGGAGTTGAAGGAACTTATTTTTCGGTATGGGCGCCCTCGGCAAAAACAGTTTCTGTAATAGGGAATTTTAATTATTGGTCAGGCAACGAACACCAATTAAATGTTCGTTGGGACAGCTCTGGAGTTTGGGAAGGTTTTATACCTGGTATAGGTCATGGTGAGTTATATAAATATAAAATTGAATCTCATAATAATGGCATTGTAACCGAAAAAGCAGATCCGTATGGTAGGCTATGTGAATTACCGCCTAAAACAGCTTCTATCATTCAAAAAGCGTCTACCTATAAATGGAAAGACACTGCTTGGATGGGGTATCGTAAGGATAAAAATGGATTAGATAAGCCTTATGCGGTATACGAGGTTCATTTAGAGTCTTGGAAAAAAAATGCTAATAACGAAAACCTAAGTTTTAAAGAATTAGCCAAAGATTTAGTAGCTTATGTTAAGGCAATGAATTTTACTCATGTAGAATTTATGCCTGTTATGGAATACCCTTATTCCCCTTCATGGGGATATCAGCTAACAGGGTATTTCGCGCCAAGTTCTCGATTTGGTCAACCAGACGATCTTAAATATTTAATCGATCAATTCCATCAAAATGATATAGGAGTATTGATAGATTGGGTACCCTCTCATTTTCCAGAAGATGCACACGGTTTAGGAATGTTTGATGGATCTCACTTGTATGAATATCCAGATCCTCGTAAAGGATATCATCCAGATTGGAAAAGTTTAATATTTAACTATAGTCGAAACGAAGTAAAAGCCTTTTTAATTAGTAACGCCGTTTTTTGGTTGCAAGAATTTCATATCGATGGTTTAAGAGTAGATGCAGTAGCTTCAATGTTATACTTAGATTATTCAAGAGAAGAAGGAGGTTGGGAGCCTAATATTTACGGCGGCAATGAAAACTTAGAGGCAAAGGATTTTTTAATAGCTTTAAATAAAGAAATTTATACTCGCTTTGAAGGAGTACAAACCATAGCGGAAGAATCTACCGCTTTCCCCGGTGTTACTAAACCTGTAGAGTATGGCGGTTTAGGTTTTGGAATGAAGTGGATGATGGGTTGGATGAATGATACCTTGGATTATTTTTCTAAAGACACTTTTTTTAGACAATACCACCAAAATGATATTACTTTTAGTTTAGCCTATGCTTTTAGCGAAAATTTCATGTTACCCTTATCTCATGATGAGGTAGTGCATGGCAAAAAATCGTTGATTTATAAAATGCCGGGCGACGATTGGCAACGTTTTGCAAACTTAAGAGTAATGTTGGGCTTAATGTATATGCACCCAGGAACTAAACTATTGTTTATGGGGGGGGAGTTTGCTCAAACCTCTGAATGGAATTTTGAACACAGCTTAGATTGGCATTTACTTCAGTACGAGCCACATCATAAATTTCAATCTTACATGAAAGAATTGAATTTAACCTACCAAAAAGAGCCAGCTTTATTTGAAAAAGGATTTAGCGGAGAAGGTTTTGAATGGATATCATTAGACGATAGTCAAAATTCAGTAATGAGTTTTATTCGTAAAGGTCATGATGTGCAAAACGATTTGATTGTATTATGTAATTTCACCCCTGAAGTAAGAGAAAATTACGGTATTGGTGTTCATGAAAAAGGTGAATGGAAAGAAATTTTCAATTCTGATTTAGAAGAATATTATGGAAGTGGGGTTAAAAATGAAAATATCTTAAAAGCAGAGAGTAAAAAACTACATAACAAAAATTATTCACTTTTTCTAACACTACCACCGTTATCGGTAGTTGTTTTAAAGAGTATATGATTTAACTTTATATAATAACTTAAGTAGCACCCTAAGGGGTATATTTATAATCTTTGAAAAAAACTAATCAATTGTTATGATTTTAAACGAAGAAATTGAAAAAAAGGGGAATCAATACCCCAGTCATATAATTAAACAGGATAAAGAATTAGATACTTTTTATTTTCATACGGCAAATAGAGTAATACTTCAAGTAACAGTGCTTAGAGATAGTGTAGTACGCTTCAGGTATACAACAACTAATAAATTTGAAGAAGACTTTTCTTATGCTATTGATAAAAACCCAACTACAGGTTTTAATTTTTTAGAATTAAAAGAAGAAAAGAATGAATATATCATTGAAACAACGAAAATAAAAATTCGAATTTCAAAGAGCGATTTAAAGAAAACCATTCATTGTGCGGAAACTAATAACGTAATACTTAAAGACGAGCAAGGGTTTCATTGGGAAGAAAGTTATGAGTTAGGAAACGATATTGTAAAAATGAGTAAAGTATCCGAGGATGCTGAAAATTTTTATGGTTTAGGTGATAAACCGATGCATTTAAACTTAAAAGGAAAACGCCTTGAAAACTGGGCAACCGATTCTTATGC
The DNA here is from genome assembly GCA_937958985.1 of uncultured Aquimarina sp. GTDB lineage: Bacteria > Bacteroidota > Bacteroidia > Flavobacteriales > Flavobacteriaceae > Aquimarina. The sequence continues at coordinate 39,916 of CALGLV010000005.1, forward strand.
TTTTGGAGCAGAAACAGATCCAATTTACAAATCAATTCCATTTTATGTAGGTCTTCATCATAATGTAGCCTACGGTATCTTCTTCGATAATACGTTTCGCACTTACTTTGATTTTTGTAATGAACGTCGCCAAGTAACTAGCTTTTGGGCACAGGGTGGAGAAATGAATTATTATTTTATCCACGGACCAAAAATTGAAGAGGTAGTAGAAAAATATACGCATCTTACAGGGGTACCAGAATTACCACCATTATGGGCTTTAGGTTTTCATCAATGTAAATGGAGTTACTATCCTGAAGAAAAGGTAAAAGAAATTACTGGCAAATTTAGAGAATTACAAATACCCTGTGATGCTATTTATTTAGACATCGATTACATGGAAGGTTTCCGTTGTTTTACATGGGATAAAGAAAAGTTTCCGGAGCCCGTTCGTATGGTTAAAGAATTAGCCGACGATGGATTTAAAACGGTAGTGATTATTGATCCTGGAATTAAAATAGATTATGATTACGACGTGTTTTTAGAAGGTTTAGAGAACGATTATTTTTGTAAACGTGCCGATGGACCGTATATGAAAGGTAAAGTATGGCCTGGAGAATGTTACTTCCCAGACTTTACCAAACCTGAAGTTCGCGAATGGTGGGCCGGATTATTTAAAGGCTTAATAGAAGAAACAGGTGTAGCAGGTGTTTGGAATGATATGAACGAACCTGCGGTAATGGATGTACCAGGAAAGTCTTTTCCTGATGATGTACGCCACGATTACGATGGGAATCCTTGTAGTCATAGAAAAGCACACAATATCTATGGAATGCAAATGGCTAGAGCGACATATCACGGAGTAAAAAACTCTGCGCGTCCTAATAGGCCTTTTGTAATTACAAGATCAGCATATTCGGGTACACAGCGTTATTCAAGTACTTGGATGGGGGATAATATTGCTACATGGGAACATTTGGTAGTTGCCAACCGTCAAATTCAACGTATGTGTATGTCTGGATATTCTTTTGCAGGTACAGATATTGGTGGTTTTGCACAACAACCTAATGGCGAATTATTTGCGCGTTGGATTCAATTAGGAGTTTTTCATCCTTTCTTTAGAGTGCACTCTAGTGGAGATCATGGGGAGCAAGAACCTTGGTCTTTCGGTGAAGAAATTACAGATATTTCTAGAAAATTTATAGAATTACGTTACGAGTTATTACCGTACATATACACTGCTTTTTGGAAATATATAGAGCATGGTACACCAATACTAAAATCTTTAGTAATGTACGATCAAAGCGATGTGCAAACACATTATCGTACAGATGAATTTATTTTTGGAGAAAAGATTTTAGTTTGTCCAATAAATGAACCTAATGCCAAAGGAAGACGTATGTATATTCCTAAAGGAATTTGGTTTGACTATTGGTCGAATACTGTAATCAAAGGAGGAAAAGAATATTGGATTGATGCAGACCTAGATTCTATGCCTTTATTTGTTAAGGCAGGAGCTGTAATAGCGCGAAATCCAATTCAACAATATGTCGGAGAAAAAGAAATCACCGAATTAACTTTGGATTGTTATTATATAGATGGTGAAGATAAATCGAACTTGTATGAGGATGATAACGATGGTTATGGTTACAAAAAAGGAGATTTCAGTCGACGTACTTTTAGAAATGTAGGTAAAGACGGTGAAATTATTTTACAGCAACACAAGCGCGGTAAATTTGTTACCACTTATGATACCTTCAAAATAAGACTAATAGGAAGTCCTTTTGAAATTAAAACTATTGAACTTGATAATGATTTAATTACTCCAGAAATTACTTACGAAGAAGGAATTGCGACTTTTGTAGTAACTAAAGATTTTACGGAGTTACATATAGAGGCTTAATTTTTATACTTCTTAAAAACAAAATAATCCACTACAATACTTTTAGTATTGTAGTGGATTTCTTTTTTAGAGATGTTCTTTCTCTTTTTTAAAGTTGAGGTCAAGTTCTTGTAAAAACTAAAATATGCTTTTAAAATCGCAAAAAAGTGTTTGGGTTTCATTTGTATCAGAAATTGGATTCCTGCCAAACCATCTAAAAGCATTCTTAAAAATAGGACACCAAAAGCCTTAGTTCCTTTTACATTTTTTAAAATAGAATACAGAGAGTTTCTAAAGTTCAGAAAAGTCTTTTTAGGACTTACGTAAGCTAAAGAAGCTCCTCCTACGTGATATATTGTTGAGGTACCGCAATACATTATCTTTTTGCCGTGATTATGTAATCGCCAACACAGGTCAATTTCTTCTTGATGAGCAAAGTAATCACTATCCAAACCACCAACATTCCAAAAATCAGCGCTTCGTATAAAAAAGCAAGCACCCGATGCCCAAAAAATTTCCACAGTGTCGTTGTATTGTCCGTTATCTTTTTCAATAGAATCAAAAACACGCCCTCTACAATAAGGATACCCTAAACTATCGATTAAACCACCACCGCCACCGGCATATTCAAAATATTTTTTATTCGAATAATCTAATATTTTAGGTTGAATAGCAGAAATGGTCTTGTCTTCAAACAACTCTAAAATGGGAGGAAGCCAATTTTTAGTTACTTCCACATCACTATTTAATAAACAATAATAGGGTTCATTAATTTGTTTTAATCCTTTTTGATATCCGCCTGCATAGCCAAAATTTTTAGCTAATGGTATTACAGAAATTTGCGAATATTTTTTTTGCAACCAATTTATAGAATCATCGGTTGATGCATTGTCTATAACATAAATTTTTGCTTCTTCACTAAATTCTAAAACAGCGGGTAAGAATTGCTCTAATAAAGCTTTTCCATTCCAGTTTAAAATTACTATAGCTAATTGGTTTGTTGTTACTTTCATTACTGTTTTTAAGATCAAAAAAATTAATGAGCACTGTAAATAGGTAATTCTTTTAAAAAGAAGTATCCTTCAGTTTCATAATCTATATTACAGAAATAATGTTCCAAGCCATTAGTTACCATTAAAAGTTCCGAATTTAAAGCTAAGTTATAGCGTGCAATTTGGTCGAATACCTGTTGCGTAATTTTAATTTTGGGAGCTTTGCATTCTACCATTAAGTAAATGCTACCATCGGGCCTATAGGTTACAATGTCATAGCGCTTTTTAGTACCGTTAACAGTAAGCTCTTTTTCAACGTTAATTAAGCTTTGCGGGTGTTGCTTTTCGTTTATTAAAAAATGAATTACATGTTGACGCACCCATTCTTCTGGCGTAAGCACAATAAATTTTTTACGAATGATATCAAAAATAGCCATCTTATTTTCGCTATTTTTGATTCTGAAATTATAAGACGGAAACGCTAAATTTTGCATTTATTAATTACTGTAATTAAGGTAAAGATAAGTACTTCAATATAATTTAATGACAGAAGCTAAAAGCATTTTAAAGGATATTAAAGCCAAAAAATATAAACCTATTTATTTTTTAGGAGGGGAAGAGCCTTATTTTATTGATGTAATTTCTGATTACATTCAAAATAATGTATTGGAGGAGCACGAGCGCGATTTTAACCAAACCATACTTTATGGTAAAGAAACCAATGCAGGAGAAATATTAAGTGTTGCTAAACGTTTTCCTATGATGGCAGATTACCAAGTGGTAATCGTTAAGGAAGCACAAAGCTTAGGAAAGCAAATTGATTTACTTACAGGTTATTTTGAAGCTCCACTGATGTCTACTATTTTGGTGTTTTGTAGTAAGTATAAAAAACCCGATAAACGCAAAAAAGCTTCTAAATTAATTGCCAAAAACGGTGTATTGTTTGAAAGTAAAAAATTATACGAAAATCAAATAGGCGATTTTATAACAGGGGTATTGAGTAATAAAGGGTATAAAATTGAGCCCAAAGCGAGTTTAATGCTAATTGAGTTTTTAGGTACTGATTTGGCTAAAGTTATGAATGAACTTGATAAGCTCCAAATTATAATTCCTAAAGGAAATACAATTACGGCCAAAGACGTTGAAGTAAATATTGGTATTAGTAAAGATTTTAATGTATTTGAGTTAAATAAAGCGATAGGGAATAAAGAGCAACTCAAAGCATATAAAATTTGTAATTACTTTATAGAAAACCCTAAAGAAAAGCCATTAGTAGTTACAATTTCGTTATTGTTTACTCATTTTTCTAGAATAATGCAGTATCACGGCTTAAGTGATAAATCGGATAATAATGTGGCATCCAAATTAAAAGTGAATCGTTTTTTTGTACAAGATTATGCTGTTGCAGCCCGTAACTACCCAATGAAAAAAGTAAGCTTTATTATTGAAAAAATACGCGATGCAGATGTGAAAAGTAAAGGGGTTGGAGCTAGCCAGTTTGGTCAATCGGATATTTTAAGAGAATTATTAGTGCAAATTTTCAGTTAGCAAACAGGTTGCTTATTTTTGCACTTTATTTAAAGAAAAGCTAGTAACATTAGTCTTGTAGCTTAAAGCCATAGTAATGAAAATAATTATAATAAATTACGGAGCAGGAAACATTCAGAGTATTAAGTTTGCTATTGAAAGGTTAGGATATACAGCTGTTTTAAGTGATAATGTTGAAGAAATACAAACTGCCGATAAAGTAATTTTCCCAGGAGTAGGAGAGGCAAGCAGTGCCATGAAAAAACTTAAAGAAAGTGGTTTAGATACCTTAATACCTCAATTAAAACAACCTGTTTTAGGAATTTGTTTAGGAATGCAATTAATGTGCAATTCTACAGAAGAAGGAAATACTGAGGGCTTAGGGATTTTTAATGTAGATGTAGTAAAGTTTAATACTAGTGTAAAAGTACCTCAAATAGGGTGGAATCAAATTAGGGATTTTAAATCTGAAATTTTTAATAACATTAAAGTTGATAGCTATATTTATTTAGTACACAGCTTTTATGCTCCTATTTGTGAATATACCGCAAGTGTTACCGATTATGGTATTAACTACAGTTCGGCGTTGCAAAAAAACAATTTTTACGGAACCCAGTTTCATCCTGAAAAAAGCAGTGATGTTGGGGAACAAATTTTAGAGAATTTTTTAAAATTATAAGCATAAGGAACAAACATAATAGCGTTTAGGTTTTCACATCTATGTTCTATTATCTATGTTCTACTATCTAAAAAAAGAAATGAGATTAATACCAGCCATAGATATCATAGACGGTAAATGTGTTCGCCTTTCTAAAGGAGATTATAGCACAAAAAAAATTTACAACGAAAGCCCTTTAGAAGTAGCAAAAGAGTTTGAAGCTCATGGAATTGAGTACTTACATTTAGTAGACTTAGACGGAGCAAAATCAAAACATATTGTAAATCATAAAGTTTTAGAAGCGATAGCCTCGCAAACCAATTTAAAAATTGATTTTGGAGGTGGTTTAAAAACCGACGAAGATTTACGGATAGCCTTTGAAAGCGGAGCCAACCAAATTACTGGAGGAAGCATTGCTGTTAAAGATCCTGAGACTTTTAAAAGTTGGTTGTTACAATTTGGGCCCGATAAAATAATTTTAGGGGCAGATGCTAATAATGAAAAAATAGCAGTTAGTGGTTGGTTGGAAGAAAGCGATCAAGAGCTTATTCCTTTCGTACAAGCATATCAAAAACAAGGAGTTAGTTATGTAATTTGTACCGACATTAGTAAGGACGGAATGCTTCAAGGTCCTTCATTTGATTTATATCAAAAAATTTTAAATGAAATTCCTAACATTAAGCTAATTGCCTCGGGAGGGATTTCTACTTTTGATGAATTACCTAAACTGGCTGAAATAGGTTGTGAGGGAACAATTATCGGAAAAGCGATATATGAGAATAGAATTTCAATGAAGCAATTGGAAGATTATATATTAAATAGTGCCAAGTAATCGGTTTTAGGTGAAAAGTAGGTTTGCTTTGCGCTTAAAACTCAATACTAAATACATATGTTAACAAAAAGAATTGTACCCTGTTTAGATATTAAAAATGGTCGCACCGTAAAAGGAGTGAACTTTGTAGATTTACGTGATGCAGGTGACCCTGTAGAGTTAGCGGCGATTTATGCAAAAACAGGAGCCGATGAATTGGTTTTTTTGGATATTTCGGCAACAGAGGAACGTCGCAAAACCTTAGCAAATTTAGTGCGTAACGTAGCCGAAAAAGTAAATATTCCGTTTACTGTAGGTGGAGGAATTTCATCGGTAGAAGATGTTGATGTTTTACTTCAAAACGGTGCCGATAAGGTTTCGGTAAATTCTTCGGCTGTAAAGCGTCCAGAATTAATAAACGAACTTTCGGCTAAGTTCGGTAGTCAGTGTATTACAGTAGCTATCGATGCCAAGCAAATCAACGGTCAATGGATTGTTCATTTAGTAGGAGGAAAAGTACCCACGGAGCTTAATTTGTTTGATTGGGCTAAGGAAGTCGAAAGCCGCGGAGCAGGTGAAATTTTGTTTACCTCAATGGATAACGACGGAACTAAAGATGGCTTTGCCAATAAGGCTTTAGCACGTTTAAGTACCGAACTTAATATTCCAATTATAGCTTCTGGAGGCGCAGGAAATATGCAACATTTTGTAGATACTTTTAAAGAAGGAAAATCCGATGCTGCTTTAGCTGCCAGCGTTTTTCATTTTAAAGAAATAGGAATTCCTGAATTAAAAGAAAAATTGAAACAAGAAGGTATAGCGGTTAGAATTTAAAAATTTTATAAACTTATTATAGAAACTCGTTTACTCGTTAAGAAAAAGTAAACGAGTTTTTTTTGCACTAAAAACAACTTACCTTTAAATAAAAATAAAGGATGAAAAAAGAAATAGCTGTTTTTGCAGGAGGTTGCTTTTGGTGTACAGAAGCTGTTTTTCAACGTTTAAATGGGGTTGTTGGTGTAAGATCGGGATTTAGCGGAGGTCATATTAAAAACCCCGCATATCGAGAGGTAACCACCGAGCGAACAGGTCATGCCGAGGTTATTGAAATAACTTTTAACGTAGAGGTAATACAATTTCAACAGCTATTAGAAGTTTTTTTTGCAACTCACGATCCCACAACATTAAATAGACAAGGAGCAGATAAAGGAACCCATTATAGAAGTGCTATTTTTTACACCTCTGAAAGTCAAAAACAATTTTCGGAAGCTTATATAAAAGAATTAACGGCAGCAGCGGTATTCGAAAAAAGCATAGTTACCGAGGTAACTCAATTTGAAGCTTTTTATCCTGCGGAAGATTACCATAACGACTACTTCAATCAAAATAAAGAACAAGGCTATTGCAAGTTTGTTATTCAACCCAAAGTGGATAAATTAAACACCTATTTCCGAAAAGAAATGAAAAAAGATTTTTTGGAATAACATTTGTGTTAGCATATTAAAACAAACACAATGAATAAAATTACAATCTTATTACTTAGCCTTTTGTTTGATGGCATTGGGATGATTTCTTATGTAATACCAGGTTTTGGAGAAGCTACAGATGCTGTTTGGGCTCCTGTTTCAGCTTGGCTTATGACAAAACTATATAAAGGTAAAGAAGGTAAAATAGCGGGTATTATTACTTTTATAGAAGAAGCCATTCCGGGTATAGATATTATACCAACCTTTACATTAATGTGGATATACACTTACCTTATCTCGAATAAGAATATTAAAAACACAAATCAGAAATAAACTTATATACTTTATGAAATTAGTGAAAACTATTATTTTTTTAGCATCAACAGCTCTTTTAGTTTCCTGTGGAAGCAGTGAGCAAATAATTACAAAAAAAGGAGAAGTTTACGATGTTAAAGGAAAAAAAATACAAAAGGAAGGTACTAATATTACAAAAACATTGAGTTCTTCTGAAAAAAACAATATTTATGATTTGGTTGATTTAACTGTAGAACAACGAAAAGAAGAGTTAAAACAGCTTAAAGAGTTAGAAAAAGGGATTGAAAAGCAAAAGCAAATAGAAGAAGAAGCTAAAATTAAAAAAGAGGCTTTTGAAAGCCAACTAGAAAGTTTAAAAAGCAAAATAAAAACGAATACCGAAGCTAAGTCAAACTATATAAAGTTAAAAAACAACTACAATAAAGAACAAAAAGAGTTTAATGCTTTAAAAGCTAAAGGGGAACTTTCTAAATCCAAATTAAGCGAATGGAATGATAAATTAAGTAAGCTTGAGGAAAAATTAAACTTAGCAAAATCGAAAATTAATTAATCTTCAACTAATATATTAGAATCTCCCTATTTCATTGGCTATAATAATATAAACCGTTATTTTTAGGTAATTATTATAAATAAAAGCTAAGAAAAAGTAAAAAATGCAAATTAACGATAAATCAAATTACCAAAAATACCATCCGAATAATAAACGTTATGAGGAAATGACTTACAATAGAAGTGGTAAGAGTGGAGTTTTACTACCGTCTATTTCCTTAGGCCTATGGCACAACTTTGGTAAGTACGATTTACAAGCAAATGCAGAAGCTATTTTAAGGACAGCCTTTGATAATGGAATTACACACTTTGACTTAGCGAATAATTACGGACCTCCTTTTGGTAGTGCAGAGGCCAATTTTGGAATGCTGTATAAGCAAAATTTTGAAGCCTACCGTGATGAACTTTTTATAGCCACTAAAGCTGGTTACGATATGTGGGAAGGACCATACGGGAACTTTGGATCACGTAAATATTTAATTTCTAGTTTGGATCAGAGTTTAAAACGAATGAACTTGGATTACGTAGATGTGTTTTATCACCATAGGCCAGACCCTGATACTCCTTTAGAGGAAACAGCCATAGCTTTACATGATATTGTAAGGCAAGGAAAAGCACTTTATGTTGGAATTTCTAATTATGAAGCCGAAGGTATTGTAGAAATGAGTACACTTTTAAGAGAACTCAAAGTTCCTTTTATTATTGAACAAGCAAAGTATTCAATGTTCGATCGAAGTATAGAAAAAACTATTTTGCCTACTATAATTAAACAGAATTTAGGATGCATCGCTTTTTCTCCTTTAGCACAGGGTATGTTAACAAATAAATACATTGATGGTATACCAACAGATTCTAGAGCAGCAAAAGGGAAAACATATTTAGAGGTTAATGAGGTTGAAGAAAAACTACCAATTATTAAAGCACTAAATGCGATTGCACAAAATAGAGGTCAAAAACTACATCAAATGGCTATTTCGTGGTTATTACATCAAAAAGGAATAACCTCTGTTTTAGTAGGAGCGAGTAGTTCAAGTCAATTGATAGATAACTTAAGTGCTACAAAAAATACTGAATTTTCGAGTGAAGAGCTTACGCAAATTAACAAGCTAACTTCAAAATTTTTATAAAATCAGTTATTTTGGTATACTAAAGAGCATTTTAATATGTTAATGAAATAAATACATTATTTTTGAACTGTATTGATATTGATTTATGAAGTATATTTTAAGCTTGTTTTTTACATTAAATCTTATGTTGAGTTATGCTCAATCAAATAGGGTATCACTTAATTTGCCGACTGAAGATTTTCAATTCTTTTCAGATGCGATAGCTAATAACATAAGACTTTACAAAGTTAATAGTCAAGTAGCAAATGAAAAAGAAGATGTTGAGCGTGCTCAGTTTTTGTTTGATTCACTAGTAAATAACTGTTTAAAAGGAACACATTTTGATAATTTTTTGGTAAACGACTATAAAAGTGGTCAAGCAAAGTATTTAGAGACTTTTACCAAACCAATTTATTTAAAAACAACCGCAACTTGGTGTGAACCTAATGATTCCGAAATTCAAGCATTAAATGATGTGGCCAAAGAATTCGGAGATGTAATCGATTTTGTGGTTTTATATTGGGATAAAAGAAATAATCCTGAACTTTCAAAAAAAGTATATAATAGCAATATCTCTATTGTTTATGTTGATGAGTTAGAAAATTACAACTCGGCCATTGTACATACAGTAAAACATTCGTTGGGTATGCCTTCAATAATATTAATGGATAACGAGCGTACGGTTATAGATATAACTAAAAATGTATCGCCAATATTTACAAGTCATAAAGAATCGGAGTTTGTTAAATACGGAGAATTCAATCCCTCGACAAGTAAAGATCACTTTGTAAACACTTACAATACTTACTTTGATGCTATTGTGAAAGATGTTAATACAATTCTTCAAAATATATAGTATTACATCATCTTTCCGATTATTTTTGTTGTTGATTTAACAAGAATATTTTTTAAAAAACTCATCCATGATAAATTTATATAATTCTCAAATCGAGTCCTTATCGGTTCACCGTATTGGAAACAAAAGTAGAAATGAAGCTTTATTTTTATCTCAAAATCCTTACCAGTTTAATGATGAATTGAATGCGCTTTTAAAAGAATATTTTTTTAAAGCTTTCAGAGAAAAAGAAGAAAACTATTTTCAATTTACAAACGAGGCCGATCTTGAATTTAATCCCTTGTACAAAATAGCTTCCGATATTTTTGCAGATCCTAGTACGGCACACGAACAATCAAAACGTATAGGTAATTTGTTATATGAACAATCACAGCACCCACATATTAAAAGTGGAGAGCTGTATGTTACTTATATAGAAAACTGCTTATTAGACAATAAAAAAGTAAATGCTATAGGTGTTTTTAAATCGGAATTAAAACATGATTTCCTTCAGTTTGAAGAACAGTCTTCAGACTTAAATTTGTTATTGCAACAGGGTGTTTCTTTAAATAAATTAGATAAAGGATGTTTAATTTTTGAAAGCGAAAAAGAATCAGGTTACCGTATTTTATCAGTCGATTCCAATAGGTATGATACGAAGTATTGGTTGGAACAATTTTTAGGTGTCGAAGCTTTTGCAGATAGTAATTTTCACACAAAAAAATACATTAAGTTTTGCCAAGACTTTGCTAGAGACGTTATTTTACCTTCTGAAGATAAAAAGGAAGAAGTTATGTTTATGAACAGAGCCGTAAACCATTTTGCTAAAAACGATAATTTTGAAGAGACTAGCTTTTTAAACGATGTTATTGAAAATCCAGAATTAATTCCAGAATTTAAACATTACAAAGTAGAAAAAGCACCCAAGTATCAAATTGAAGATCTAACAGAATTCCCGATAGCAAATACAGCAGTATCTGATGCACGTAAAAAAATTAAAAACGTAATAAACTTAGATACCAATGTGCAAATTAAGATGGATTTTATAAATCCTGAATCGGCTGAAAAATTTATAGAAAAAGGTTGGGACGAAGAAAAGCAGATGTACTATTACTTAGTATATTTTAATAAAGAGCAAAAGGATTAAACGCAATTAAATCTCACTTTCAAAAAATCACAAAAACCCGTAATATAATATATTGCGGGTTTTTCGTTAAAATGACAAAGAAAACAACTTTTTAAACCCTAAGCTTTAGTTTACCTTTGCAGCAAATTAAACGTTATGACATTTCAACAATTAGGTATTTCTGAAGATTTAAATAAAGGGTTAGAAGAGTTAGGTATTAAAACTCCTACTAAAATTCAAGAACAAGCTATCCCTGTATTGTTGGAGGGAGGTAATGACCTTATTGGTAAAGCACAAACAGGAACAGGTAAAACAGCTGCTTTTGGATTGCCTTTATTAATGCAAGTTAATCCTACGAAAAAAATAACTCAAAGCTTAATATTAGCACCTACTCGTGAGTTAGCTCAGCAAATAGCTAAACAGTTATTTAAGTTTACCAAATACAGCGAAAAAGTATTTACAGAAGCAGTGTATGGAGGAGAAAAAATAGATAAACAAATACAACGCCTACAACGTCCTACTCACATTATTGTAGCAACTCCAGGGCGTTTGGTAGATTTAATAAAGCGAAAAGCTGTTGATATACGATACATTAAAACGATTGTATTAGATGAAGCAGACGAAATGCTTAGCATGGGTTTCAAAAAAGAACTAGAATTTATACTAAATACAATTAATGAACAGCGTAATGTTTGGATGTTTTCGGCGACAATGCCTATTGAACTACAAAACATTGTAAATAAATACGTTTCTCCTAGAGTAATTACTGTCGAAATAGACAAAAAGGACACTACCAATAAAAATATTCAACATCAGTTTGTGGTAGGTGAAGATGGAAACAAAGTAGATACAATGACATTCTTTTTGAAAACTCAAAAAAAGGAAAGAGGAATTATTTTTTGTAGGACCAAGGTTGCAGCACGTAAGTTAACAGAACAGTTACAACAACGTAGTTTCGAAATTGGAATTTTGGAGGGAGATATGAATCAAAAAGACCGCGATAAAGTTATGCGTGCTTTTAAAAATAAAAAAATTAATTTACTGGTAGCTACCGATGTAGCTGCAAGAGGTATTGACGTTGATAATTTAGCTTTTGTATTACATTATCAATTACCCGATCAGGCAGAGTATTATATACACCGAAGTGGACGAACTGCAAGAGGAGGGAAAACAGGTGTTTCACTTGCTTTTCTAGACCATTCGGAAGTAAAATATTTAAGAATTCTTGAAAAAACGCTAGGATTAAATTTTAGTCAAATACGCTAATTTTTTCAAATTTCTTTTAAGCTTGATTCTAAAAAAAGAGATATAGACTGTTTTTTATTAGTAAACTATGAAAAAAAGAAAATTAGGAAATAAAGGATTTGAAATTAGTGAAGTTGGTTTAGGTTGTTGGCAAATTGGCGGTGACTGGGGAAAAGGAATTACCAAGGAAAAAGCTTTTGAAATTTTAACAGCAGCAGTAGATAGCGGGATTACTTTTTTTGATACTGCCGATGTTTATGGTGATGGTAAAAGTGAAGAGTTAATAGGGGAGTTTTTAAAAAACACTGGTGTTAAAATAAAAGTAGCCACTAAGTTTGGTCGTAGGGCAGAGGTGTTTCCAGATAAGTATACAGAAACAGCTTTAAGAAGCTGTGTGGAGTCATCATTAAAACGCTTACAGGTAACTTGTATTGACTTATTGCAATTACATTGTATACCTACTGAGGTTTTAAGAAAAGGCAAAATTTTTGATTGGCTACGAACATTACAAGCTGAAGGTAAAATAACCCATTTTGGAGCAAGCGTTGAAAGTGAGGAAGAAGGCCTATTGTGTTTAGAACAAGAAGGAATTCAATCGTTACAAGTTATTTACAATATATTCAGGCAAAAGTTAGCTAAGGAATTATTGCCTAAAGCTAATGAAAAAGGAGTTGGTATTATTGTACGATTACCTTTAGCTAGCGGATTGTTAACGGGTAAATTTTCAAACGAAACCAAATTCGAAGAAAGTGATCATAGAAACTTTAATCGTGATGGTCAATTTTTTAATGTAGGCGAAACTTTTGCGGGTTTACCATTTGAAAAAGGAGTGGAATTATCCAATGAATTAAAACAGTTTTGTCCTGCTGATTTAAGTATGGTAGAAATGTCACTAAGGTGGTTGTTGGATCATAACGCGATTACAACAATTATTCCTGGAGCGAGTTCTCCTCAGCAAGTTTTCAACAATGCTAAAGCAAGTGAGCTAGGGACGCTTTCTAAGCAATTAAAAAGTGATTTAAGTGAATATTATAATAATAATATTCACGATTATATAAGAGGAGTATATTAAGTTTAGAGGTGTTAAAATATGTTTTACGCCAAAACAAGATAAAGCACAAAAAAAAGCTAATCATTTTTAATGATTAGCTTTTTTTATACAAGTGTACCTAATTAACAATTATCGTTTTAAAGTAATGTGGTCTTTAATTTCTTGACCATCAGGTAAACGAATTAAAACCCAATAATCATCACTAGGTAAAGGAGTACCATTGTATGTACCATCCCAACCAGCACTTCTAGAAGTTAAGGTTTTTAATAGTTTTCCGTACCTATTATAAATATAGACCAATGTTTCAGGTATTGTTTCTACCCCTTGTATGTGCCATAATTCTGTTTCTAAAGGTCCATTTCCGTTAGGAGTAAATGCAGGGAAATAATCTACAAATATTACATCAACAGAGGCAGGATCGCAGCCATTTACATCAAATACGTATAAAGTAAACATACCTGGAAGTAAATCGGTAAAGGTGTTAGATTCTTGTGCATTTAAGATATTACTATCATTAAATCCATACAAAAAGTCACCTTCTTCTTCCACATTAATAGTTACTTCATTTGCATCAAAATTTTTCAAAACTATAGGGCTAATAACCGGGCTTATAGATTCTGTTACAGAAACGGTTTTACTAGCATTACAATTATTAGGAGTTGAAGTGTCGGTAATTATTAATGTTACGTTTGTGCCTATATCGCTTGGGTTTAATGTGATTGAACTAGTCGTTTCATCGGGTCTTGTAGTTCCATTAAGATTATCCCTAAACTCCCATAAATAAGTAAAGTTGGGGTTAGTGTTATTAGCAGATATTATCCTATTGGGAGAATTGGAGCAAAATGTAATATTTTCTAAATTATTGAACGGAACTGTGCTAATTGTTATTTGTAAAGGTTCAATAACAAAACAACCTATATTATTTTGTTGCACTTTTACATAATAAGTACCGGTATTAATTAATGTTCCTACAGGTATAATAACATTGTCTTCAGCATCTTGTTCATTAAAATGATAAGTCACATTAAATTCAGTAGGAACTTGAGAGCCTAATATAGTACTATCAAGGAATGAAAAATCAAAAGCAAAATTTCCGTCGTTAATAACATCCGTATCACAAGCAGCAGTTAAGGTCGGATTAGTAATGGTGTTTATAACAGGAAGGGCTACTTCTGTCAAAGTAATTGGAGCAATTGTTTCGCAAGTCATTCCCGAATCAAACGTTTTTACTGCTTTTACAAATAACATAGTTTGTAATAGGTTGGTTTCAGTACCAGCAATAGCAGAAGCATTATCTGTATGGTATGTTATAACAACATTATTACGATCGGTAACAAGTCTCTCGTTAAGGATTTCTCTACGTGTTGTACCATTAATAACTTCATCTAAATCCATTTCATTAGCACAATATTCCAAAGTTACATTAGCATTAATTTCTGGTTGAGTATTCACAATAACTTCAAAAGGAACAGTTTTGAAGCATCCTTTAGTATTTGTGTTATTGGTTACTTTAGCTACAAAGCTATTAGACATCACTGTCGTCGCAATAGTATTAACATTCGGTGCAGCTCCTTCAGCTTCGGCTACCGAATTGTGGAAAGTTACAGTGAAATTAGTAGGATTAGTTTCGTTAATTAATATGCTGTCTGTAATGTCATCAAAGTCAATTACTGTAGTATTATCTACGCTACAAACTTCTATTGGAGCTGGGTCTGAGGTGTTTGCTTGTCTTGTAATCGTTAAATCAAAATCTACCGAATTTGAACATAATAAATCGTCTCTATTATCTGTAATTTCTGCACTATAGGTAGCGCCGTCAATTAATGTTGAAGAACTACTTATTTCATTCATTAAATTGTCAAAATAAGTGATTGTAAAATCAGCAGCACTTCGTCCGTTTAAAATTTCAACATCAAATCGAGATAAGTCAGATATTATTTCACCATCACTGTCATCATCACAAATTATACGACTTAATGGGGCTGGAGCTGTAATACTAGGAAGTTGTTTGTGCTCTATACTAAACGCTTTAAAAGAACTACAACTAGTATCAGTATTGGTGATTTCTACAAAAAGATTTAGATCATCAGTGTCTAATAATGACTCGTTGGTAATTAAATTTGCAGGAACAGGTTCTGTAGCTCCGTTATCTTGAGTGTAAAAAGCTCTAGTGAAATTGGTTAATGAAGAATCAACTACTATTTGGGTACTAGCATCTATTCCAATTAGTGAATTTAAATCAACATCAAAACGACCAGTTCCAAAAGCGTTTTCACAAACCTGAATAGGAACGGAGGGAACACTGAAATTTGGTAATAAATTTAATTTTATGCTAAAACTAGTATCAAAAAAACAATCAGTACTACTTTCAATAGTTATACGTAAAAATATAATTGTATCGTTTGTTACTTCAAAATTAGCGATTTCCGAAGTTGATAAATTTGTAGGATTTGAGATTGGATTGTGATTATTTCTATCATCTGCGGATCTAAAATAATCTATTCGAGCATCTGAAGGATTTGGAGGTCTAATATTTAAAGAGAAATCTAATGTAGGTTCTATTTGACTAAGATCGATTATCTCTAGGTTATCTTCATCAATGTCGCAAACTGAAATCTCTGAAATAGTATTCACTATTGGGTTTTCCCTAACCGTTAAAAAGAAATCCTCAAAAGTAGTACACCCATTTTGGTTGGTAATACGTGCAAAAATTTGTTGCGATAATGGGGTTACGTTTTTATATAGTAATGGTAAAGCTGTACCAGTGGCATCGGGTACCTCTACATTATTAACGTTAGGGTCGTTCCTGTTATCGCCCGCATCTACCGACGACTCATAAAAACTAATATCCATTATATTTACAATACTTCCATTATTAGTGATATCGTCAATTACAGTTTGTAAATCAAAAGTAGTTCTACCTCTATCGCTAGGATCAAATATTCCATTAACATCCAAGTTATTATCATCACACTCTATAATACCTGCTGGAGTACTTACAATAATATTCTCTGCAATTTTAAGTAAAAAGCTTCCTACTTCGAAACAGTTTTCGTCAGTTTGATTTTCTATTCTAAAGAAAATAGTTGTTTCAGGTACATTACTTGGAAATACAATATCTTTAGGAATAAATCCATTATTGGAATCAGTCTCTTTCCTTATGGCCGCTGCTTCATTTTCGTAATAAGTAACCTCTTTCCTTGTTTGGTTGTTTAATATAATTAAATCTCTACTCAACAAGTCGAAGTCCGCTTCACTAGAAGCATCAGGGTTTATGCAAATTAAAAAATTAAGTTCTATTTGTTCAGAAGAATCTAATAACGGATCATTAAAAATTATGGGTGCTGTGTTAACGATAATTCGCTGAGGAACTACGCTAAAACATCCTGTTGTATTATTTTCAACACGAATCCATACAATTCCGTCACTGTCAATATCATTTTCAGTAGCATTAGCAATGTTAAATGAATTTAAGTCATCGGTATCTATTAAATTGTCTGTAGTTTTAGGATCAGCATTTGCAGAAGCTTCACTGGTATAGTATTCGAAGTTAAACAAGGGTTTTTGAGCCGAAGGAACCAGTAAATCTTCATTTTGAGTGATATCGATTAATGGAGGAGTCGACGGTGTTGTATCAACAGAATCATCTATAGTATCATCATCATTATAGCATATAAATATAGTGTCAATATTGCTCAGATCAGGAGCAGGATTGACTTGAATAGTAATTGGTATAATGTTCGAGCCACATTGATTTCCAGACTCTGCAGCTATAAAGAAATCAATAGGGGAGTTTGAGGCACTATTTTCAAAAGTATCATCAATAGGATTGTTACCATTTTGTGCATCTGATAGGCTTCTATATAAGGAAAAAACTAAATTCTCTAATATTACAGGCGCCTCTACAGATAATTCACTTAAAATAAATTCGTTAAAATAGCTGTTAAAATTAGTAACAACGCCATCTGCATCATCGTCACAACGATTAAAAACGGTCTCAGTAGTACTTATTTTTACTTCAGGAGAAACTGTAAGTCTTAATATTGCTTCATCGGTACACGATATTGATGTATCGGTTAAAACAATAATTAAATCCTGTTGTGATGCCACGCTATTTGTAAAAGAAGCTAAATCAGCATCAGATAAGGGCATTTGATTGTTTAGATCGTCTCTGTTAATATAAAATTCTGCAGTAAAATCATCAGTTAGTGGTACTCGTGTAAACAAGTCATTTCGGATATTACTTAAATCAAAAGTTGCAAATTCGTCTCGAGAGTCATTATCTAGGTCACTGTTATCACAAACAATTACTTCAAAAATACGGGTAAGATTATCTACTTGAGAATCTGTAATTAGGTGTCTGGCTTTTAAGGTTATAGCCCTAATTACAGGAACGTTTTGACCTCTTTCAGTAATTCTAACTCCTATCACTTGTTCGTTTATCATTTCGTTAGTGTAGTTGATAGAAGAGGTACTTGGTCCAGAAACGGATATTATTGGGGAGGAACCACATTGTCTGTTTGCTGGTACAGGCAAACTACAGTTTTGAAAAATATCGGTGATTCTTTCAATATCACATTCAGCCTCGGCTACGCTTCGGAAAAAAGCGATATCTATATCTGTTCTAGCATTTGAAGGATTAATTTTTTCAGCAATGGTATTTAAATCAAACTCAGCAAACCCATCTTTACTTTCTTCACATATTATAATATCATCAAATGTTGCTATTCTATTAATTACATCTTCAAAAGGAATATTTCTTGGAGGAACTCTAACTTCAATATTTATAGGGACAGCGTTTCCCAAACAACCATTTGCAGAAATATTTCTAACAAAAATTTGATTTTGATTATTACCGTTATCATTAATATTAAAAAAATCTCTTGCAGGTGATGAAAGCGTTTCATCATCAAATAACTGAAATCCATTTCCCGAGGAAGTATTTTCGCAAAATGCACTGAAAATTAGTTCATTCAAATCAGGACTTGTAATACCATCAGCATCCAAAACTCTGGGATTACCATTATCAATAAATGCAATTTCAGTATCAAAAACAACAAAGTTATTAGCTGGAGGAGTTTGCTGCAAACCTTCTTCAACGATAAGGGTAACTTCAAAAATAGTTATACAACCATCTATTGCCACTTCTCTTCGAAATAAAACGGTATTATTAGTACCATTAAAAGGGCTATTTAAGGATGGTCCATTATTTTCCGCATCAAAACGTGAACTAAAATACTCACCACTTAAATTAAACATAGCCGATAAAGGTTGGCTTGATGGAGTAGCACATTCTGTTAATGTTTCAGGGTCACCGTCCTCACTACCATTAAATAAAACAGTAAAACTATCTGAAAATGTAGCATTATTGAACGACGATCCTTGCAAAGTATATGTTCCGCCGGGTGGAGTTACTGTTATTTCATAAGGGTTAGTACCTACAGTAAATGGTCCCGTACCACTCCAAGAAAATGTAGTATTATCAAAACATTCAGGATTCGCAATAGTTAATATTTCAGAATTTTCACAGGTATTATCGTTACCAATAATATCAAAACTAAAAAAATTTTGAATTTCACCTATAAAAACAGCAGAAGCAAAAGCGGCATCGCCAGCATTCAATTGAATATCAATGGTGTAGTCTTGTCCAATAACAGCTTCAAAACTAATATTTTGAGTAGCAGTGTATCTCGAGAAATTGGGTGTTGGATTTTGAGAACTTCTTCCTCCGGCAATAAGTCCTGGATTAGAAGGTGGTGCACAACCATTTACGACTTCTCTAATTTCACTAACAATAAGGCTTAGGCTTTCACTAACATTTTGCCCGTTTACTAAAACGGTTACCCCAACATCACTATCACAAACTTGGGCACTACTAAATTCGTCGGAAGCAAATATTATAGGAATTGTTATGTTTTTTTGATAGGCAGTTATTGTTTGTTGGTATGACGAAGATTCACCTCCTGAGCCTGATAAATCGGTACTCGAAGCTTGTATAGCTTGGTTAGTACTAAGTATAATACCCTCGGATAATTCCAACGAAGGGTTTCCTGTAGATTGAAAAAAACCAATATTCCCATTTACTCCTGTAATTGTAGGTGTACTACTTGACTCTGGTGTAGTCATAGGAGGGTTAACTTCATCAAGATCCTCTTGTTCAACAGTTAAGCGATTACCAAGCTCTTCTAACGTAAGATTGTCGTCTACGGTAAAACTTTGAGAAATTACAGGCAATGTGAATAAGCCGAATAAAATGAAATTAAGGAAATAAAGTTTTTTCATACTACAAGAATTATGGAGCTGATATTCAATAAAAAAAGTCCAATTATTTAGGTACTAAAGTACTAAAATAATTGGACTAAATACGTGATTTGATCGATTATAAGCTTAATGCGAGCTTATGATAGTTTTATAATACTCGATTTTAAAGTTTCAATTTTAGCCTCGGCATCAGCCACTTTTTTACGTTCATTAGCAACTACCTGTTCGGGGGCATTAGCCACAAAACGTTCATTACTTAGTTTTTTTGAAATACTTTTTAGGAAACCTTCAGTATAGGTTAGTTCTTCATTAAGTTTTGATAGCTCTTCCTCAATATTAATAGCACCTTTTAAAGGAACGAAATATTCATTGGATTTTAATCTGAATGACTGTGCACTTTCTGGTGTGGTTGAAGTGTATATTAAATTATTAATATTACCTAGTTTAGAAATAATACCATCGAAATCGGAAGTGGTTTTTTCGTTATTTATAACATGTAGTTCAATCGTATCTTTAAAAGAAATGTTCTTTTCTTTTCGAATTGTTCGTATTCCAGAAACAACATCAGCAGCGATTTCAAACTGATTCAATAAAGTTTGATCAAAACTACGACTTTCGGGATAAGTATTAATAATTAATGCATCTTCGGGAGTTCTAGAGGAAATATTTTGCCA
Source organism: uncultured Aquimarina sp. (assembly GCA_937958985.1). Taxonomy (GTDB): domain Bacteria; phylum Bacteroidota; class Bacteroidia; order Flavobacteriales; family Flavobacteriaceae; genus Aquimarina. The sequence goes on from CALGLV010000005.1 coordinate 60,393, forward strand.
TATTTCTTCCGATGCAAATGGTATAAAAGGGTGTAAAACTCTTAAATTATCTTCTAATAAATTAATAATGCTATTAAAAGTTTTAATATCCATTGAATCGCCGTAAGTAGGCTTAACAATTTCCAATAACCAGCCACAAAAATCATCGTAAATCAATTTATATATTGACATTAACGAATCACTTAATCGGTATTTTTCAAAATTACTATCTACAAATTGTAAAACACTCTGAAATTTAGCCGTGTACCATTCAATTGCTTTGGCAGCAGCTTGAGGCTGCTCTTTTTCGATTGCATTTTCTTCCCAACCTTTTATAAGTCTGAAGGCATTCCATATTTTGTTAACGAAACCTTTTCCTTGTTGGCATAAATCTTCGTCAAACATTAAGTCATTGCCTGCTGCGGAGCTTAATAAAAGCCCAACTCGCACACCATCGGCTCCGTAATTTTCAATTAGTTTTAAAGCATCAGGTGAATTTCCTAACGATTTGGACATTTTACGACGTTGTTTGTCTCTAACTAAACCGGTTAAATATACATTTTTAAAAGGCGGTTTTTCAGTGTATTCGTACCCTGCAATTATCATACGTGCCACCCAAAAGAATAAAATATCGGGTCCTGTAACTAGATCTTGAGTAGGGTAGTAGTAGTTAAATTCTTTATTGTCAGGGTCACTAACTCCGTTAAATACACTCATTGGCCATAGCCAAGAAGAAAACCAAGTGTCTAAAGCGTCATTATCTTGTTTTAAATCTGAAATTTCTAAACTAGGGTTACCCGATTTTTCTTTAGCCAACAATAATGCCGCTTCTATACTTTCAGCAACAACAAAATCTTGTTTGTTATCTCCATAGTAAAATGCAGGTATTTGATGTCCCCACCATAATTGGCGAGAAATATTCCAATCACGGATATTTTCCATCCAATGTCTGTACGTGTTTTCGAATTTTTTAGGATGAAGACTTACAGGACCATCTTCGCTTAAAACTGCTTTTATAGCAGGTTTAACTAAATCTTCCATTTTTAAAAACCATTGATCCGAAAGTTTAGGTTCGATAATAGCTTTGGTACGTTCGGAGGTTCCTACTTTGTTGGTGTGATCTTCTGTTTTTATAAGAATTCCTTTTTCTTCTAATTCTTTAGCAAAGTTTTTACGTACAACAAATCTATCTTGACCTTCATAATGTAAGCCATAGCTATTTAAAGAGGCATCATCATTAAAAATATCAATTACTTCTAGTTGATGTTTGTCTCCTAAAACCTTATCATTTTCATCGTGAGCCGGAGTAACTTTTAAACAACCCGTACCAAATTCAAGATCTACATACTCATCTTCTATAATAGGTATCACACGATTTACAATAGGAACAATCGCCTTTTTTCCTTTTAAATGACTAAAACGCTCATCATTAGGATTAATACAAATAGCGGTATCTCCAAAAATAGTTTCAGGTCTTGTAGTTGCTACAGTTAAAAACTCCTCAGATCCTTCTATTTTATAATTTATATAATACAGTTTTCCTTGTTTTTCAACATGAATAACCTCTTCATCGGACAAGGTAGTTTTTGCTTCAGGATCCCAGTTTACCATGCGGTAACCACGATATATTAAGCCTTTGTTGTAAAGATCTACAAACGATTTTATTACTTGTGGTGATAACTCTTCATCTAACGTAAATTTAGTACGTTCCCAATCACAAGAGGCTCCTAATTTTTTTAATTGTTCTAAAATAACTCCACCGTACTCATCGGTCCAATCATACGCATGCTTTAAAAACTCTTCACGGGTTAAATCATTTTTAGAAATCCCTTGCTCTTTTAAACGTGCCACTACTTTTGCTTCGGTAGCAATAGAAGCATGGTCGGTTCCAGGTACCCAGCAAGCGTTATAACCTCTTAGGCGGGCTCTCCTAATTAATACATCTTGAATAGTATTGTTTAGCATGTGCCCCATGTGTAGCACACCGGTAACGTTGGGAGGAGGTATAACTATAGTATAAGGCTCTCTGTCATCAACCTCTGAATGAAAAAAATTATGTTTCATCCAGTAGTCGTACCATTTTTCTTCTACTAATTGGGAGTTATATTTTGAAGCTATTGCCATTTTTGGTCTGATTTTTGAAATAGATAACAAAAGTAAATATATATATGTGAACTTGAAAGCTTTTAAATGCTTTGAGTGCTACTAAAAAATTAATTACATTTACATTATAATAAATTTCATAAACATGAAGAAACTAACAATTTTATTATTATCAGCTTTACTGGGTTTTACTGTAAGTGCACAAGAAACGGAAAGTACTAAGGAGGAAGAGTCTACAACGCAAGAAACTGGAGCTAAAATTGAATTTAAGGAAGAAACAATTGACTACGGAACTATTGAAAAAGGTGCCGATGGAATACGTAAGTTTGAATTCACAAATACAGGTAACGAGCCATTAATAATTTCAAGAGTATATTCTACTTGCGGATGTACGGTTCCAAAAAAGCCTGAAAACCCTATTGCTCCTGGAGAAACAGGAGAAATAGAAGTAAAGTACGATACTAAAAGAGTAGGCCCTATACGTAAAACAATTACAGTATACAGTACGGCAAGTCCTATACCATACCCACTGAAAATTAAAGGAACTATTGTGCCTAAAACAGCAGAATAGTTTGTGAATTAATAAAATACTAGAACCTGTAAAGTTTATTTTACAGGTTTTTTTTGATTTACTCAGTAGACGTTAGCTTCATTTTCTTGAACCTAAACAAGGGGATGAATAAAAATACCTAAGCACCCTAAAATAGGAATGATATTATAAAGTACTTTTTTTGTTATAATTTTACCCAATCTTCTTTGGTAATACTATAATATACATCATTTTGAACGTTACCTTCGCTATCTATATAATGATTACGGCGAATACCTTCGGCTGTAGCCCCTAATTTTTCAATGGCTTTTTGAGATTTTATATTTCTTACATCGGCTCCAAATTGTATGCGATTAAGTTTTAATTGGTTAAAACCATAGGCTAACATTAATTTTTTTGCAGCACCATTTAGGCCTGTTCCTTGAAATTTAATTCCGTACCAAGTCCAACCTATTTCAGCGCGTTTATTATTTAAATCTATTTTACCAAACCTTGAGCAACCAGCTAAAGTTTCAGAATCTTTATCAATAATAAGATATGCAATTTGAGTTTTTTGTTGTTGAGCAGTAATTGTTTGCTCTATATAATCGGTTAAATCTTTTTCTGTACGAATGTAATGGCCCATATATTTCCATATACGATCCTCAAAAATTAGTTCTTTTAATAGTTGAGCATCTTTAGTGTTGAAAGGAATCAATCGAGCTCTCTCGTTTTCTAAAATCATTTTATTTACGTTTAAATTTTTGACACAAAAAAACCTCGCAGCTAAGCTACGAGGTTTATATTATTTTATAACAATACTAAACTACCGTAACTCACCTAAATGGTGTACGTTTTTTTGTAGCTTGTTTTGTTGATGCAGTTTTCATTAATGATAATAATTACCTAAAAATACTCATAAATATTAAGAAAAAGGCCTTGTTTAAAAATAGCTAGTTTGAGGGATAAATAATAAAGGCGCATATTAGAAAATATCGTTGAAAATAAAGGGTATAACAATTAATAATCCTGAACGGAATTCATTAGGAAACAGTCATAAAATAAATAGTAAATGTTTCTAAACAAGTTTGATAATAACTTAATCGAAGATATTTTGAAGAAAAATTATTCGATAGATTGGTGGTATGTATAATTATTAATTTAATAATATTTTTTAATAAAAATAAAAAGAAATGTAATTTTTAGGCAATAAAAACAACTAATGTTTAAAATAAACTTAAATATTATATTATGAACGGAAGTGTACTAATTAGGATCGGAATTGGAATTATCTTTATTTGGGGTGGGCTAGAAAAGTTTATTCCTGGATTTTTTGGAGGACCAGGACTTACTGGAGCCACAGGATTTATAGGAGGTGTTTTTGGAGTAGAAGGGATTATTGCTACAATATTAACTATTGGTTTAGCCATTACAGAATTAGTTACGGGTATATTGGTAGTTATTGGTAAAAAATTATTTATAGCCTATACTACATTAACCTTAATTTTATTAGTAGCTATATTAATGGTTTGGGTTCCTGCAGGATTTAATGATTTAAGCGGTGCTAATAATGTAACTTGGGTTATTTTAATAACACACATAGGGTTATTGTTAACTTTAGGTGGATTGGCTTTAAATGAAAAGAAAATTGAAGAAAGCAGCACTCAACAGTAGTTTTTAAAAATAGAAACAAGATTGCCTATTCTAAAATAGACAGTTTAAAATAACTAAAGCCCTATTAAATTTTTAATAGGGCTTTAGTTATTTTAATTGGTATTACAAGCTTGTTGTTTGAAAGAGTGATTTTATAGATAATCGTGATTGTTAATTTTTTATAACGTTAATTATCTTTTGTTTGGATTCATTAAATACTTTTAAGAAGTAAACACCTTTTTCATGGTTAAGTGTAAAAGAATTAATTAGACTAGAATTAATGTTTTTATGGGAGATTATTTTTTTTCCAGAAGAATCAAATAAATCCAAATTTATATTTCCAAGATCTTCAAAATTGCCAAAGTTAATTTTACCTTTAGTAGGGTTTGGATAAATAAGCAAATCATCTAAACGGTTAAAATTGCTTTCTTCAATACTTAAATTCACAGGGTTGATTATTTCAATAAATACTTCCCCAACATCGCTTAATCCACTTATTCTATCTTGAATTGTATATGTAAAAGAAATATTTTCAAAACTATCAATTAGGGGTGTTACTAAAAGGTTGGTAGAGTTGAAATTTAATTGAACAGTAGCCCCATCGGGCAATGTTATTATATCAGAATCAACTAATGAAATACCATTAATACTTACTACATTGATGTTGTCACCAGTATCATTAGCTAAAACATCAACTAAAACTTCCGTATTTATTGTGGTTGAGGCTATATCGTCTGTAGCCATTGGATTAGGGTTAGTTACTTCTATAAATACTTCCCCAACATCAGTGTCACCAGTGGTAGGTTCTTCCACTGTATATTCAAATTCTAAAACGTTACTATCAATTGCAGGTGTTATTAATAACAGATCATCTACAAGTTGTATTGTTGATCCATCATCTAGTGTTACAGTTCCATTATTAAGTATAATTTCAGAATTAATTTCAATGATGGAGAGAGAACCACTTGGACTATAAGCACTATTTAAAACGTCAACAAATACATGAGTCTCAGGGCGAATTAAAGACGAGAAAAAATCAGATGCAATAACTTGAGAATAAGAAAACTGTACAAAGCTACTCAGTAATATTAAGAGTGTAATTTTTTTCATTTTTTTTGCAAATTTAAATAAAATAATCAACCCACTATAGTCCCATTAGGTGTTTTTAAGTCAGCGGTTAAAAGAGTTACATTTTGGTTACTTTCGACAGCCCCTAGTAGTAAACACTCGCTCATTATGTTTGCTATCTGTTTTGGCGGAAAGTTGGTAACTGCAATAACTTGCTTCCCAATTAGTGCTTCTGGAGTGTACCTTTTGGTAACTTGCGCGGAAGTTTTTTTAATTCCGAATTCTCCAAAATCTACTCGAATAATATAAGCAGGCTTTTTAGCCTCTTTGAAAAGTTCTGCGGCAATTATAGTTCCTACACGCATAGTTACTTTCGAAAATTCATTCCAAGTTAATTGAGTTTCTTCCATAACTATTCGATTAAGATTGGGTAACTATTTTTTTGATTTTAGTAGGTAACTGATCTTTTAAACGATTAAACTTTTGTTGAAACTTAGGCTGTTTTAATAAGCGCTCAATAGTTTTAGTACAAAATTTATTAAACTGCCAATTCGGATGTGTAGCGCCTACGCTTAAATTAATAATACTTTGATCGTTAAAGCTTTTTAATATTTCTAAATATTTGATAGCATTTATTTTAGTACCTATATTATAATTAGTAGCCGTGTAATTATGCAATTCTGTAAAAAAAGAGGCGCGTTGCTCCACCGTATATCCTGGAGTGTTTAAAGCTAATAGCAACCAAAGCGTTCTTATATTTTTATTATTGAAACCCAGGTTGTTTTTTGTGATTTCTAAATAGCGTTTTTTATCAGCTTCAAAATTATTCCACAGGTTATACAAAGCTCCTTCCACAGTAGCATATGAGGATGATTTTAGTAATTTTTCCATCGGAATTTTTAAATGTTTCGGAATAGTATTTAAAGAGCTAGCCAAAGCCAATTCTACTTTTGGGTGCTTGGTGTTAAAAGCCCGAAGTAATAATTTTTTTGCTTCATCAGTGGTGTCGTTATACAATTGAGAAACTACTTCTTCGGCCAAATAAGGATTTACAGGAAATAATAGTGCCTCACTTAAGTATTGATATTTTCCAGCCAACGGCTGTGTGCGTTCGCCAGCCAAACGCAGGTATTTTTTCATAAATTCGGACTCTGTAAGTAATGCTAACGCTTTTTTTGTAGGGAAGTCGGTATTGTAAATCCAATTGGTGGCAAACGTAGAAAGTTCTTTTTTAGAAACTTGATTAACAATAAGTAAAAAATCATCAGTCGTTACGTTTTTATACGCAAATTGATTTAAAAATAAACGAATGCATTTTTTTAGATTTTCTTCCCCAATATAATCTTCTAAAGCAAAAAGTGTCCAAGCTCCACGTTGGTAATAATTTAAAGAAGATCCTTTAGGAGTTACTAAAGGCGTACTGCTGCGTTTAACATTAGCAGTGTTTAACTGTTCAGCACTTTCATATAATTTGTGATAAAAATAGTCATCTCCAAAAATCTTTTTTTCTGCCTTTAAGGCGAAAAACGTTGCAAAACCTTCGTGTAGCCAATGGTGTTTGCTATTGGTTTCGGTAATTAAATTTCCAAACCACTGGTGTGCTAATTCGTGCGCACTAACATTTACAAAATTCTTGTCAGTAAAGGTGTTTTTATCAATTATAAAATCATCGTCAAACACAGTGCAAGCTGTGTTTTCCATACCTGAGTATAAAAAATCATGCACAGGAATTTGTCGATAAACGTTCCACGGATAAGGAACTCCTATTTGTAATTCTAAAAAGTCGAAAACTTCTTTGTGATGCTTGTAGGTACTTGTAAAATCTTTTTCTCGGTCGGGGTAAATATAATTTTCTAACGGAATTTCAGTAGAGCTAAAAGAAGTGTGTTTTTTATAGTTACCAATGGAAATAACTACTAAATAGGAGCTCATGGGGTGTTGCATTTGATAATGCCATTGTTTTATTTTGCTATTTTTAGGTATCGTATTTATTAGTTTTCCGTTGGAAATAACTTGGTAATCCGCATCAAAATTGAATTTTAAATCAAATACAATTTTATCATTCATGTTATCAATACTTGGCAACCAATAACTGGTATATTTCCCTTGCCCTTGAGACCAAATTTGCTTATGATTTTGAGCAGAAGTATCTATATTTTTTTCGTCCCAGCCCCAAAAATAGAGTGCTTTTTTTGGTTGTGTTTTATAGCTAAAATTATAAGTGTAAGTGTTTCCTTTTTTAAAATTACCCAATAACCAAATCTTGTTGTTTTTATATTCTATTTGTAGAGAATCGTTTGAAGTTACGGTATTAAAATTTTGAGCATCAAGATATGCTTTTGTGCTATTTTCAGTTGCTTTAAATTGAACTGATACATTGCCGGATACCGTTTTAGAAACAACATCAAAACTCAGCTCACTTTGTATGTGTTTAATATCAATATCTTGTTGATCATTTGGGGCTTGAGCTCTTAAAAAAAGACTGTTAAGAAGAATTAGGAAGTAAATACTATTTTTCATGTTGAAATAACGCAAATTGAGTGAGCAAATTACAAAAAGCATTCCACTAAAAAAGAAGAAAAATGTATCTTAGCTTTAAATGAGTATAGATATTTTACAATCTTCCATAGCCTATGTAAAAGGGGTTGGACCTGCGCGAGCTAAACTGCTAGAGCAGGAGATGGGTATTTTTAAATGCCAAGACTTGTTGCATTTTTTTCCTAATAGATACATTGATCGCACTCGGTATTTTAAGATTAACGAACTTCAACAAAATGAATCTGAAGTTCAGATAGTTGGAATGGTAACGAGTTTGCAAAGCGTAAAGCAAAAACGCGGGAGTCGTTTAGTAGCTACGTTTAAAGACGCTACAGGACAAATGGAATTAGTGTGGTTTCAAGGTGCTAAATGGATTAAAGAAAATATAAAACTTAATACACCTTATGTGATTTTTGGAAAAACTAAATTTTACAAAGGGTACACTATGGCGCATCCCGAAATGGAATTGCTTGATGCACATAAAAAAAGTTTAAGTACGGTAATGCAACCCGTATATCCATCTACCGAGTTATTACAAAAAAGAGGTGTTTCGCATAAAACCGTTTCTAAAATGGTGCAAAACCTTTTTTTAACACAAGGTATTTCTTTTGCCGAAACACTTTCTGAAGAAATTAAAAATCAGCTAAAATTTATTGATAAAGCGGACGCACTATTAAATATTCACTTTCCTAAGAGTCAAGATTTATTGACAAAGGCGAGTTACCGATTAAAATTTGAAGAGCTGTTTTTTATTCAGTTACAGCTTATCCGTAAAAATATTATCAATAAGCAGAAAATAAAAGGTTATCCTTTTAAAAAAGTAGGGCCAATTTTTACAGATTTTTACAATAATTGCTTGCCTTTTGAGCTTACAGGGGCTCAAAAAAGAGTTATTAAAGAGATTCGGAAAGATGTAGGTAGTAGCGCCCAAATGAATCGTTTACTACAAGGAGATGTAGGTTCTGGAAAAACGATAGTAGGTTTAATGGCTATGCTTTTTGCTATAGATAATGATTTTCAAGCCACTTTAATGGCTCCAACAGCAATTTTAGCAAAACAGCATTTTGATGGTATATCAGAATTGGTAAAAGACCTTCCTATTAAGGTGAGTTTACTTATGGGAAGTACTAAAACCAAAGCGCGTAGAGAAATTCATGCAGACTTAGAAGCGGGTGAAATTCATATTTTAATAGGCACACATGCTTTATTAGAGGATAAGGTGAAGTATAAAAATTTGGGTTTAGCAATTATTGATGAGCAACACCGATTTGGAGTAGCCCAACGAGCCAAATTGTGGAAAAAAAATGAATTACCACCACATATTTTAGTAATGACGGCCACTCCCATACCACGAACTTTAGCTATGAGTTTGTATGGTGATTTAGATGTATCGGTAATTGATGAATTACCACCAGGTAGAAAAGCAATAAAAACACTACACCGTTACGAAGGGCAACGTTTAAAAGTGTTTTATTTCATTAGAGAAGAAATAGCAAAAGGTAGGCAAGTATATATTGTATATCCATTAATTCAAGAATCGGAAGCGATGGATTATAAGGACCTTATGGATGGCTATGAGAGTATAGCGCGTGATTTTCCAGACAATCAAATTTCAATTGTTCATGGACAAATGAAACCTGCGGATAAGGATATTGAAATGGAACGCTTCGTTAAAGGGGAAACGCAAATTATGGTAGCAACTACAGTAATTGAAGTAGGGGTAAACGTACCCAATGCTAGTTTAATGATTATTGAAAGTGCGGAGCGCTTTGGATTATCTCAATTACACCAATTGCGAGGAAGAGTTGGACGAGGCGCAGAGCAAAGCTACTGTGTGTTGATGTCGGGTTTTAAACTTTCTAACGATTCTAAAACTCGTTTAGAAACCATGGTGCAAACTAACGATGGTTTTGAAATTGCAGAAGTGGATTTAAAATTACGTGGACCAGGTAATATTATGGGAACCCAGCAAAGTGGGGTGCTAAATTTGAAAATAGCAGATATTGTAAAAGACAATCAGTTGCTTAAAATAGCACGTGATTTTGCAATGAAGGTGTTGAAAGAAGATCCTAATTTAGAATTACCTAAAAATGCTCCTATAAATATGGCTTACCGCCAATTGGTTCAGCATAAAAACATCTGGAATTATATAAGCTAGTGTATTGTAAGTGTATATATTTATGGTTAGATTTGGTCAATTAATTGTAAATGAGTAAATAATGATAAAAAAGTTTTTTTATTTAAGTATTTGTGTGGGAGCTTTGATAGCCTTAAATTCATGTGAACAAGATTCCGATTCAGAACAAAAACCTTCTGAAAAAGATGTTATTCCGGTAGAAGTTATTGTTGCTAAGGAAATAGAAATAGGGAGTAGTTTTGATATTACTGCTGTTTTTCAAAATCAAGGAGATACAATTATTTCTAAACCGAGTGTAACTAAAGTTTATTTATCAAAGGATAAATTGATTAATGGCGATGACGATGTTTTTATAGGAGAGGTAGTACTTCAAACTAAACTAGTTCCGAATATTGCAGTGCAAGAAAAAATAACAATTGATAGTGAAGAAATTCTAAAAAATATAGAGTTAGGTGCGTACTATGTAATATTAGAAGCTGATTCCTCAAATGTAATAGATGAAGTAAATGAGGAAAATAATGTTTATGTTACTTCATTTACTATTGAGTTTAAAGAAAAAGCTGATGAGGAAGTACCAGATGAAATGGAAGTAGAGGCTTTAGGAAAAGATTTAACTATTTTAGAAATTACTACAGATAAAACTGAATATACCCGATTAGAAAAGTTTGAAGCTAATGTTTTATTTAAAGTTGGATCTGAAGATATTGAAGAGTTTAGTGTAACAAATTTTTATTTATCAGCAGATAAAATATTAAATAAAGAGAATGATACTTATGTAGGTTTTTCTTCTTTCAGAAATTCAAAAGCTAGTGCGGATATAGAAGAAAATATTTCGGGAGGTGCAAATCAATTTGGTATTAATGCGCTGTCTGGAAGTTATTATTTAATAGCGGAAATTGACTCAAGAGATGAAATAGATGAAATAAATGAGGATAATAATGAGTATGTTTCTGATTTTAAAATTACAATTAGTGATAATGATACGGATTTAGCAGTATCAAATTCTAATTTTAAAATTGTAGATGACCCTGAAAAAGATCATAACTTAGAGCTAAGTGTAACAATCATTAATAACGGGACGGATCAGGTGAAAAGTGTTTTTTATGAATATTTTTTATCTTCTAACCCTATATTTGATGATCTTGATAAAAAAATTGGTTTTCTAAATTTTATGGGATTAGACTGGAGAGATAGTCGCTCAGGGACAGATGAAATAAAATTTGAAATTAGTGGAGAGTATTATTTGTTTGTGAAAATTTTAGACCGAGGTCAAGAAATTGACATTAATGATTCTAACTTGATAAATAATATTCAAAATTTAGGTAAAATTATTATTCCATAGTTTATTGAAAATTTTACAGTAAAAAAGGTTCAACTTTATTAAAGTTGAACCTTTTTTATTTATTTTAAATCAAAAATAAGTAGCGTTTATAATTTTTGCTGTTCTAAATAATTTAGCGCATTAGGACCTAAATTAAATAGTAAATCTAATATTGATAGGTTAGGTATAAAGCCATGTTTAGATTCAAATACTTGAATGTATTTATCGAAATTACTACCAATAGTTTTGTCTTTAGGGTTAGATAAATAACGGTAATCCAAACAATCTGTAGGCTTAGCTATGTATTCATTAGTTTTAGTGTAGTCGATTTCCATTTGTAATGCTTCTGTAATAAATTCAAAACAGTTGTAATTGAAATCAAGTATAAATTCAGGTTTGCCTTCAAATAACGGGGCCAACTCATCTTCGTAAAATTCAAAATAAGGAGAAGTTCTGTAAGCTGACTCTAATGATTTCCAATGGGTCTGCAGGGTGTTAAATTGATGCTCAATTTTAACGTCTCTATATAATTGCTTTACTCCCTTTTTGGTGTGTAAAATGGGTAAATTTAAAGTTAGCAAACCATTTGCACCGTATATATTGGTGCGATTACGGTGAGTTTGCTTTTGATAATTATCTAAATCTTCAAATACAATAGTTTTTGCTTTTGCAATTGCAACATACTGCGAAATAGGCCCAAAATAGGAGGGATGAAGTAAAATTGTATTCATGCCTCTTAATTAAGAATTTTTCTTTTTAGATTGAAAATAATTAAACACAAAATAACCAACGATTAAAAGCAGCACCAAATAGCGGTACGATTTTAATTTTCCATCTCCACCAACGGTAGTCATTAAACGCTCCCAACGTATTTTATTTGCAATACCTTGAGCATTTTTATCAAAACTCATGAACAAAAATACAGGTTTTCCTACTACGTGATTTTCGGGTACATAACCCCAGTAGCGGCTATCTTCACTATTGTGACGGTTATCTCCCATTAACCAATAGTAATTTTGTTTAAAGGTATATGTTGTTACTGCTTTTCCATTTAATAATACTTGATTCCCAGAAACAGATATTTTGTTCGTAGTATTCATTTCTGAACCTTCATAAACTTCGATAATACGTTTGTAAAAAGGAATACTTTGAGGCGTAATAGCTACTGTTTTTCCTTCTTCAGGAATATAAAAAGGACCTAATTGATCTTTATTAGCCATATTTCCTCCTGTGTATGGAAAAATTAGAGGCTCTACATTTTCTTTAGGAGCTATAATTCGTTCTACGGAAGTGACGTAAGATAATTTTTCAAGTCGTTTGGCACTAACTTCTGTCAGGGCACTTAAAACAAAAGTATTTACAGGGCTATTAATCGAATTTCGTTCATTTTGTTTTGAGTATACATCTCCAATATAGCGTCCATCAGAATTTAATCCATAAGCAGGGTCGGTTACATCTAAGGCTTTGTATAATGTTTTTAAATTTAATCCTTTACCAGTAGTTTTAACAGTATAAGAATACTGAGGTTTCGCTTTTTGAGGTAATTCTAAAGGTTTGTTATTTACAAAAATTTTACCATCTCTAATTTCTAAACTATCTCCAGGAATACCCACACAACGTTTTACGTAGTTCGATTTTTTATCTATTGGCTTGTAATAATATTTACCATCTCCATATTGTTGAAAAGCATTTACGGTATCTACAGGCCAGTTAAAAACAACAATATCGCTACGTTTAATTTTTTGAAAACCGGGTAATCTAAAATAAGGTAATTGAATTTTTGGTAAATAAGATTTTACTTTCGTTTTAGGTATAGTATCGTGTACCATAGGAAAAGACACGGCTGTCATTGGAGTACGTGCACCGTAATGGAATTTACTTACAAATAAAAAATCACCAACTAATAAGGTTTTTTCTAAAGAAGAAGTTGGGATGTTATAGGGTTGCATTACATAGGTATGCACAATAGTAGCGGCAACCACAGCAAATAATATAGAGCTCGTCCATTCGCCAACGACTGTTTTTGGCTGTAAACTTCTGTCTTTTATATGATGTACATTTTGAGTATAGTTTACATAATATATATAAAAGCCTAAAGTAATAACTCCTAAAAAGGTATCTAAAGCACTATTTTTACCAAAGCTACGTAAGGTTTCTACCCAAATAATAGGTAACATAATAACATTAATCACAGGAATTAAAAGCAAAATAACCCATCCCCAATGGCGATTCATTATTTTAGTTAGAATGTATGCATTGTAAATTGGCACAGCAGCTTCCCAAGCTTTAAAGCCCGCTTTTTGATACAATTTCCAAGTACCTAAAAAGTGAATTAATTGAATTACTAAAAAAATGAGTAACCAGTCTGTTAATGTCATTATATATATATTAATGTAAAGTAATGTTTAATTTGTTTTGTGCTTACAAGCCTAAAACATCTTTCATGCTATAAACTCCCGATTTTCCAGCAAGCCACTCGGCAGCAACTACGGCACCTAGTGCGAAACCACTACGGTTGTAAGCAGTATGCTTAATTTCTATTTCGTCAACTTCACTATGGTAAGTAATACTATGGGTACCAGGAACATCTCCAATTCGTTTGGCTGTTATGGTAAGTTCATCGTTATCACTTTCATAAAGTTTCCACCCTTTTAAATTGGTGTTTTCAATTACTCCTTCAGCTAATGTAATAGCTGTTCCACTTGGGGCATCTAATTTTTTTGTGTGATGAATTTCTTCACTAGTTACACTGTAGCTATCATTTAGCATAGGATTCATTAACTGAGCAACTTTTTTATTTACTTCGAAAAATAAATTTACGCCCAAGCTAAAATTTGAGGCATAAATAAAGCCACCCTTATTTTGATTGCATAAATCAACCATTTCATCATATTGATTTAACCAACCGGTAGTACCAGAAACCACAGGTGTACCTCCTTTAAAACAATTTGTAAGGTTACCAACTGCAGCAGTAGGAATACTAAAGTCAATAGCTACATCAGCTATTGATATGTCATAACTTTTAACGGTTTCATCTACTTTTAACACAATTTCGTGCCCTCTTTCTATAGCAATTTTTTCTATCGCTTTTCCCATTCTTCCGTATCCTAAAAGTGCTATTTTCATTGTTTAAGGTCTTAATTGCTAAGATTATATTTTACATACTCTTGTAATGTCAAATTTACAAAGAGGTAATTTAATAATTTGATTTTAAAATTGATACTTTAACGCCAGTCCATAATTTACATTGGGGAATAAATCAGTTTGATTAATCTGTACCTTTGGTGCTAATGTTAAATTTTCATTTAAATTGTATTGTTGTAAATGTGCTGTAACATTAGCATCTATAATGTTTAAAGCATAAATACCTATAGTTATTAATATAGATAATTCTTGTTGTTGCCTAAAAGTTCGTTGAGCTCTTACTAAGGCCTCTTCATCTAAAAAGGATAAATTTTCATTAGGTACGCCGCGAAGTCTATCTTTAAAAACATCACGTACGTCATTTAATTGATTTCTATTCCATAAAGCAATACCAACTCCAGTACCTAATGCACCATATACTATGGGTATCTTCCAATATTTGCCGGTGTAAGCCTGACCTAAGCCTGGTATTATTGCTGAGTAGAAAGCGGCTTTGGATGGAGCTAAAGCATCGTAAGGTCTAATGTTTTTAATGCGTCTTTCTTCTCTTTTGGCAATGCGTATTTTTTTATTAGCAAGTCTTTTAACTTTTAAAATAGAATCTTTTTTACCGCGCTGTACCTGTTTTATAGAATCACGTTGCGTCCAAGTTAATTTTTTTTCGCTAGATATTATAGTTAGGGTATCTTTTTTAGTCTCAGCAAAAGTTTCATTTTGAGCTAAGCCATTAAATATTCCTAAAAGGAGAAAAATAAAAATAGGTATCAGTTTAGTCACGCTGTAGTAACTTGAGTATTCGGTTAAAATCTTCTTTTGAAGAAAATGGAATAGTAATTTTACCTTTACCGTTAACAGCTGCTTTAACATCGATTTTAGCTCCAAAAAAGCTAGATATCGTTGGTGAACCTTCAGTTATAAACGGAGGTATAGCAGTTTTTTTGTTGGTAGTAGGTGTTTTACCAGTTTTATTAGAAAGACTTCGAACGAGTTCTTCTGTTGCGCGAACAGAAAGAGAATTGCTAATTACTTTTTCGTAGGCATCGAGTTGCGTATCGTGATCTTCAATATTAATTAAAGCTCTTCCGTGTCCCATGCTAAGAAACCCGTCTCTCATTCCTGTTTGAATGATTGGGTCTAACTTAAGTAAACGTAAATAGTTTGCAATAGTCGATCTTTTTTTACCAACACGATCACTCAATTGCTCTTGAGTTAAGTCGATCTCATCAATTAAACGTTGGTAAGAAAGCGCTACTTCAATAGGATCTAAGTCTTGACGTTGAATATTTTCAACCAAAGCCATTTCCAACGATTCATTATCGTTAGCAATACGAATATATGCAGGTATGGTTTCTAAGCCAGCTAATCTAGAGGCTCTAAAACGACGCTCACCACTTACTAATTGGAATTGATCATAACCTAATTTACGAACGGTAATAGGTTGTATAATTCCTAATTCTTTTATAGAAACCGCTAGTTGTTGAAGCGCTTCTTCATTAAAGCTAGTTCTAGGTTGAAAAGGGTTAACCTCAATAGTATTAAGATCGAGTTCTATAATGCTACCAACTAGCTTGTCTGCGTTTTTGTCATTAGCAGATTTAATATCATTTTCAGGATCTTTTAATAATGCGGATAATCCACGACCCAGTGCTTGTTTTTTTTTCGCTTTAGCCATAAATCCTTACTTGTTTTTTTCTATGATTTCGTTAGCTAAACTTAAATAATTAGTAGCTCCTTTACTTGAAGCATCATAATTTATAATACTTTCACCGTAACTAGGGGCTTCGCTTAATCGAACATTTCTTTGAATAATGGTTTTAAAAACCATATCACTAAAATGTTTTTGAACTTCTTCAACTACTTGGTTGGATAAACGCAAGCGAGAATCGTACATAGTTAAAAGTAACCCTTCAATATCTAAATCGGCATTGTGAATTTTTTGAACACTTTTAACAGTGTTTAAAAGTTTACCCAAACCTTCTAATGCGAAATATTCACATTGAATAGGAATAACTACCGAATTTGCAGCTGTTAGAGCATTTAGGGTTAGTAGACCCAATGAAGGAGCGCAATCTATAAGAATATAATCGTAATCATTAATTATAGGTGCAAGTGCTTTTTGAAGCATATATTCACGATGCTTTTTGTCGACCAATTCAATTTCAATAGCAACTAAATCAATATGAGCAGGAATTAAATCTACATTAGGAGAACTAGTCTTAACAATTGTATCTTTCGCAGAAACAGTATGTTCAAGAATTTGGTAGGTTCCTACTTCCACCGAATCAACATCAATACCTAATCCTGAAGTAGCGTTAGCTTGCGGGTCAGCATCAATTAGCAATACTTTTTTTTCTAACACTCCTAATGAAGCTGCTAAGTTTACAGAGGTCGTTGTTTTACCAACTCCACCTTTTTGATTAGCTATTGCTATGATTTTACCCATTTTTTTTTGTTTAGTAATAGTTGTAAAAATACAATTATGAAATCAAATTTTTAAAGTAACAACGCGTAAATTTTAAAAATCAATACTTATAAGCTCATAGTATTGCTTATTGAGCTTCAGTCATTGAGTGATATACGTTTTGAACGTCTTCATCTTCTTCAAGCTTTTCTAAAAGCTTTTCTACATCGGCCAATTCATCACCGCCTAACTCTTTAGTTATTTGCGGAATGCGTTCAAAGCCAGAAGACAAAATTTCAATTTCTCTTGATTCTAATTCTTTTTGTATGGCACCAAAACTTTCAAAAGGAGCATATATTAGCACGCCATCTTCATCTTTAAAGATTTCCTCTACACCAAAATCAATAAATTCTAATTCCATTTCTTCCAAATCTAATCCTTCACCATCAACTCTGAAATTACAGGTGTGATCAAACATAAATTCAACAGAGCCAGAAGTGCCTAAGTTACCATTACATTTATTGAAAGCGGCACGCACATTGGCAACTGTGCGGTTGTTATTGTCGGTTGCTGTTTCAATTAGAACGGCAATTCCGTGTGGGGCATAACCTTCAAAAAGTACTTCTTTATAGTCGCCTTGGTCTTTGTCGGAAGCTTTTTTTATAGCTCTTTCAACATTGTCTTTAGGCATGTTGGCTGCTTTTGCATTTTGTATTACAGCACGCAGACGTGAATTAGAAGCAGGGTCAGGGCCACCTTCTTTAACAGCCATTACAATATCTTTACCAATACGAGTAAAAGTTTTTGCCATGGCAGACCAACGTTTCATTTTTCGTGCTTTACGAAATTCAAAAGCTCTTCCCATTATTCCTAAATTTAATTTACACAAACATAACGATAAGCCAATTTTTGTGCAACTATTTTAGGGATACAAAAAATACAATCTTTCAACAATTATTAGCTAAACAAGCCATTATTAACGAAATTTGATTTGTTTTATAATTTGATACAAAAAATAATATGTTACAGTTTTTTAAAAAATTGAGTTTTCTGGAGGGGATTTCGTTCCTATTAATACTATTTGTTACCATGCCTTTAAAATATATTTACGATTACCCTCAAGCAAATAAAGTTGTTGGGATGATACATGGTGTGTTATTTATAGCTTATGTAGTAATTGCTTTAATGCTAAAGCCAGAACAAAAATGGAGCTTGAAGGATACCGCAATAATTTTGTTATGTTCTATTATTCCTTTTGGAACTTTTTGGATGGATAAGAGGTATTTAAGGTGCTAATTTTGATATGAATAAAATAAAAAAGGTGTCTATTTTTAGACACCTTTTTTATTAAAATAATTGAATTACTATTTGTTTTCTATCCATTCCTTAGCGTTAACAAATGCTTGTAACCAAGGCGAAACTTCATCATTACGATCTTGTGGGTAGTTTGCCCAATTCCACTGAAAAATAGAGCGCTCAATATGAGGCATAGTCGCTAAGTGACGCCCATCTTTAGTGGCTAACATAGCGGTATTGTAGCTTGATCCGTTTGGATTTGCTGGATAGGCTTCATAACCGTATTTAGCTATTATATTATATTGATTCTCATCTTCAGGTAAATCGAATTTGCCTTCCCCATGAGAAATCCAAACTCCTAATTTTGTGCCTTCTAAATTAGAAAGCATTACAGAGTTGTTTTTTTGAATTTCTACCGATGTAAAATTACTCTCATGTTTGTTGGAATCGTTATGAAGCATGCTTGCTTTATCAGATAATTCTTGATCCATTAAACCAAGTTCTACCCATAACTGACATCCGTTACAAATACCTACAGAAAGCGTATCGTCTCTTTTAAAGAAATTCTCTAAAGCAGTACGTGCTTTTTCGTTGTATTTAAATGCACCTGCCCAACCTTTTGCTGAACCTAATACATCTGAATTAGAGAAACCTCCTACAGCTCCTATAAATTGGATATCCTCTAAATTTTCACGACCAGATATTAAATCCGTCATGTGTACATCTTTCACGTCAAAACCAGCTAAATAAAGTGAGTTTGCCATTTCACGTTCGGAGTTACTTCCTTTTTCACGAATAATCGCCGCTTTAGGTTTTTTACCGTTGGCAATTGAAGGTTTTTTTCCGCTAAAATTGTTTGGGAAAACAAAATCTAGTGGTTGGTTTTTATAATTGTCGTAACGTTCTTTTGCTTTTACGGCTCCACTTTGTTGCTTATCTAATAAATAAGAGGTTTTAAACCAAACATCTCTTAATTCAGAAACAGATAAGCTTAATGCTTCGTTACCGTTTTTAATATTTAAGCGATCACTTTCGGTAACAGCTCCTATTTTGCTAAAAGCAACATTAGCTGCTTTAAGAGTGTTTTCTACAATAGTGTTATCTTTTGCTTGGAAAACCAAGGCAATATTTTCTGAAAATAATACTTTAGTAGTATCTGCTTCGTTTAAATTAGTAAGATCGATATTAGCACCTAAGTCTACATCAGCAAAACACAATTCTAATAGTGTAGTAATTAAACCACCCGATCCTATATCGTGACCAGCAATAATTTGATCTTCTACGATTAGTTTTTGTAGGGTATTAAAAGTAGTCGCAAAATTAGTGTCGTCTTTAATTGTAGGAGCTTCATTTCCTATTTTATTCAGAATTTGAGCAAATGACGAGCCACCTAATTTAAAATCGTCTTGTGAAATATTGATGTAATATATAGCGCCACCATCTTTTTGTAAAACAGGTTCTACAACTTTATTAATTTCATTACAGTGTCCCGCAGCAGATATGATTACTGTACCAGGAGCAATAACATCTTTGTTAGGATATTTTTGCTTCATAGAAAGTGAATCCTTTCCGGTAGGTACATTAATTCCTAAGTTAATAGCAAATTCCGAAACCGCTTCTACAGCAGTGTATAAACGAGCATCTTCTCCTTTATTATTACAAGGCCACATCCAATTAGCGGATAAGGATACGGACTTTAAACCATCATTTAAAGGCGCCCAAACTAAGTTTGTTAGCGACTCGGCAATAGCATTTTTACTACCCGCAGCAGGATCTATTAATCCTGTTAAAGGGGAATGTCCTATAGAAGTTGCAATACCGTTAGCGCTATTGTAGTCTAACGCCATTACGCCAACATTGTTTAATGGTAATTGTAAAGATCCGGCACATTGTTGCTTGGCCACTTTACCACCTACACAACGGTCTACCTTGTTGGTTAACCAATCTTTACAAGCTACCGCTTCAAGTTGTAGTACTTGCTTAATATATTCTTCTGTTTTATTGGCGTCGTAACTAAGAGCTTCATAATTGTAAGCTACAGTTTCGTCGTTCATTATTGTTTTTGGAGAACTTCCGAACATATCTTCTAAAGCCAAATCCATTGGCTTTTCGCCAGTAGTTGTAGACTCAAAAGTAAAACGATCGTCGCCAGTAACTTTACCTACATTGTAAATGGGCGAACGTTCACGTTCGGCAATTTCAGTAAGTGTTTCTAAGTTTTTAGAATCAATTACCAACCCCATACGTTCTTGAGATTCATTTCCTATAATTTCTTTAGCAGAAAGGGTAGGGTCTCCTACGGGTAATTTATCTAAATCTATTTTCCCTCCCGTTTCTTCAACCAATTCGGATAAACAATTTAAATGTCCACCAGCACCATGATCGTGAATAGATACAATAGGGTTAATATCGCTTTCAACCATACCGCGAATAGCGTTTGCGGCACGTTTTTGCATTTCAGGGTTGGAGCGTTGAATTGCATTTAACTCAATACCAGAATTATTACCACCAGTATCTGCAGAAGATACCGCAGCGCCTCCCATACCAATACGGTAATTTTCACCACCAAGAATTACAATTTCATCGCCTGTACTAGGTTTGTCCTTTAATGCTTGCTCGTTTTTTCCATACCCAATACCTCCAGCTTGCATAATTACTTTATCGAAACCAACTAAGCGTGCTTCTTCTTCATGCTCAAAAGTAAGTACCGATCCGGTAATAAGTGGTTGTCCAAATTTATTTCCAAAATCTGAAGCTCCGTTTGATGCTTTAATTAGAATATCCATTGGTGTTTGATACAACCATTGGCGCTCTGCTACTTTTTGTTCCCAAGGACGATTTTTCTCTAATCGAGAATATGAAGTCATATAAACCGCAGTTCCTGCTAAGGGTAAAGATCCTTTACCACCAGCTAAACGATCTCTAATTTCTCCACCAGCACCGGTAGCAGCACCGTTAAAAGGCTCTACAGTAGTAGGGAAATTATGTGTTTCTGCTTTTATGGAAATTACACTTTCAAATTCCTTTTCTTCGTAAAAATCAGGTTTGTTTGCCGATTTTGGAGCAAACTGTGTTGCTTTAGGTCCTTTTACAAAGGCAACATTATCTTTATAGGCAGAAACAATTCCGTTAGGATTTTCCTGCGATGTTTTTTTAATTAATTTAAATAATGAAGACTCTTTTTCTTTTCCATCAATAACAAAAGTTCCGTTAAAAATTTTGTGACGGCAGTGTTCTGAATTTACTTGCGAAAATCCAAAAACTTCAGAATCGGTAAGTTTGCGACCAATTTTAGTAGCAACACTTTCTAAGTATTCCACTTCTTCGTCGCTTAAGGAAAGACCTTCTTCGTTGTTGTAAGTAGCGATATCTTCAATAGGTAATACCGCTTCAGGCTTAACATCTATGGTAAATGTATCTTGATTTAAACCATTGAACTTTTCAAAAAGCATAGGATCAAAGTCCGTATTTTTTTTATCAGAAGCTGAAAATTCTTCAATTCTAATAATTCCTTCGATAGCCATGTTTTGAGTAATCTCAACGGCATTAGTACTCCAAGGAGTAATCATGGCAGCTCGAGGGCCAATAAAATAGGCATCAATACTAGTTGCTTCTATTTTTGTTACATCGCCAAATAGCCAAGATAGTTTTTGAGTAGTTGACTCTGAGATTTCGCTTTTAGTTTGTACAGCAAATACTTTTTTACTTGGATTTCCAAAAAAGTGAATCATATTTCTAAAGAATTGAATTCTGATTAAAGGCGCAAATTTACAAAATCCAAACGATGAATTATGAATTGTGAATTAGGATTTTTTTAAATGTTATTATAGAGTTGTTAACGTAAAGTTTAACCGCTAGTAAATAAGATATACTAAACTGAATTCTTTAATGAGTGTAGAGAGCTTTATAACCCAGGAGATTTATTTCCAAAAAGCCTTTAGCATTCGTGGTTTCCCTCTAAAGTCATTTTTTAATTCAATAGAATGGAAGCCCAACTGCTTTAACATTTCAGCAGTTTCTTTTGCTAAATACTCGTTAATTTCATAATATAATAGGCGTTGCTTTTCGCTGGAGTAATAGGTGTTAACGATAAGCTGAGCTATTTTTCTGTAAAAAATAAGTGGATCGCTGTCCGAAACAAATAAGGCTGAATCGGGTTCAAAATCCAATACATTGGCACTCATTTCTTTTTTTTCGAGTTCCCTAACATAAGGTGGGTTAGAAACAATAATATTAAAATCATCGGATAATTTATCTTGAATTAAAATATCCTTTTCAATAAAATTTACTGAGACATTATTTTGTTCGGCATTTTTATGAGCTACTTCTATAGCTTTAAATGAAAAATCAATAGCAGAAACTTTAGCGGAAGCTAGTTTTTTAGCTAATGAAATAGCAATACACCCTGTGCCGGTTCCTATATCTACAATGGTACACTTTTTTGTTGGGTTGTCACTAGCAATCCAATCTACAAGCTCTTCGGTTTCAGGTCTTGGTATTAAGGTATTGGGAGTAACTAAAAACGTATTTCCATAAAAATAAGCAGTACCTATAATATATTGTATAGGCTCTTGTTTTAATAATCTTTCTAAAGAATTTTCAAATTTTTCAAGTTGCTTTTGATTCAGTACATAATCAAAGTTTAATGAAATATCTACTCTTGAAAACCCTAATAGGGAATCACAAAGTAAGTGAAAAAACTCCATGGTTTCATTATTTCCATAAATAGGAACCAATTGATCTTTAAATGTAATTTTAAATTTTTGTAGTAACAATTATGCTTGGTGTTTTTGGCAAAAATACAATCTATCTCACGATTAAAACTTATTTTTGATTTCTATAACTTATATACATGAAAAAGTTTTTAATAATAGTATTAGCAGCTTTGTTTACAGTGAGCTGTAAATATCAAGAGAAGCCCGAATTTGTAAGTGTAGATAGGATTGAACTTGGTAAAATTTCTATTAAAGAAATAAACTTTGAAGCAGATGCTGTGTTTACTAATGGTAATGATATAGGAGGGAAGCTCATAACAGAAAACATAGATATTTTTGTAGATGATATACTAGTTGGTCACTTAAAAACTAAAGAATTTAACGTACCAGCCAAAGATACTTTTATGATTCCTTTACAAGGAAAAATAGCTACAGAAAAGATTTTAAAAAATAACGGAAAATCGATATTAAATAATATCTTATCAATTGTAAGTTCTAAAAAAGTTAATGTACGTTTTAAAGGAGATATTTTGTTTAAAAAAGGCCCTTTTTCATATACATATACTGTAAATCAAACAAATAAAATAGCGGTTAAACTATAATTTTGAATCACGAAAAATATATACAACGCTGCATTCAACTAGCTAAAAATGGTTTAGGTACTACGGGGTCAAACCCTTTGGTAGGCAGTGTTTTGGTTGTAAATGATATAATAATAGGTGAAGGTTGGCATTACCAAGCGGGGCTGCCCCATGCAGAAGTTAACGCCATTAATAGTGTAAAGGATAAAACCTTGTTAGAAAAAGCGACTATTTATGTGAGTTTAGAGCCTTGTAGTCATTTTGGGAAAACACCACCGTGTAGTGATTTAATCATTAATTCGGCTATAAAAAAAGTAGTTATTGGTACGGTAGATCCTTATTCCGAAGTAGCAGGGGCAGGTATTAAAAAATTGGAAAAAGCAGGTTGTGAAGTTATTGTTGGTGTTTTGCAAAAGGAATGCCAAGAACTTAATAAACGCTTTTTTACTTATCACACTAAAAAACGTCCTTATATATTTTTAAAATGGGCACAAACAGCCGACGGATTTATGGCTCCTAATTATCATAAGGATGCACAGCGTAAGCCAATATGGATTACAGATAAATTCACAAAACAGTTAGTCCATAAACAAAGATCTGTTGCCGATGCTATTTTAGTGGGAACACAAACGGTTGTAAAAGATAATCCATCGCTAACAACTCGTTTATGGAAAGGCAATAATCCACTTCGTGTGGTTTTGGATTTAAATAATAGAATACCAACTAATAGCATTATTTTTTCTGACGGAAACCCAACTCTAGTAATTACAACATCGAATCAAAAAAAGAATACAGATTCAGTAATTTATGAAGTAATTCCCTCTACAGAGTTTTTAGCAGAGAAAATAATAACTATTTTATTTAAGCATAAAATTCAATCTATAATTATAGAAGGAGGCAAACAACTTTTAGAAACTTTTATAACAGCTAATCTATGGGATGAAGCTGATGTTTTTATTGGAGATGCCGTATTTTTTAAGCAAGGACTAAAAGCACCTAAAATTAATTTAGAAGGAATTATTATTAACAAACAAACGAACAATACACTAATACACTATACCAATGATTAAAAATTTGTTATTCGATTTTGGAGACATTTTTATAAACTTAGATAAAACAGCAGTTTATACCGAATTGAAAAAACTAGGTTGTACGGCTACTGAAGAAGAGATTTTAAGCTTAAATGAAGTTTACGAAATTGGAGATTTTTCTACAGAAGATTTTATTCATGAAATGAAACAATTTACACCTAATGCTACCGATCAACAAATAGGCGAGGCATGGAATAGTATATTGAAAGATTTTCCTGTAAAAAGACTAGAGTTTTTAAAAGCTATAGTCGATTCGGAAGATTATAAAGTGTTTTTAGTTAGTAATACCAATGATTTGCACATTAATTGGATCGCAGAAAATATACCTTTTTATGAGGAATTTAAAGACCTTTTCGACCAGTTTTACTTATCGCAAGAAGTTGGGATGCGAAAGCCTAATCCGGCAATTTACCAGCTAATTTTAGATATGAATGCTATTAATGCTGAAGAAACTTTATTTATAGATGATACTAAAGAAAACACCGATAGTGCAGCAGCATTGGGGTGTAAGGTTTGGAATTTAAAGCCAGGTGAAGAAGATGTAACCCAATTATTTACCATTAACAGCGAATTATTTTGATATACATTTTATTAAGTATTGTTTTTTCGAGCGTACTGTTTGTGATTTTTAAGCTTTTCGGAAAGTTTAAAGTCAATTCATTACAAGCTATAATTTTTAATTATATAACGGCATGTATAGTTGGTTTTTCTGTTTACGGAAAACCATTAAGTATAATGAAATTAGCTAGTTTTAACTGGTTTTATTACAGCTTGGGGTTAGGCTTAGTTTTTATTAGTGTTTTTTATGTAATGGCGATAACCACTCAAAAAAACGGATTGTCAGTAGTTGCTGTCGCTAGTAAAATGAGTGTGGTTATTCCTATAATGGTAGGTGTTTTTTTATATAATGAAAGTATAGGGCGCTTAAAAGTAGCAGGGATATTAATAGCTTTAATTTCTATTTATTTGGTAACTGTAAATCCAAACAAAATAAAAGGTAGCACTTTATTGTTTCCTATTTTAGTATTTGTAGGAAGTGGATTTATAGATGTAAGTTTAAAGTTTTTACAAACAAATTTTGTAAAACAGTCTGATGTTTCGGTGTTTTCGGCCACTTTATTTGGTGCTGCAGGTTTGGCGGGAATACTTATATTTTTACTGCAAATTTTTCAAGGAAGCTTTAAATTTCAATTTAAAAGTTTAATAGGGGGAATAATACTAGGTGTAGCCAATTATTTTTCAATTTACTTTTTAATTAGAGCTATTGGATACAAGGGCTTAGAAAGCTCTACTTTTTTTATAATCAATAATGTAGGAATACTATTTGTAACCGCTTTACTCGGAGTTATTTTGTTTAGAGAAAAGTTAAGTCAGCAGAACCGTTTGGGTATTTTATTAGCGGTAATAGGCATTGTTTTAGTGAGTCTTTCAGGAAAGTATTAATAATGCACGACAAGTATAAAACAATCACTAAAGTTTCGGAAGCACATTTATATAAAATTAAAAACAGCAAGTTTTTTGGATATGCGTTTCCTCTAACTACGGAGGAAGAGGTAAAGGGTTTTATACAACAAATAAAAAAAGAGCACTATAATGCTCGGCATTGGTGTTATGCTTGGCGGTTAGATGTTGATCCGGTTCGCTATAGGGCTAATGATGATGGAGAACCTTCAAATACCGCAGGACAGCCAATTTTAGGTCAGTTGCAATCTTTTGAGGTCACTAATGTGTTACTAATTGTAGTGCGCTATTTTGGAGGTGTAAAATTAGGGGTAGGTGGCTTAATAAGTGCTTACCGTACCACAGCAAAAGAATGTTTAGAGAGTTGTGAAATCATCGAAAAACGCGTTACCGATAATACAGAGTTTCATTTTGAGTATGCTTTAATGAATGAAGTTATGCGAAAAATAAAGCAACATCAATTAATAATAATCCGTCAGGATTTTCAGCAAATTTGTAAAATTTGGATTGAAACTCCTAAGAGTGAAACCAATAGCGCCATAGCGATATTAATAGCTATTTATGGCGTAACACAGTATATTGAAAATTAATTCAAGTAAATACAAAATCTTCTTAATTATTAAAATATCCTAACTACATTTGCGCCGAATTAAGGTTTGCTGAAGTACATTCATATTTCAGCGATTAAAAGGGAATTGAGTACTAAATTTAGGTTTAAAATCTCGAGCTGTTCCCGCAACTGTATGCTTAGTAGAAATTTTTCTACGATTGTAATTAGTACTACTAATGAGTCACTGTACGTAAGTATGGGAAGGCCAATTACAATACGCAAGCCAGGAGACCTGCCTTAGTTTATAATTATAAACGTAGACTTTCGGGTAAAAGGTCGCCGCATATGAACTGGACAACAGCTTACATATTAGTAGGGTTTATACTCTATGGCTTGAATATTCAAGCACAAAAAAAAGGTCATCCTGTTAAGGAAAAAGACACTATAACTTCGTTGAATGAAGTTAATGTGTTTGGTGTTAATTTAATTAAGGAGAAAGAAATTAAGGGACAAAAAGTGATT
>CALGLV010000006.1 GCA_937958985.1 uncultured Aquimarina sp.
GCAGAAATATCTAAAGCACTTGGTGTATAAATTGGATTTTCAGAAGTTGAATCATTATATGATCCTGATCCAGAAGTAGTCCATAATACCGTACCGTTTGTAGATGCGCCACCTATTACCGTGTACATGCCATCAGAACAAATCTCTGCCGTAGCAGGACCTGCTTCTACTGTTGGCGCTTCTTCAATAGTAATAGTTACTATATCTGAAGCTGGAGTACAAGGTGCTGTTGCATCCGTAGTTAATGTCAATACATAAACTCCTGCTGTTGTTGCTGTAAACACAGCCGTTTCAGGAGATGAAGATGCTGTTGCTGGAGTAATCGCTCCATCGCCTGCATTCGTAGTAATAGACCAAGTCGCCTCGGTAGCACCGCCACCAAAACTAGAACCTACTAACGTATAGCTTCCAAAATCATTACATAACGATACTGCATCGCCAGCTTCTACAGTTGGTAATTCATTTATTGTAAGGGCTACCGTATCTATAGCATTAGACCCTGAACAAGCTCCAGTTGCGGAAGCTGTTTTAGTAAGGGTTACTGTCCCTGCAGAAATATCTAAAGCACTTGGCGTATAAATCGGATTTTCTGAAGTCGTATCATTATATGATCCTGATCCAGAAGTAGTCCATAATACCGTACCGTTTGTGGATGCACCACCGCTTACCGTATACATTCCATCGGAACAAATCTCTGCCGTAGCAGGACCTGCTTCTACTGTTGGCGCTTCTTCAATAGTAATGGTCACCGAATCTACAGCTGCAAAACATGGTACTGTTGTATCTGTGGTTAGAGTTAATACATAAACACCTCCAATGGTTGCCGTAAACACAATTGTTTCAGGAGTAGCACTTGGAGTTATAAAACTCAAATCACCATCACCTGGATTGATAGTGATAGCCCAAGTAGCTTCCGTGGCTCCTCCTCCAAAACTAGACCCTGATAATGTATACATTCCGAAATCGTTACACAAACTAATATCAGGACCAGCTTCTACTGTTGGTTCTTCATTTATAGTTAAGGTAAATTCATCAGAGACAGATGTGCTAGCACAAGAGCCGTTACCCGTTACTGTTTTTGTTAAAGTCACTACTCCTGCTGAAATATCCGAGATACTTGGCGTGTATATTGGGTTATCTGTTGAAATACTACTAAAACCTCCTGATCCACTTGACGTCCAATTAATCGAACCACCAAAAGAAGTCCCATCTGTAAATGCAAACATATCTGTGGAGCAAATAGTACCTGTTTTGTTTGTACCAACATTAACTGCTGGAGATGGATCTATAGTTACAGTAATATCTTGTGGCTGTCCTATACAACCTGAAACTGATGTAGCTTCGACATTATATACCACTGTAAGCGGTGTTGTTGTTGGATTGGAAAAAACATCGTTTACTATTGCATTCGCTGGTAATCCAGAGTTACTTACTGCATTGGAAGCTCCTGCAACTAAACCAGCAGACGGAGTTATACTTATGATTCTCCATGACGCTACCTGCGTACTAGTATTAGATTCTTGAAGAAGAACTCCTATTGAATCGTCGCTACATACTGTTGTATCTAAAATAGTCGAAACAACAGGTTCTGGTGCAACCGTTACAATAATATCAAATACCTGACCTTGACAGCCTCCCGATCCACCAACTGTAAGTGTATAAGTAATAGTTACATTATTTGCCGTTCTATTAACATATGTGTCGGTTATATTATCTCCAGATTCTGTAGTTCTATTAGGTGCAGCAGGTACATTTAGCTCGTCAGAAGAACTCACTGTATAAGAAGGAGTAACCGATGAAACACCAATATCTAAAGCCTCTCCCGAACAAACTGCTTCTGTAAAGTCAGGAAATGGAGGATCCACTAAAGTTAAAACCACTTCTTGCCTAATAGGGTTAACGCAAGACGTATTTATATTTCTAATTTCAGCGAAATACGAAATATTTCCAGCCATAGTAAGTTCTGGATTTGACACTACATTTCCTCCTGTAGGCGCATCAAACCATGTAACAGCTAGTGTATTAGTATCGAATGTAATGGCAGTATTTGCATTTAAAGGTGTAATTGGTGCTACCGCACAGCCTATAAGATCCTGACTACTAATCAATTCTGGTCTTTCAACTGTTATAGTTACCGTATCAGAAACAGCTGTACAAGGGGCTGTAGCATTTGTAGTCAAAGTCAACACATAAACACCTACGGTGGTTGCTGTAAATATTGCTGTTTCTGGATTTGCACTTGCTATAGTAGGATTGACTGCACCATCACCTGCATTGGTTGTAATTGACCAAGTCGCTTCTGTAGCTCCTCCACCAAAACTAGAACCGACTAAAGTATATGATCCAAAATCTACACATAGCGTTGCATCGTTACCTGCTTCAACGGTTGGTTCTGTGTTTATTGTTAAAGCAACGGTGTCGGTTGCGGTGTTACAGGATGTTCCTCCCGTTACTGTTTTTGTTAAAGTTACTGTAGTGGCTGTAATATCTAATGCACTTGGCGTGTATACAGGGTTATCTATTGTTTCATTGGAAAATGACCCTGAACCACTTGTTGTCCATAGTATACTTCCATTAGTAGAAGTCCCTCCTATAACTGTGTACATTTCATCAGAACAGATTGCCGCCGTAGCTGGCCCTGCTTCACTTGTTGGTGCTTCTTCAATAGTAATCGTTACCGTATCTACAGCTTCAACACATGGAGCGGTTGCATTAGTTGTTAAAGTCAATACATAAACGCCTCCTGTGGTTGCTGTAAAAGTTACTGTTTCAGGATTTGTTGTTGCAGCTGTTGAGCTTATCACTCCATCGCCTGCATTAGTTGTAATAGACCAAGTAGCTTCTGTAGCTCCTCCTCCAAAATTAGCTCCTACTAATGTATAGGGGCCAAAATCACTACATAAGGTAATGTCTGCACCTGCCGCTACGGTAGGCTCTTCATTTACTGTTAATATAAATTCGTCAGAGACTAAGGTACTAGCACATGAACCCGTACCCGTTACCGTTTTTGTTAAAGTCACCACACCTGCCGAAATATCTGGAACACTTGGCGTGTATGTTGGATTATCTACTGAAGTACTACTAAAACCTCCTGATCCACTTGACGTCCAATTAATCGAACCTCCAAAAGAAGTCCCATCTGTAAATGCAAACATATCTGTGGAGCAAATTGCGCCTGATTTGTCTGTACCAACATTAGCTACGGGTAATGGATCTATAGTAACAGTAATATTTTGTGGTTGTCCAATACAGCCTGCAGCTGAAGTTGCTTCAACATTGTACACCACTGTTAGAGGACTTGTTGTAGGGTTTGTAAAAACATCATTTGCTATGGCGTTTGCTGGTAAGCCAAAAGTGTTTGTAGCATTGCTAGCCCCAGCAACTAAACCTGCTGCTGGAGTTATACTTAAAACTCGCCATGAATCTGCAACAGTATTTGAGTTAGCTTCTTGAAAAACAATTCCCGTTGGATTATCACTACAAACTGTAGTATCTAAAATATTTGAAATAACTGGCTCTGGCGCAACTGTTACTACAACATCAAATATTTGTCCCTGACATCCTCCAGGCTCACCAACGGTGAGCGTATATGTAATCGTTACATTACTTCCCGTTAGGTTAACATATGTATCGGTTATATTAGCTGCAGACGGAGTTGGTCTGTTATTCTGTACTGCTGGTACATTTGGTTCATCAGATGAACTCACAGTATAGGATGGAGTTACCGTTGAAACACCTATATTTAAAGCTTCACCAGAACAAACAGTTTCTGTTAAATCTGGAAAAGGAGGATCAACTAAAGTTAATACAACCTCAACTCTATCTGGGTTAACACAAGAAGTACTTATATTTCTAATTTCTGCAAAATAAGAAATATTTCCAGCGGTACTGAGTTCTGGGTTTGGCACCGTATTACCTCCTGTTAAAGCATCAAACCAAGTAACTGCTATAGTATTGGTATCGAATGTAATGGCGTCATTTGCATTTAGCGGCGTAATTGGAGGCACTGCACAACCCACAAGATCTTGACTACTAATCAATTCAGGACTTTCAACTGTAATGGTTACCGTATCAGAAACTGGTGTACAGGGAGCTGTAGCATCTGTAGTTAATGTAAGTACATAATTACCCACAGTAGTCGCTGTAAATATAGCTGTTTCGGGATTACTAGTTGCTGTAGTCGGTGTAACAGCACCATCTCCTGGATTGGTACTTAGTGTCCAAACACCTGTAGTTGCCCCACCTCCGATTGAAGCATCAGTCAATTGATAAGAGCCAAAATCAATACATAATGCAGTATCGCTTCCAGCCTCGACTGTTGACTCTTCACTTATAGTTAATATTATATTTTCCTCGCGAACAACCGCACTACACAAACCTTGACCTGTCACTGTTTTGGTTAGCGTAATTTCGCCAGCTGTAATATCTAAAGGACTAGGAGTGTAGACCGGATTATCGATTGTAGTACTATTAAAAACTCCTGTACCGCTTGTTGACCAAGAGATTGAGCTATTACTCCCAGAGGTACTTCCGCTAACGGTATACATTTCTGTAGAACATATAATATCTGTCATATCAACAACATCAACTTCGGGACCTTGTATAACATTAAGTGTTATACAACGCTCTTCGGCACAGCCTCCTGGGTCAATTATATTACATATTTCATAAGACCCTGGAGTTTCAAAGTCATAAATAACATCATTACCACCACCTCCAATATTCTGCCTGGGGCCGCCGTCTATTGAAACAGAAAAACTTTGACCAGCACCAGAAGCAGATGGTATAAATATAGATTCGCCTGAGCAAAAGGTTTCTCCATCAAGATCCAAGGCATCTACCCCGTCAATTGAAAAAACTAGACCTCCTACAGGAAAAATAAAATAATCAATAAAGGCACAATTACAATTATTACACGCCGCGTCAACTAATGGCCCTGCTGGGGTTGCTCCTTGACTGGTAAATTGATTGATATTTGGATTTGCAGTTGGGATTGATTGCGTAAATGTTTCGCAATTACCAGTACAAGATGATGCTCCGCCTGGAGTAAGATCATTTTGAGGCCCTGGAGGTAGAGCTCGAAAACCCCCACAAAAAGTACCTACAGTACCCCCTGCGCCACCAACATTTTGAGCATTTAAAGTTAAACTAAATAAGCCGTCGGCAGCTTGCGCATTAAAAGAACATGAAGTTATTGTAACAATTGCACATGCTGGTCCAGATGAACAATCTAAAGCTATATCATTTTCACCATTAATAATACCTACTTGATTTCCTTGTTCATCAAATATTAAAACCCCTTCTCCAGATTGACCAAAATCTCCCCTTCTACACACTCTTATTTCTATATTCTCAGAAACAGGTAAAATATCACCCGGAGTTGGAATTATAATATCAAACTGCCAAGTAGGGTCTGCCCCTTGCCCTGCACTAGCCTGTATACAAGCTTCAACTCCATTTACCTCATATATGTTAGGATTATTATTATTATTTGCAGTAATACTTACAACAACATCAGGATCTCCTACTTGCCCAGGGAAAATTTGAGCTGACGCAAAAAAACTAAAGCTTAACATTACAATTAATGATAAGCTTCTTAAATATTTTTTAAAATTAAAAACGTATTTTTTCTTCATAGTATTATGTTGATTTACAAAATCTTAAAAAAACAAACTAAAAATGCGTTCTTAAAATTTTATTAATAACAAAAGCAAGCACAAACTTACTAACAAGTTATAAACATACTACTTAATATAGAATAACTCAAAAAAAAAATCGATTAACTGCATTTTTATCAGAATAACAGCTAAAACAGTATTTTAAATGCTTTACAAATGATTTAGCGGATAAAATATGTGTTTTCAATAATTATATTTATACCACAAAAAGCTTAAATTATTGATATAGAGGATTAATCCCTAAAGTATGGAACAATTTAGCACGAGATTTTAACAGCTTAATTTGAATTTTATTTTGTTTTAACTGTGCATCTATTAATTTGGCTTCACGTGAATTCACCAGAAACAAGGAACTTTCTCCTAAGAAAAACTTTCGCTCTTCAGCCTTTACCATTATTTTGTAATTCGCTAATACTTCGTTTACCATTTTAAACTGAATATTTAGTGAGTTAATTTCAGCGTAAGCCATATTTACTTTATTCCTAATTTTAAGTTCTGTAGACAAACGTTCGAAATTGGCATCTTGAAGTTTAAATTTTGCTACTTTTAAATCTCCTCGCTCTTTTCTGAGAAATAAAGGGGTGCTAAAACTAAAGCCCGATTTATATTCATTAGAATTAAAGGTATCCACCTGATCGGGAGTCGAACTAATAAAATTGTAATTGAAATTCAGCTTTGGTAGTAGCTTATTTAATTTTAGTCTTCGATCCACATCTAAACCATCTATTTTATACCCTAAAGAAAGTAGTTTGGGGTGATTTTCTAAATTAAACTCATTTTCGGATAAACCTTGTATTGCTAATGCGGATTCTATAACTAATATCGATGGTTTACTAGGAGCTATATTCTCTTCTATTTGTAATGGTATATCATTTACCCACAAATAATTACTTACTTTATATGTAGACTGTATTCGTTTTAAAGATGCTGCTTCCCTATTTAACGCTCTATTTTGAATGGTGATTTTTGACTCAACGGAATCAATAGCTGCTTTATCACCTGTTTCCACCCCTCTGACTGTTGCCTTAAAACGAGTAACTGCATTTCCTAAAAAACTACTAAATATTTGCTCTTCATTAGTTGCCTTTATCCATTCGAAATAAGCCTTCGTAGCTTCAAACAACAAATCGTTTATCACTAAGTTTCTATCAGCTTTGCTTTGTTTCAAAAAAAGCTTAGCCTTTTTAAGTGTCGCCATTCTATCATTAATCAGAAAACCTTCTAAGGCATCTACACTAACTCCTGCGCTGTACAATCCCTCTTCAGGCACATTACGTTCTGCATTTAAAAACACTCCTGAGTTTTCTTCATAATTCGCCTTAAACTCTACCCCATACCATGTAGGCACTTTAAAAGTGGCGTTAAAAATATCATAGTAGTTAAGGTCTTTAAAATCTTTGGCACTGTAATCTACCTCAATCTTTGGATCGAAGCCTCCTCTTGATTTTAATAACTTTGCCTCTCCATTACTTAATATTAAATTTGCTTGTTTAATTATGGGATGGTGTTTTTTTACAAAACCAATGTACTCTTCATAACTTAATACTTTTTTATTTTCAATTAAATTAGTTTGAGCGGTACTACTAAATGAAAATAATAGCATATAACTGCATACTATATATTTAATTATTTTCATTTCTTTTTACTTTTAGATGATTTTACTTCTTTTCCTTCAGGAGTATAATAATTGGCTGGAAAGCCATTAAGCCTTCTCCATATTTCATACCATACAGGTACATCTTCCAATAATGCGATAGTATAAGCCCCTGAACCTACCCTAATATTTTTAGGCCAATCATGATTTTTTTCTTTTGAACTTGGAGCTATTAATATTCTAAATTTTCCGTTTTGACTTATAAAAGTTTCTACAGCTACTACCTCTCCTGCATAGGTACCAAATGAAGCATTGGGCCAACCACTAAAAAATATTGCTGGCCAACCGTCAAATTGAATTCGTACTTCTTCTCCCAAATGTATTAATGGTAAATCGATAGGCTCTACAAAAGTTTCTACTGCCAAATCATATTCGGCAGGCATAATACCAACCAATTGTTCACCTTCTTTAAAAGTTTCTCCAATACCTGTTTTTAATGCTTTGTTTATATATCCATTTTGTGGTGCTTTTATGTAATACATATTATTTCGCAACTGGTAATTGGCCGACTGTGTATTTAACTTACTAACTTGTGCTTCTGCATCATACTGATTCGATTCAGCAGTAGAACGGTCGCTTTGAGCTTTGGCTATTTTATCTGCAAAACTTGCCGAAGTACGGCTAATTTCTACTATCGCATTGATTACTTTATTTTTACTAGTAAGCAACTTATTTTCTTGAGAAATTTGCTTTGCATTCATTTGCTGAAGCTTTAATCGTTTGGCTTCAACATCACTCAATGGTTTTAATCCTTCTTTATTTAAAATCAATGCTCGCTCATACTGAGTTTGAGCAATTTTAGTGTTATTACGAACTGCCTCTAAATCAATACTATCTGAAATAACCTTGAACCTATCTTGTTTTAGTTTATTTTCAGTTTGCTGAATTTTCAAAACTCGTTCTCTATTCAAAGCTTGTATTTGATTGCCTAATGCCGTTACTTTATTTCCGTAAGAATTTACAGACCTGCTTTTTGCATCACGCTGAGCCAGGGTACGCTCTACTAATCTTGGATCTAGATATTCATTTTTAATTTCAGAAATAAATATTATAGTGTCTCCCTTTTCTACATAATCCCCTTCTCGAACATACCATTGTTCAATTCGTCCAGGTATTGGCGATTGAATGGTTTGTGGTCTTTGCCCGGGAGTTAGTGTTGTTAAATAACCGTTACCTGTAACATTTTGCGTCCAGGGCAGAAATAAAAAAATAACTCCTACTACAGCAAACACCAACAAAAATTTATTGAAATTTTTGTAATAACTTTTATTGAACAATTTTTCAAATGCATTATATCCTTTTAAGGCTTTTTCTGCATCTACCTTGTTATTTGAAATATTTAGCATCTTTTAATGTTTTAATGTTCCATTACTAACCTCAACCGAACGGTTACAATTTTGTTGCCAAATTGGGTTTCTACTTGCTACAATAAGTGCCCAAGGCTGCTCTTTAGCGGTTAAATAATTTACAATAGTTTCTGTTTCTTCATCTTCAAAATGCTCCAGCGGATCTTTTAACAACAGTAATTTCGGTTCGTTAATAATAGCTCTTGCCAATACTATTCGCCTAGAAACGGTATGAGGAATATGTTGTCCTTCGGGGTACAGAATTGATTCTAAACCTTGAGGTTGTTTTTTTATAAAAGGCAGCAAACCTAGGTTTTCCAAAATATCATTTAAACGTTCTCTTGACACCTCTGGATTTCCAAAAGTTATATTTTCTAATATGCTACCCTCAAAAGGAAGCTGCTCTGGTAAAACCTGCCCTATTCTAGACCTGTATTTACTAGGCCAAATTCCTTTCATAGAATTGTGATTTACATATAAAGTTCCTGAAGTAGGCAATCGTAAACCCGATAATATTTTAAGTAATGTTGTTTTTCCTGAACCTGAAGCTCCTTTCAATAAAATACGATCTGTATTTTTTACACTAAAATTCACATTACTCAACACAGGGGCTTCATCATTTATTTGATATCCCAAATTTTCCACTTCTACACATAAGTCTTGTTCCGTTTCAAAAGGATCGACTCCTTTTTGAGGCTCTAATTCTTTATCTACTACCTGTCCTATTTTTTCTAAAGAAGTTAATACATCGTAAAATGTTTCTAAACCTGTAATTAATTTCTCTACAGATGCTAAAACCAATAAAATAATAATTTCAGATGCTACAAATTGCCCAATGTTCATTTGTTGATTCAATACTAATAAACCCCCAATAATTAACAAGCCCGCAGTTACTAAAATTTTAAAGCCAATCATTTGTATGTACTGTAAAATAAGCACTTTAAAATGACTATCTCTGGCCTCTAAATATTCCTCCGTATATTTATTATTACGGTACATCGCTAGATTTGTTTTTCCCGAAAGTTTGAAACTTATAACAGACCTGGCTACCTCTTGAATCCAGTGTGCAACTTTATATTTTATTTTAGATTCTTTTAAACTAGTGTCTAATCCTTTTTGAGCTGTAAATTTGAAAACTCCATAAATTAAAAACAGTAATAAAAACCCATAAATTATAAAAAACGGATGATAAAAAGACAGTAAAATCAATCCGAAAATTATTTGTAAAAATGCTGTAGGGAATCCTATTAAAATTTTTGATAACCCTTTTTGAACCGTTAATGTGTCGAAAAAACGATTGGCTAATTCGGGTGGGTAATATTTATGTAGTTCTTCACTTTTAATTTTCGGAAATCGATATACGAACTCGAACGAAGAACGCGCAAAAATCTTTTGCTGAACACTCTCCATAACTCGTATTTGCATTACTTGCAAAGCGCCTTGGAAAGCAACACCAATAGTTACCAGCACTACTAAAACTATCCATGAAGACGAAATTTGAGCTCCCTGAATTAAATTGATAATTGCTTGTATACCCAATGGCAGCGTCAGGGCTACTAAACCTGAAAAAATAGCATAATAAAATATTTGCTTAATGTCTCTTTTATCTAATTGCAACAAGCTTAAAAAGCGTTGCCAAGGTGACATAATTTCTTTCATAAAATGAAAACTTAATATATTGAAATGTGATGTTCTGATTGTTTATAATAAAATTAATTCGATAAAATTAGACCACTTTTGGGGGAGGAATTACAACTTCCGAAATAAAATTTGAATATGAAGTTTTCTTTTTAGGACAAATTTTTGACCGAACAACTATATGTTTTAACATTAACATTAATTCTGCTTCAGCAACCAAATAATCCTCATTAAAATCTTGCTCTTGCTTTTCTTTACCATCGCTATCAAAATCTATAAAACAAACTTTGTGTTTTGAATTTGATATAAAATTTACAGTAACTAATAATGGCTGTATAACCAATACTAAAAAACCAATCATTATTATGATTGATTTTATTAAAAACTGATATGTTGTTTTGGCAGCATCCATCAATTAACTGTTTTGTTAATCATTCCCAAATAAAAACGAAGAATATTGTTTTTCCCTTCTTGATGATCGGTTAGAGCTGGTAAGTGTTTTGAAAAATAAAGTTGGTGTTGCGCTCCTTCTATAATAGTAGATACTAGCATATGAGGGAACTCAAAATCTGGATTTATTGCTAAAACAAAATCACTTACTATTTCTACAACACGCTTATACGTTTTATAAAAACCTTTAGCATTTTCCTTATCAACATCTTTAGTGTAATAAGCTTTTGAAGATTCT
Source organism: uncultured Aquimarina sp. (assembly GCA_937958985.1). Taxonomy (GTDB): domain Bacteria; phylum Bacteroidota; class Bacteroidia; order Flavobacteriales; family Flavobacteriaceae; genus Aquimarina. Next base: position 11,005 of record CALGLV010000006.1, read on the forward strand.
TTAATTATAATTTGGTGAAGTTTTATTTCGTTTATGTACAAAAACGAGTTGTCTTCAGTAACTGTTTCGGTAAGTAACTCAACCGCCTTATTTAATTTATCGTGAGGTTTTTTTAAATCGGAAGTTTTATAAACCAATCGGTATTCTATCCAACTCCAATACCAGTTTACTAAATAAACTAACAATGCATGTTTACTTTCAAAATACCTGTAAATTGAACTTTCGTTGGAACCTATTTCAACTCCTAATTTTCTAAAAGTAAAACATTCAAAACCCAATTCATCAATCATTTCTATACTTTTAGAAATGATTTTTTGACCTAGTTTCGAGGAATCTGGATTTTTAGCATAAAGCCCTTCGTTGATTTTTATATGTACTTGTATGTCATCCATAATTACAAGAAGCTAAATTAATAGTAATACTATTAATTTGATCTTGTTTAAGTATATTTTAACAGCACTCAACATTTGTGATATTATTTTACTAGGACTAAAATTTAGCTCCTCAAAATCCAATTGTTTTAATATTGTTTAATTAGTTCAAATTAACTCACATTAATATCGAACCAATATCCGATAACTGCTGTTAAACCCATAGCCGCAGTACCCCAAAAGGTAATTCTTAAAATAGCTTTCCATATGTTAGAGCCTCCTGTTTTTGCTGATATGATTCCTAATATAATTAAAAACAAAAGCGCAAATATATATTGCACATAAACCATTTGTTCTACAGAAAACACTATAGCCACGAGCACCGGTAACACTCCTCCAAAAACAAACGCAGCTCCCGAAGCAAAAGCAGCCTGTAATGGATTTGCTTTTGTTATTTCATTTATTCCTAATTCATCTCTGGCATGTGCTTCTAAGGCATTGTGCTCTGTTAATTCTTTGGCTACTTGCAAAGCTGTATTGGGATGCAACCCTCGTAATTCATAAATTTTCGCAAGTTCTTCAAGCTCATAATCAGGATTTTCTTGCAAGCTTTGTTGTTCTCTTTGAATATCCGCAGATTCAATATCCGACTGCGAACTTACCGAAACATATTCCCCAGCAGCCATAGAGAGTGCACCCGCAACTAATGCCGCTACTCCTGCTAATACAATAGGGTCTTTAAACTCACTAGCCGCTGCTACTCCTATAATCACACTAGCTGTAGATAAAATCCCATCATTAGCTCCCAATACCGCAGCTCTTAACCAATTACTTCTGTTTACGTAGTGCTCTTCAGGCTTCATTTAATGTTAAATTTGATTTATAATATTACTATAAATATTTTAAACTTGATTAGATTTCTTAAATTTAAATACCAACTTAGCCTACAATTCAATATATAAATTAGCAATGAAACGTTTAGTTATTTTATCGGGTGCTGGAATGAGTGCAGAGAGCGGCATCAATACTTTTAGGGATGCCGATGGCTTATGGGAAGGACACGATGTAATGGAAGTAGCTACATTAACTGGTTTTGAAAAGAACCCTAAACTGGTGTATGAATTTTACAATCAAAGAAGGCGTCAACTAAAAGATGTTGTACCGAATAAAGGCCATCTTATTTTAGCTGAGTTGGAAAAAAAATACAAGGTATCCATTATAACTCAAAATGTTGATGACCTACACGAGCGTGCCGGAAGCACAGCAGTACTTCATTTACATGGAGAATTAAAAAAAGCCCGCAGCACCGCCGATGAGAATTATGTTGTTCCTTGGAATGAAGATTTAGACCATTTGAATTACGACCCCAAAGGTTATCCTTTGCGACCTCATATCGTATGGTTCGGTGAAGAAGTACCTTTGTTGGATACTGCTATTTCAATTATAAGCGCTGCCGATATTGTTGTAATAATTGGCACTTCATTACAAGTATACCCTGCTGCTAGTCTATTTCAATTTGCGCCAAATAACGCAGCCATTTTTTACATTGACCCTAAACCTGCCGAATCGATACCTGCCTCAGTTAAACTAATTAAAAAAGGAGCAAGTAAAGGTTTGTGCTCTTTAAAAGAAGCCCTAAAAAGTCTTTAGAATTCCCTAACTTCGCGTTTCTATTTTCATAAGATTATGCTAGATAAATTAAATATCGTAAAACAACGTTTTGATGAAATTACCGATCTGATTATCCAACCAGATATCATTTCTGATCAAAAGCGCTATGTTAAGATAAATAAAGAATATAAAGACCTAAAAGCCATAATGGATATACGCGATACGTATATTCAAATAACAAACAACCTTACTGAAGCTCAAGAAATTATTGCCGATGGTAGTGATGCCGAAATGGTTGAAATGGCAAAAATGGAGCTAGACGAGGCAAAACAAGCATTGCCTGAAATGGAGGAAAAAATTCGCCATATGCTCGTGCCAAAAGATCCCGAAGATGCTAAAAACTGTGTAGTCGAAATTAGAGCAGGTGCTGGTGGTGATGAGGCTAGTATTTTTGCTGGTGACTTATTCCGTATGTACGAAAAATACTGTAGTAGTAAAGGTTGGTCTACAAGTGTGGTAAACATTAGTGAAGGTACTAGTGGTGGGTTTAAAGAAATCATTTTTGAAGTTAACGGAGAAGATGTTTACGGTACGCTAAAATTTGAAGCTGGTGTACACCGTGTACAACGTGTTCCTCAAACAGAAACTCAAGGCCGCGTACACACAAGTGCTGCTACCGTAATGGTGTTGCCAGAAGCTGAGGAGTTTGATGTTCAGTTAGACATGACCGAAGTACGTATTGAACGAACTACCTCAACCGGTCCTGGTGGGCAATCTGTAAACACAACGTATTCTGCCATAAAATTACACCATGAGCCTACGGGAATGATTGTAAGTTGTCAAGATCAAAAATCGTCACACAAAAACTTAGAAAAAGCTTTAAAAGTATTACGTTCTCGTTTATACGAAATAGAACTTGCCAAAAAAATGGAGGCAGATTCTGCTAAACGTAAAAGTATGGTAAGTAGTGGTGACCGTTCTGCTAAAATTAGAACTTATAACTACCCACAAGGTCGTGTTACTGACCACAGAATTGGATTAACACTTTATGATTTACAGAATATTATTAATGGTGATATTCAACGAATTTTAGAGGAATTAATACTTGTTGAAAATACCGAAAAACTGAAAGAAAATAATGATATATTTTAGAGCATAAAACACATCCTTATTTAAAAAATCAAAAACCGATAAAATATATTTTATCGGTTTTTGATTTTTTAATTTCTTTTATAAAGCTTCAACTCACCATTATTAACTCCTACCAAAACTCCTAGTTCTTTTAGATTCCTTAATTTTATTGGTAAAATACTTTTTACATTTTCTGGTATAAACAAACCACTTTCTTTCCTCGAAAAAGGAACAAAGCCTCCTTTACCATCACCTTTCATTACTAAACCAATCGAAGCATCAGATCGGGTGGTTTCTACCTCAACATTAAAACGATTTCCTCCTAATAAAATATCTTTGTGAGTATCCCCATTAAAATCTGCTAAAAGTATTCCATTTACTGTTGAAAACTGAGCCTCAACAGGAAGTGTATTGACCTTAAAAACACCCTCAGTATTTATTAAAACTACACTTGAAAAAAGCGACGCCTTGTATTTAGTTGATTTGCTTTGATCTTGACCAATAATATCCAATAAATCGGCATTTGCAAACTCATTATAAGTCTTAAATTTTTTAGCCAATCCAGGAAGCTGTTGTGTGGAGCATTCTTTACCCCTTATAGGTACTATTTTACCTTGTAATCTTTTAGCTAGAAACACATCTTGAGTTCCATTTTTGTCGTAGTCGTCCGCATATATATAAAATGGTTTTTCTTGACTTGCTTTAAACTTATAATTTAATCCGAGGTTACCAACTACTAAATCCATATCACCATCGGCGTCAATATCATCTGCAACAACAGTATTCCACCATCCATGAGTATCCCCCAACCCAACTTCATCCGTAATTTCCAAATACTTATTAACTGCCCATTTAAACACCCTTATTTGCATCCACTCACCTACAATAATTAGCTCCTCTAAATTGTCGTCATCAATATTTACTTTTACAGCTGAAGCAACCATACCTAAATTCACAAATGAACTTGCTACTTTTGAAGTTACATCAACATAATTACCCTTAACATTTTCTAACAAATAACTTTTCGGTGCTTTTGGGTATTCTCTTGGAACATGCCTCCCACCAACAAAAAGATCTAAATCTCCATCATTATCAAAATCCAAAGGCACCACACATGATCCACTAGAAGTAATCGAAGGTATTTCATCGCTTTTAACAAACTTTCCTTTGTCATTAAGGTAAAGTCTATCCTGATAATAAACACTTCCTCGCTCCCATTCATTTCCGCCGCTTACCACATATAAATCCAAATCTTTATCTCCATCAACATCTAAAAATTGGGCCGCTACATCCTCATACCCAATATCAACATCAAACACCTTTTGATTACTATCATTAAATATTCCTTGTGCATTTTGCATCATTAATCTGCCTTTAAAACCTTTTGATCCTCCGATATAAAAATCCTCTAAACCATCGTTATTAAAATCCCCTATTGTTAAAGCAGGCCCCAAAGTCGACAACTTGTGCGGCAATAGTATTTGATGCTTATAGTCATCACAACTATTTTCAGTATGAGTTATTTTTCCATTAAAAGCAGCTGTAGATATATCTGCCAACAATGGCGTTTTCTCTAATTTTATAACCTTGTTCTTAGTTGACTCTTTGTAATCAATTTTCAATGTTTGATTAACGTTAATTTCATAAAGTCTATTAACCTTCCCATCCAACCATTTCACCTCAATAGAATCAATTTTTTTGAGTTTCTCTAGCCCAAAATGCATCATCGGCTCAACGGATGACAAGTACCCTCTTACTGTTTTAAAATCTTTATATTGAATACTATCGGTATGATACAGGGTTACCTTTGCTCCCAAACCATTACCATTTTTAACTGGGCCTTTCAATTTAATTTTCAGAAAATTATTCTTTGATATTTTTTCTGTATTGTTTTGATAAATAAACGCTTCATCGTCAATATTATTTACCACTAAATCTAAATCACCATCGTTATCAAAATCGGCATATGCTGCACCATTTGAAAAGCTTGGCGTACCTAAACCCCATTGCCGACTCTTATTTTCAAATTGAAGCGAGCCTTGGTTACGATACATGTAATTCGACAATTTATTAGAAGGAAAGAAACCAACAATTTCCTTAACTATTTGATTTTTAGGTTTGTTTTTATGCAATCCTTTTTCACTGTATTCCAAGTATTTTTTATTAGCATCTTTATTCCAAATATCTCTTTTAAAACCATTAGTTACATAAATATCATTTTTGCCATCGTTATCAAAATCTGCTGCTAAACAGGCCCAACTCCAATCTGTTTTTGCTATCCCTGCTAGTTGAGAAACTTCACTAAAAAAATTACCTCCTCTATTTAACTGTAATGAATTATGCATGTATTGATTATGAAAACCTTTATCAATTAATGTTTCATACTGTTTTAAATTCATGGAGGCCATATTCGTTTTCGACCTCACATAGTCTTCAGGAGACATTTCCAAACTAACGATATCCTCTAATCCATCATTATTAAAATCTGCTACATCAACACCCATACTCGAAAACGAAACATGCTTAGTAGCTTCCTTTATTTTTTGCTCGAAAAAACCATTACCGTCATTAGAATATAAATAGTCATGCTCAAAATAATCATTAGCCACATAAACATCTGTAGCTCCATTGTTATCAACATCAGAAGTAACGATTCCCAAACCATTGGCAAAATTATCTGTAATCCCTGTAGTTTTGGAAACTTCCTCAAATTTACCTAAGTTATTTATGTATAGCTTATCACTAAATTCTTCCTTGTTTTTTTGCTTTAAATCGAGATAATAAGATAATGGCATAAAAAACTCTTTAGGCCTATTTACCAAATACATATCTAAATCGTTATCGTTATCTGCATCAAAAAAAGAGGCCATCATAGAAAAGCCTGAATCGTTTAAGCCATATGCTTTTGATTGCTCTTTAAAAGTAGCATCCCCTTGATTAATATATAACAAATTTTCTCTTTGTGTCGGCTTATCTACCCATCCTCCTTTACATATATAAATATCAAGCAAACCATCATTATTAACATCGACCATAGTAACTCCATTATGCCATGAGCTATTGTATTTAAGACCTGAAGTTGAAGTAATATCTTTAAATTTAAAATCTCCTAAGTTCAAGTATAATTTATCCTGAACTTGGTTTCCTGTAAAGTATATATCCGGTAATCCGTCGTTATTAATATCGCCAACCGCAACCCCTCCGCCGTTATAAGCATAGTTATATGCCTGAAAAAAATTAGTTAAGCTTTCCTCTATTAAATTATTAAACGTGACCCCTGTATACTCAGAATTTAGCTCACTAAACTGAGTAAGCTTCGTCTCTTTTATTTTTTTACCTGTTTTAGAACAACCTAATAACAGAAATATTAAGAAATATTTATACATAATGAAGGGTTATAAAACTATGTGTATTGAATAAATAAATCGGTAGATTTTAATTAAATATATAGAAACACACTTTTTAATGAAAGAATAAGATACTATTTAAAAGGCAAAAAAGGAAGCATAAAATGCCCCCTTTTCTGTTTGGTACCTTACTTAAAAAATCAAAAAAAGCAAGATTCCCTCTGTTTAGCTAACTAACTAAACTACTATAAACAACAACAATATATTATTCTGCTACCGACCATACTCCATAACTATTTGGAGGGATTGGTAGTGTTACTCTACCCTCTGAATTTGTAATTGGCTCTAACTGCACATTACGAGTGTAATCAAATAAAATAGCATTATCCCAATTAGTATCGACAACTATATTTTTAACCTCGTCTGAAATGTTGATTGTGTGAATTAAACCTGGATTATTATCAGACCCTTCTCTTCGCATTGCATACAAATCCTTTGAACTAAATAACACAGTAACTTCTCCTGAAGCAATTGAATTGTGAATTGCCATCAGTCTTTGTAAATCTTTTCGAAAATCAAGGTTTAGATAATCACTTATAAAAATTGTAGGCTTTCCATCGTGAGCCAGTATATAAGAATAAGCAATCATCTTTTTTTCAGGACTAATGAATCCATCTTCCCCTACTTCATCTCGGCCATCTGTATCGTGATTAGCTGTAAACGTGAATGCTAACTCAGGGTTTGTTTTTCTTAACATATCACGATCATTATTTGCTAAAATTCTTAGGTCATTATTTCTATCTAAAGCTTCATCTAATTTAAAAAAACAAGCAAAATCAAAAGCAGACGATTCTGCATCAGCTGTCCACCTTCTTAATACATCCGCATTGCCATCAAAATTCTCACCTATAGATGTTCCACCAACCTCAGCGTTCCATGCTTTTATCCATTCAGTACTGAATCCTTTTACGAAATCAAAACGCCAACCATCAAAACCTATACTTTTATAATATTTAGCTACAGAATTATCATTTTTCCAAAGCCAATTTTGAACATTAGGTTTACTATGATTCAAATCTGCAAAACCCCCAAACCTTCCTTCATCTTCATTTCCTTCACTATCAGGATAAAAATCATCGAAAGTTCTTGGAAAAAAACCTGACGGTGACATATAATTAGTAAAAGTGTCTGTACCAGTGTTTGGATTAACTTCTAACTGTCCTCCCGAATTATGGTTTAAAACGATATCTGCTATCACCTCTAAATCATTGCTATGAGCCTCGTCAATTAGAGCAACTAATTCATCCTTAGTTCCAAACCTAGTTCTAATAGATCCATGTTGATCAAATTCCCCTAAATCGAAATAATCGCAAGGGTCATAACCCATAGAAAAACCTCCTGACTGACCTTTCCCTGGAGGGGCAAGCCAAATACGATTAACACCATTATCAGCCCAATTTTTTAGCATTGGTGTTACTGTATTATACCATTCTCCTACTGGCTCCACATCCCAATAAAAAGCTTGCATTAACACCCCATCACTTGTCTCACTGTTAATCTGAGATAAGTCCAATCCAGAAGTAGTTCTGACTGGTTTAGGATCTTGAGGAGTATTAAATACATTACTTTCATCATCACTACAAGAAACAAAAGCAAGGCTAACTCCAATGAGGCTACTAAGAAGATTTATTTTATTTATTTTCATATGCTTTCTTTTTTTTTAAAACTTAGATGAAAATAAATTTTCACCTAAGTTTTATTACTTTAAAAGTTAAATCTTGCTAACTAAAAGCTCAATTTAAAGATATTTTATAGCCCAGAAACAGTAGTCGAACCTCTTAATCCAATAGAAAGTACTATATCAAAGTTACCCCCTGTAATTTGGAAATTATCATCACCTGTATCTTTAGCTGTAGAATCATCAGCTGTTCCCACATTGAAATCCCAGTCTCCACCTCCAAGGGCTTGACCTGTGTTAGAACTTCTAAACTTCAGTTGTCCGTCCACTAAATTTTGATTCAGCTCAAAACTATTATCTTCAAAATTGTAGTTTAAAGAAGTTTCTCCATCCCAACCTAATGGTGTAGAGTCTCCAATGATACCCCAATCCATTTGAACTAATTCAAAAGTTAACGCGTCTATATCAACTCTTACATAATAGAACCCTTCAACACCAGCTCTAATATCAGAACTTCCTCCATCATTTGTAATTTGTCCATTATTTTCACCCGCAGTTTCTAAACCGTAGTTGCCTTCTAAATCTGCCCAAGGAGCTGCGGCACTAATAAATTTAATTCCATCTTCAGCACCTATTTTAACGTAAGCTTCAAATAACTGAGTAGTACCGTCACCAATATAAGCCATCGGTAAAGCTTCTTCAGGTGTCCAAGCGTTTACGCCATAATATGCTTGTACTGCTCCTACCAAAAATAATTGTGGCTGCCCCTCAACTGGCGGAGGTAATACTTCAACTCCTGAATCAAAAGGAATAACTGATAGCGTAACATCCTGAGCACTAACTTTAGTATTTGTCCTAGCCCCTAAGAAAGCTAAAACACGTAAATTTAATTGCGCTTCCATGTCCGGTTCTAAACCTAATAAAAGAGCTGTGTTGTTTAACGTTTCTCCCGTAATTTCCGAAAACACTTTAGATGTTTCTGCAATTACCTCATATTCGCTATCACTTGCTCCTGGCAAACCTGCTTGAACCTCATAAAAAACTGGTGTAGGGACTTCTCCGAAATTAGCTTTTTCCCAAATTAAAGTATAAGCAGTAGCTCCTAAATTTTCACCATCAATAGCTATTAACGCATCTTCACTAGCTATTACGGGCTCGGTTACTAAGTTTGACACAAAATCTATATTATCATCTTCTTGACAAGAAAATGCAACTGTAGCTAATATCGCAATTGCGATGTATTTAAATAAATGTTTCATTTGTATATTTTTTATATTAATTATTAATATCCTGGGTTTTGTTGTAATGGATTGGCGTTTACATCTATCTCACTTTGGGGAATAGGATATAAATCCCTAAAACCTGGAGTAGTTTGTCCATTTGGCACCCCTCCTTTAAAAGGCCATGTCGTATTTTCAGAAAATTGATTATAACGTACTAAATCAGTTCTACGGTGATTTTCCCAATACAATTCCCTACTTCTTTCATCAATAATAAAATCTAACGTTAAATCACCAGCACTTACATTAAAATCAGTTGACCCTTCATGTGCTCTAGCTCTAAGAGTATTTATAAAATTTAAAGCCGTATTTAAATCTCCGTTCGTTGCTCCTCTCAAAGTTGCTTCGGCATAGGTTAAGTAAATATCAGATAATCGGAACATATGAAAATCCGTATCTGGATGAACGTTTGGATCGGATCCTGGTGTCCCATCAGATTTTATATTCTTAAATTTTGTTATTCCGTAACCCTGCTCAAAAACTGTTAAACTTTCTATTTCAAGAGTCTGACCTGGCGTATGACTTATTAATCTTTTATCTTCCCATTCTAGTTGAACGTCGTCTGCTTCATCATTATTAGTTGGCTCACCAAATAAATCGATTAAAGCTTCTGTAGACCTAATGCCTCCCCATCCGCCATTGATACCAAAATCAGCAGGAACCATACTTCCTCCAACTGCAGCATGAACAAGGAAAGTTGAACCTCCAAATGATTGCGTATTAACACCATCATAAGGAATTGTAAATATTGCCTCGCTTTGAGCTCCATTTAAATCATTATCTGCCAAAAACAAATAACTATATGGTATATTTACGTCAATTGAATAACCTGCATTTATTAAACGATTACAAACGTCAATACAATCATTAAATCGTCCATTCCCTTCTCCCAAATAAACTTCAGAATTCAAATACAACTTACTTAGCAAAGCCCACACTGCTCCTCTATCCGCTCTACCATATTGGTTTGCTCTTGGTGCTACAATTTCATTTTCAATTGCTAACAATTCACTCTCTATAAAATTGAATAAATCAGCGCTACTAATTTGCTCGGGCGAAAAAAGGCCTTGACCATCTTCTGGAACAAAAGTTGGTGATCCATATAAATCCAAAGCATGCCAATAACTTAGTGCTCTTAAAAATCTTGCCTCTGCTCTAAAACCTCTTATAACATCTAGATCAAATCCCCTACCATTAATTCGACCTGAGTCCGTTTGACGTAAAAATTCATTAATTACAGCAACCTGAAAATAAATACGCGAATAAAAAGCACTTGAAAATGGATCCGAAGGTGTCCATAATTGTGTATTTAAATCTTGTATTGTTTGGTCATTCCAAGCAATAGCTGCTTCATCAGTAGGAAGTTCTTGTAACTGATAATACAAACGCATATAGGATGAAAAATCTTCTCCAATACCTTGTATATCGGCATCTCCCTCTGGTCCATCTTGTCCAGTCAATGATAATCCCGCATATGCTTTTGCTAAAAATGATCGATAATCATCAATAGTAACCAAAGCAGCATCTTGAGTTAATCTATCATCTTCTGGAAGCACATTCAAATCATCTTCACAGGACCATAAAACAACTAACATCATTGTTAGCGGAATTATTTGTTTAAAATATTTAATCATAGCTGTAATTTTAAAATTTAACATTAACACCGAAAACATAAGACCTGGGTCTTGGATAAGCATTATTATCTACCCCAATATCGAGACCATTAACAACCTCAGGGTCTAACCCATCATAGTCGGTTATTGTCAATAAATTTGAACCTGTTGCAGATAATCTAATTTTCACTTTTTCTAAATCAAACGTATATCCTAGTGAAACATTATCTAACCTCACAAAGTCTGAAGATTGAAGGTAGATATCTGAAAATAATTGAGGTTCTTGAAAATTTGTATTCACAAAATCTGACGGTAGATTAACTACAAAATTCCCTGGAGTATCCAAAGCTGAAGCTATATTTCCTGCATTAGATTGAATATTATTATAATTGTACCCTCCAAAAGCACCTCTGAATGTAAAACTAAAATCGAAGTCTTTGTAATTCATCGTAGAGGTTAGTCCCATAAACACATCCGGGTTGGCTTTTCTTCCAGTTACCCTATCCTCATTATCGATTATTCCATCTCTATTTACATCAACATAAGCACCTTCTATCGGTCTTCCATCAGCATCGAAAACCTGTCTAAATGTGCTATAACTTGTTGGGTCGAACCCTACCTCAAGTACTTGTATCGTATTACCCCTTCCTCCTGATATTCCTGCAGTTGGTATAGATGTTTCTGCACTACCACCAGTAAGTCTATCTACTTCGTTTTCGTTAAAAGTTACATTATAAGCTAAATTCCAATTGAAGTCTCTTGAACTAAACACGTCTCCGTTAACACTAAATTCAACCCCACGGTTAGTTAGCTCACCTACGTTAGCTACAAATCTATTAGCTGTAATAATACCTGAAGGAAATGGGACTTCAAATAATAAATCTGAGGTCTTTTTTTCATATACATCTATACTTCCTGACAATCGATTATTAAAAAAACCAAAATCTAAACCTATATTAAAATTACTAGTTTGCTCCCATTTTAAGTCTTGATTTAAGGGTCCTGGTCGTTGTGTGGTTACAAATTGATCTCCAAATTGAACCCTTGCACTATCTTGAGACGGCTGAAAAACAGATAGAAATGGAAACGATTGTGAAATTTCCTGTTGTCCTGTTATACCCCAACCCGCACGAAGTTTTAATTGATTTAGACTTTTGAAGTTTTCTAAAAATCGTTCATTATGTAATTTCCAACCTACAGATACTCCTGGAAAAATTCCAAATTGATTTCCATCACCAAATCTTGAAGAACCATCTCTTCTAAAAGATCCTGAAATAAGATATTTATCAGAAAATTCCACATTTACTCTACTAAAGTATGAAATCAATAAATTTCTACTAGTACTAGGTGCAGGTCTAACTTCATCTGTCAATTCAGGATTTACAAAATCTCTAGTTGTTGTTGAGCGTCTTGTTCTAAAAAATTCTTGATAAGAATAACCCGCAACCGCATCAATCTTGGTATTAATTTGTTCAAAATTCTTAGTATAATTCGCAGTAGTTTCGAGCAATTGGTTTCTATTAAATCCATCTGAAACACCTGTAAAAGTGGATCCTTGTACATCTCCTCTAGTTAATACCGTAAATACATCTTGGAATTGTCTTGTTCTAGACTCCGTATAATCCAAACCTAAATTTAAATTAAATTTTAAACCCTCTACAAAAGGCAAAGCATATTCCGCATTAAAATTATGAATCATTCGTTGAGCAATTCCCCTGTTATCATCTTGTTCTAGTGCTGCTACTGCATTTACAGGGGACTGCGTTTCTGTACCATCCAAAGGGTAGGTAAAAAAACTTCCATCATCATTTCTTACAGGTCGTGTAGGATCAAGGTTTAATGCACTACCTATTCTCCCTCTGTCAGCAAATCTATTTCTAGTTTCTGCTAATTTCGATACTAATTTTAATTTCAAATTGCTATCAAATAAATCATGTGTAACTGTTGTATTAAAAGAGTTTCTTTTAAAAGAATCTGTTAATAGAATTCCTTCTTGATCAGAATGATTAAAACTCGCTCTTATAGTAGTATTTTTAAAACCTTTTGAAAGCGTAAAGTTTGTAATATTTCCAATTGCTGTTTGAAAAATAGCATTTTGCCAATCAGTGCTAATTGACTCATTCTCATTAAGTAAAGCAACTTGAGCTGAAGTACCATTTTCTGTTACAAACTCTCTAAATTGAGGAGCGTCAAATACATCAATTGTTTTAATTACCTCTCCAAAAGAATATTTAAAATCTAAGGCTACTTCTAAAGGACTTTCTTTTCTCCCTTTTTTTGTGGTAATTAAGATTACTCCGTTTGAAGCCCTAGATCCATAAATTGCAGTTGAAGCCGCATCTTTAAGTACTACAAAATCTTTAATATCATCTGGATTAATTATATTCAAGACATTTCTCACTCCATCTATGCTTTGCTGATCTAAAGGAATACCATCAACAACGATAAGCGGATCACTAGTTGCGTTAATTGAAGAACCTCCACGAATACGAATCCTAGATCCCCCTCCTGCATCTCCTCCGCTACTAGTTACCTGAACACCTGCTGTTTTTCCTCTTAATAAATCCTGCGGAGAAACAATTGCCCCTTGATTGAATTGATCTTCCGAAACTTGAGCAATCGCACCTGTGACATTTTCTTTTTGAGCAGATCCATACCCTATCAGTATAACCTCCGATAATTGAGAAACATCTTCTTCTAAAGAAACATTTAAAGTTTCTTCTCCATTATAAACCAATTTTTTTGTTTTAAAGCCCAAATAATCGAAAACCAAAATTTGACCAACGGTTATAGGTTCAATTTTAAATTCACCATTAAAATCAGTAACGGCTCCCCTAGCAGTACCCAAAATAGAAATATTTACTCCTGGTAATGGTAAGCTTGCATCAGTATCGGTAATCGTTCCTGACACAGAAGATTGCGCTTGTAATAGCAAAGGCACTACAAAAGCAATGTACAGTAGTTGTTTTATTATAATCTTCATTGTTTTATTATTGATTATTATTAACTGATTGTCGTACAATTATATTGTCATAATTTTAACATTATAATTAACTAATCAATAAATACACTTAACACTTTCTGCTTACAAAGTTACTATTAAAACGTTTTCGGAAACAAGTTAAATATTACGAATATACTAACGAAATCGTTTGAGTGTTTATAAGTTTTTGAATTTAGCACAATATTAGACTTAAAACATTGAAAAATAATATTCTTTTTACAAATTTAAATGCGAAATTCGCAACAAAGCTCTTCTACACAATCTCAAGAGTTGTATTTTAGTATTTTAACAACGAAAACGATAACTTATTTATGAAAGGAAAGATCACACTTAAACATATTGCAAAAGAATTAGACATCTCCATATCAACAGTATCAAAAGCTTTAAAAGGGAGTCAAGAGATTAGCGAAGACACTCGTAAAAAAGTAAAAGCATTCGCACAACTCTATAACTATAAGCCCAACAATATAGCATTGAGCTTGAAAAACAGAAAAACAAAAACTATAGCTGTTATTATTCCTGAAATTGTTCATCACTTTTTTACCACAGTAATTGGAGGTATTGAAAAAGTAGCTAATGAAAAAGGATACCATGTTATTATTTGCAGCTCTAACGAGTCTTTTGACAAAGAAGTCATTAATATGGAAACCTTTGCTGCAGGAAGTGCTGACGGCTTTATATTATCTGTAGCTAAAGAAACGCAGCAAAAAGAAGATTACCATCATATAGAAGAAACTATAAACCAAGGGATGCCTGTAATAATGTTTGATCGTATAGTAGACGAAATTGTATGCGATAAAATTATTGTTGATGATGTACGGGGTGCTCAAAATGCAACCAATCACTTATTACGTAATGGATGTCGAAAAATAGCTTTAATTACAACTGTGGACTATATAAGTGTAGGTAATTTAAGAACGCGTGGTTACAAAAGGGGACTATGCTCCTATGATATTCCCTTTGACGAAACATTAGTTTTAAAAATAGAAGACGTTGACAACTGTGACTACCAAATTGAAGAATTCCTAAAAAACATAGACATCGATGGTGTTTTTGCTGTAAATGAGCTATTTGCAGTTTCAGCTTGTAGAGCTCTTAAAGAATTAGACAAAACGGTACCCGATGATGTTTCTGTTATTGGTTTTACTGATGGTATCTTATCCAAGCATATGATTCCTAGCCTATCGACCGTAAGTCAACACGGCCATGAAATGGGCGAACGCGCTGCACAACTTTTAATTCATAAACTAGAAAACCATGAAGAAGGTGTTGAGGAATATAAAACAGTGATTATTGATACTGAACTTATAGAAAGAGAATCTACAAACAAGTCTTAATTCCTTTATTTTTATTTTAAAACATAAATAAACTAACAAGTTACCAACATGCAAACGTTTTCGTTAGTGTTGTGATTATTTTATTGACAACTTTAAATATAAATTAGATCGTTGATAACAAATAATCATATAATTAATTAAAAAACGTGAATTATGAAATCGTTACGATTTAAAAAAACAAAAAATATGCTAAAAAGCATAATGGGTTTTATTTTCCTGCTAATATTTAGTAGTCAAAGTGCCACAGCGCAAGATGAAGATGTTATGCTACAAGCCTTTGATTGGAATGTACATATTCAACCCGCAGGTAGCACTTGGCTTCAAGTATTATCGAATAACAACCAACGTATCGCCGATGCAGGTTTTGACATGGTTTGGCTACCACCAACTAGCGACTCGGCTGCTCCACAAGGATACTTACCTCGTGAGTTATTCAACTTTAATAGTGCCTATGGAACGGAGCAGCAATTACGCACTTTAATTAATCAATTTCATAGTAATGACGTAAAGGTTATTGGTGACATTGTAATTAATCACCGTGTAGGATCTCCGGATGCTGTAACTTTCGTAAATCCTAACTGGCCTACCTTTTTTATTACTGCGGATGATGAAGGTCGTAATTTTGTAAATGGACCTGTTAACTTCAGTATAAATGGTGATTACGTACCTGGATTTGCTTTGAAAGCCGATGGATCAAACGGTACTTTTGCGGCTGCTAGAGATTTGGATCACTTTAATCCTCAAGTACGTCAAGAAATTACAGCATGGATGAATTTCTTAAGAAATGACTTGGGCTACGATGGATGGAGATACGACTTTGTACATGGGTACGATCCTATATTTAACAAAGAATACAACGACGCTACGCAACCTTACTTTGCTGTTGGTGAACTTTTAGAAAGTAGTAGAGTACAAATTAATAACTGGGTGAATTTCACTCAACAATCCTCTTCTGCTTTTGATTTTAACTTAAAAGTAAGTTTACAAAATGCCTTTAGAGCTAATAACTTATCCTTTTTAAGAGATTTTGAAGGTAATGCTTCTGGTTTGGTTGGAATTAACCCAAGTAAGTCGGTTACTTTTTTAGAAAATCACGATACCGGGGTTGCGCAACAATGTTGTGGACCTAATTTTATTTTCCCCGGTGGGGAAACTAACTTAGGAAAAGGGTATGCGTACATACTTACACACCCAGGAGTACCTATGGTATTCTGGACACATTATTTTAATGAAAGTCAAGGTTTTAGAGATACTATAGACGGTTTAATAGAAACCAGAAAAAGAGTACGCATTTTCGCAGGATCTTCAATGAATATAGCTGAAGCTAGAAACGATTTATATGCTGCTTATATTGATGGTAGAGACGGAACTATTGCTATGAAATTAGGTAGTGGAAACTGGTCGCCTGATGGTAATGGATGGGTTTTAAGAAACTCTGGTACCGATTACGCTGTATGGACTCAAGGTGGCTCTGACAATCAAATCGTAGACAACGAAGAAGAGGAGGAAGTAAATAACGGTACTCCTTTTACTGTTTTTGTTCAAGGATTTACAAATGCATATACTTTTGGTAGTGTTGCAGATACTTCTGGAGCATGGCCTGGCCTTCAACTTACCGCTTTAGGTAATGACTGGTATAGTGGTGTAGTTCCTGGAGATTGTACTAATATTATTTTTAATAATAATGGTAGCAATCAAACCGACGATTTAAATGTTTGTAATACGGCTCCTTATTATGCTAATGGGCAGTTTGTAGCGAATCCTCCAAGCGATTTCCCTTCAGATAATAATAATCAGGACACCGACGACAATAGTCCTTTTACTGTTTTTGTTGAAGGATTTACAAATGCGTATACTTTTGCAAACAATCAAGATACCTCTGGTGTTTGGCCTGGCTTACAACTTACGGCATTAGGAAACAACTGGTATAGCGGTCAAATTCCAGGAGATTGTACCGATGTAGTTTTCAATAATAACGGAAGCGGACAAAGCCCCGATTTAAATGTATGTAGCAATGCTCCTTATTACACTAATGGTCAATTTGTATCAACACCTCCTAGTAGTTTCCCTGGCAACGATACTAACGACAACGATGCTACATTTACTGTTTTTGTAAGAGGTTTTACAAATACGTATACTTTTGCGAACAATCAGGATACCTCAGGTCCTTGGCCTGGAATTCAAGCAACTTCTATAGGTAACAACTGGTACCGCACCGAGGTTCCTGGCCCTTGTACTAATATTATTTTCAATAACAATGGTAGTAATCAAACAGCCGATTTAAATGCTTGTAATACGGCTCCTTATTATGCTAATGGGCAGTTTTTATCGAATCCTCCAAGCGATTTTCCTTCAGGTTCTTTAAAATCTATTACAGCTAATAACGCTCCTAAGGCTAATGTATATCCTAACCCGTTTGTTAATCAATTTGAAGTTACGCTTTCTGCTAGTATTACAGGATCTGTAGTATTTGAATTAGTGAACAGTTTAGGTCAAGTAATCACTTCTCAAAAAGAAGATGCTAGCTCAACTGATAGTTTTAACGTTATTTTATCAAACGCTTCAATCACTTCTGGTTTATATTTCTACCGAATTTCACAAGAAAATGAAATATTAACGACAGGAAAACTGTTAAAAAAATAATTTCTTTAAGTTAAAAATATAGGTTTCTCAATCGCTTGAAATCTATATTTTCTCCAAACACAACATCTCAAAACCCCTGCAAACATTGAACTGCAGGGGTTTTTTATTTGGTATTAACAAATATTTAATCTTATCTTTACACTATATCAAAATGTACATTTTTCACTTTCTACTTTAAAATTGAGTTTTGATAAGAATTTTAAAAAGTATTTACATCATATCTGAATACTACTTAAAGGATTCGCTTATCATATCAAAACAGTAATAATTAATTTTTACTTAATGAACAAGCGTAAACTAAGTTTTTGGGGAATCTGGAACATGAGTTTTGGATTTCTAGGAATACAATTTGGAATGGCCCTACAAGGTGGGTTTATGTCACGAATTTTTCAAACATTAGGAGCCGATAAGGACGAAATTCCTTTATTGTGGATTGCAGCACCTTTAACAGGTTTATTAATACAACCTATTATTGGTTACTTAAGCGACCGCACATGGAGCCCAAGATGGGGAAGACGCAAACCATTTTTTTTAATTGGAGCTATATTAAGTTCCCTTGCTTTGTTTTTTGTGCCATACTCTCCTGCATTATGGATTGCAGCAGGTTTTTTATGGATTCTTGATGCTTCTATAAATATTTCCATGGAGCCTTTTAGAGCTTTGGTGGCAGACAAGCTACCCGACTCTCAAAGATCTTATGGTTTTGTGGTACAAACTTTAATTATTGGAATTGGTACATGGGCTGCTAATTATTTGCCCTGGCTGGTTTCAAAATTCGGAGTTTCTAATGCTGCAGATCAAGGAATTGTTCCCATGTCCGTAAAAGTTGCTTTTGGAATAGGTGCAATTATATTTTTAGCAAGTATTTTGTATACGGTATTTACAACTTCTGAATATCCTCCCGAGGATATGAAGGCTTTTGAAGAAGAGAAGAAAAAGAAAAATACTTTTATTTCTGATATTCTTGAAAATATAGGTAGCATGCCTTCTACAATGAAGAAATTAGGAATAATACAATTTTTTAGTTGGTTTGCCTTTTTTACGATGTGGAGTTTAACAAATCCTGCGTTAACCGAATTTGTATTTATGGCTCCTGCTCCAGATGCTTCTTTATTCGATATGAATATACCGTCTGCAGCTGCTGCATTTGAAGTTGCAAATACTTCTTTTCAGCAAGCTTCAAATAGTGTTGGTTTTTATATGGGTATTTATGGTTTGTCTTCTATGGTTTTTGCATTACTATTAGCAATGTATACCTCTAAGAAAAACATTAACAGAAAATACACTCATTTAATTTCGCTAATTCTAGGAGGACTTGGTTTTATTTCGATGTATTACATCCCATCACCAGAGTGGTTGGTTTTATCATTTTCATTAATAGGTATAGCTTGGGCTAGTATGTTATCAATGCCCTATGCAATGCTTTCGAGTGTGGTAAACCCTAAACACATGGGGGTTATTATAGGTATTTTTAACATGTTTATTGTTATTCCTCAAATTATTGCCGCTATTGGCGGAATTAATTTTACCTATAAACTATTTGGAGAAGGTACAATCAATGCAATGCTTGTTGCAGGTATAAGTTTAATTATTGCTGGTTTATGTAATTTACTGATTACTGACAAAAAAGCTATTAGTTACCATTCTAAACAAGCATAGTTATGAAAAAAAAAGGATTCATCTTTGACCTCGATGGGGTCATTGTAGACACGGCTAAATACCATTATAGAGCTTGGAAAAAGTTAGCCGATCAATTGGGGTTTAAATTCACTCACAAACACAACGAGTTACTAAAAGGTGTTTCTAGAAAACGCTCTTTAGAAATTTTATTAGCAATAGGTAAAATAAGTGCTTCCGATGAACAAAAAGAGTATTGGATGCATTCTAAAAACCAGGAATATTTAAAATACATCCGTAAAATGACTGCAGAAGAAATTTTACCTGATGTTCCTAAAGTATTAAACTTTTTAAACTCAAACAATCAACCTATAGCTTTAGGTTCTGCTAGTAAAAATGCTGAAGAAATTTTAACCCGTGTTGGTTTATTAAAAGATTTTAAAACTCTTGTAGACGGCACCCATGTATCCAAAGCAAAACCCGACCCAGAAGTTTTCCTTAAGGGAGCAGCACTATTGGGAATTAAACCCCAAAATTGCGTTGTTTTTGAAGACGCTTCCGCGGGAATTGAAGCTGCGAAAGCTGCTGGTATGACAGCAATTGGCATTGGGAAATCTAGTAATTTACCCGGAGCAGACTATGTTTTTAGTGACTTTACAGAAATAAGCACTGATTTTATAGCACAATTATAAATAGAAAATTCAATTTACATTATCGTCTTCCACTCTATTTCCTGAGTGTGCTTTAGGCTACATAACTGTAAAATAATTGCAAAAGAAAAGGAGTAAATACTCCGGTTTAAAAAATTAAAAAAAAGCTGAGTTATGCATCAGGATTATATAAAAGCAGCGAAATGGTCAATCCTTGAAGAAGGGTTTGATAATGATCGCATAAAATCATCCGAAAGTCTTTTTAGTATAGGTAATGGCGCCATGGGGCAACGTGCTAATTTCGAAGAAGATTATTCCGGAGATACTTTTCAAGGAAGCTATATAGCAGGGATTTATTACCCCGACAAAACACGCGTAGGTTGGTGGAAAAATGGATATCCTGAATACTTCGCTAAAGTTTTAAACGCTCCTAATTGGATTGGTATTAAAGTAAGTGTTAATGGAGAAAACCTAGACTTAAACACATGTAAATCAGTAACTGAATTTAAGCGTG
This sequence comes from uncultured Aquimarina sp., assembly GCA_937958985.1. Taxonomy (GTDB): domain Bacteria; phylum Bacteroidota; class Bacteroidia; order Flavobacteriales; family Flavobacteriaceae; genus Aquimarina. Next base: position 31,801 of record CALGLV010000006.1, read on the forward strand.
AGTTGAATATGAAAGAAGGCTGGTATCAGCGTTCTTTCACAGCTACTTTACCAAACAACATCACTATTAAAGTACAAAGCACACGTTTTTTAAGCCTCGATTTGGACGAAATTGGAGCTATAAGGTATAATATCACACCTATAAACGCAGAAGCAGAAATAAGCCTTTCTCCATACATAGATGCTGATATAACCAACGAAGATTCGAACTGGGATGATCAGTTTTGGGAAATTTTAACTATTGAAAATGATGCCAATGGTGCTTTAATAAGTACACGTACTTTGAAAACAGATTTTCATGTAGCTACAGGTATGATTAATAGACTAAGCTTGAATAATGAAGAGCTAAATATTTCTGCTAAACAAAGTACTTCAGCTAACAAAATCTCATTTACCTATACAGTAAGCGTTAGCAAGGAAAACACCCTAACATTGGACAAATTTGGGGGATATACTGTTTCTACAAATCATAAAAAAAACAAGCTTAATAAAGCTAGTAAAGCAGCCTTGCAAAAAGCCTTCACTATAGGTTTTGAAAAATTACTTAAACAACAAAAAAAGGATTGGAAAGCTATTTGGGATATGGCTGACATTGAAATTGAAGGCGATTTAAAAGCGCAACAAGGCATCCGTTTTAATATCTTTCAATTAAACCAAACTTACCTAGGTAAAGATGCGCGTTTAAACATAGGCCCTAAAGGGTTTACTGGCGAAAAATATGGAGGAAGCACTTATTGGGATACCGAAGCTTATTGTTTGCCATTTTATATGTCGACAAAAAACCAAGAAGTAGCAAAGAGCTTACTTACCTATCGTTACCAACACTTAGACAAAGCCATAGAAAATGCTGAAAAACTTGGTTTTAGCAACGGAGCCGCGTTATACCCTATGGTTACTATGAATGGTGAAGAATGCCATAATGAATGGGAAATTACTTTCGAAGAAATTCACCGTAATGGCGCCATGACTTATGCTATATACAATTACGTAAAATACACTGGCGATTTTAGTTATATTCCTGAAAAAGGGTTAGAAGTTATGATTGCTATTGCTCGCTTTTGGCAACAACGCGCTAATTTTTCTTCGGAAAGAGGCAAATACGTTATTCTAGGAGTTACTGGCCCTAATGAATATGAAAATAATGTAAATAACAATCACTATACTAACTATTTAGCAAAATGGTGTATTGAATATTGTTTGCAAGCAATAGATAAAGTTAAGCTTGAATATGCTTCAGATTATAATCGAATTTGGAAAGCTACAAACTTAAGTGATATTGAATTAACCAAATGGGAAGATGTTGCTAAAAACATGTATTTCCCCTACTGTGAAAAATACCAAGTGTATTTGCAACAAGATGGTTTTTTGGATAAAGATTTAATTACATTGAATAATCTCGATACCGCTGAACGACCTATAAATCAAAAATGGAGCTGGGATAGAATTTTGAGATCACCTTACATTAAACAAGCCGATACGCTCCAAGGAATGTATATGTTTGACGACGAATATTCTAGAGAAGAATTAAAGCGCCATTTTGATTTTTATGAACCCTTTACGGTACATGAATCTTCTTTATCTCCTTGTGTACACAGTATAATTGCGGCTAGATTAGGAAATATGGATCAGGCCTACGAATTTTATTTACGTACCTCTCGACTCGATTTGGATGATTACAATAAAGAAGTTGAGGAAGGTTGCCACATTACTAGCATGGCAGGAACCTGGATGAGTATTGTTGAAGGCTTTGGAGGTATGAAGGTAATTGACAATAAACTTTCATTTGTTCCTCAAATCCCTAAACAATGGAAAAGTTATTCTTTTAAAATAAATTTTAGAGGTAATGTGTTGCAAATTAATGTTTCTAAAAAAGAAACCACATTCAATTTAATCAAAGGAGATTCACTTACCATTTTAGTCAATGGAAATGTTTTAAAAGTTACTGACCACAAAGAAATTGTTTCTTTTTAATTAATAGTTGTTTATGAAATCCCTTATTGTAATTTTTTCCTTTCTTGCAAGTTGCTACCTATACGGTCAAGCCTCCCAGTCCTTTATGAGTAGTGATTTTGACAGCACTACTTTAAAAGTACTTACAACTAAAGGAACCTATTATTTTGAGGGGATTTCTTCTGAAATTATAGAAACTAATTTTATTCCTGTAAAAGAAACTAAAAAATGGTCTTCACATATTACAAAACAATCCTTAGGCACCCCTAAAGTAATATTTCATCACAAGGAAAATATCTTAACATTAGCTACCAATGGAATTAAAGTAATGATTACAAAAAAACCATTTCACATAAGCTATTTCTACAAAGAAAAAAACCTTATTTCTGAGCGTAAAGGATATATAAAAACCGATTCTACAGAGATCCTCGATTTCACTTTGAGCAAAAATGAAGTTCTTTATGGCACTGGTGCCAGAGCATTAGCTATGAACCGCAGGGGACACAAATTAGAATTATACAATAAAGCACACTATAGTTACGAAACCAATGCCCCATTAATGAATTATTGCATGCCATTGGTTATCTCCTCTAAAAACTACATGATCCATTTTGATAATCCACAAACTGGATTTTTGGATTTAGATAGTAACGCCGATAACAGTTTACAATTTGAAACTATTGGTGGCGCAAAAAAATACCAAGTAATTGCGTCTGATACTTGGAAAAAAACAATCAACGCTTATACCTCTTTCACAGGAAAACAGCCCATGCCCCCACGTTGGGCATTAGGTAATTTTGCTAGTCGTTTTGGGTATCATTCACAGTCGGAAGTAGAAAATGTGGTTGAAAAATTTAAGAAGGATTCTATTCCTTTAGATGCTGTGATTTTAGACATTTATTGGTTTGGAAAAACCATAAAAGGTACTATCGGGAATTTAGAATTTGATCCTGATTCTTTTCCTAAACCGCAACAATTAATTAACGACTTAAAAAAAGATGCTATTAAAACCGTATTAATAACAGAACCTTTTATTTTAGAAACCTCAAAAAAATGGGATGAGGCCGTTTCAAAATCTATATTAGCGACCGATTCACTAGGCAAGCCGTATACTTATGATTTTTACTTTGGAAAAACAGGCTTAATAGATATTTTAAAACCCGAAGCTAAAACTTGGTTTCAAAATATTTACAAAAAATACACCAATATGGGTATTGCTGGTTGGTGGGGCGATTTGGGTGAGCCCGAAGTACATCCCGAAGATTTGTTTCATGGAAATGTAAAAGCCAACGAAATTCACAATATTTACGGGCACTTGTGGGCAAAACTAATACAAGAAACCTACCGCAAAAACTATCCTAATCAACGTCCATTTATACTTATGCGTGCTGGCTACTCGGGCACACAAGCCTACGGTATTATACCTTGGTCGGGCGATGTTAGCAGAAGTTGGGGTGGTTTGCAAGCGCAACCCAAAATAGCATTACAAATGGGAATGCAAGGCCTTGGCTACATGCACTCAGATCTTGGTGGTTTTGCTGGCGGGGAAACGCTAAACCCTGAACTTTATACCAGATGGCTACAATATGGCGTTTTTCAACCTATCTTTAGGCCGCATGCGCAAGAGCATATTGCTCCCGAACCAATTTTTCAGGATGCTAACACAAAACAATTGGCCAAAGAAGCTATTGAATTGCGCTATAAATTACTGCCTTATAATTACACTTTAGCTTTTGAAAACCACAATAAAGGAACACCACTAATGCGCCCTTTATTTTTTGAAGAACCTACTAACCCTTCCTTAAAAGATTATAGCGATAGTTATTTATGGGGAAACGACTTTTTGGTAACTCCTATTTTAAAACCTGGTGTTAATCAAAAAAAAATATATTTTCCTAAAGGAAGCCATTGGTACAATTTCTATGGAAATGAAAAACACAAAGGAGGGCAGTTTAAAACTATACCTATATCGAATAAACACATTCCCATTTTTGTAAAAGGTGGTGCTTTCATCACTCAATCAGAAAAACTTCAAAATACCGAAGATTATGATTTCTCGAATATAACCGTCGATTTTTATTACGATGAATCGTTAAGTTCAAGTAATAATTTTGTGTATTTTGATGATGGAAAAACACCTGGTGCTTATGAAAAAAAACGCTATGAAATTTTACATTATAAAGCTACCAATAAAAATAACGGATGCCGTATTGAACTTAAAAATGTCGTTGGATCCAATTTTAAAGCTAAAAACAAAACCATCAAATTAAAAATTAGAAATATAAAAGCGCTGCCTACAACAGTAACCAAAAACAGCTCTAAAATTGAATTTGATTGGAATAAAGAAACCGAAATAGTAACCACCACTATTGAGCTAAAAACAAATAGCGAAATAGTTATAAACTTAAAAAAATGAATTCTCTAAACTTTATAATTTTAGGCTTGGCCTTATTCCTCCTTGGCTGTAATACTACTTCTAAAAATACAGAAGAAAAAAAGCCAAAGAAAACAGCTCCGTTTTATTGGGAATCTGCAAATCTGTATTTTTTATTAGTCGATCGTTTTAATAATGGCGATACTTCAAACGACATAAATTATGAGCGTAATAAAGAGACCGCTATTTTAAGAGGTTTTGATGGTGGTGATATTAAAGGGATTACTCAAAAAATTAACGAAGGCTACTTTACTAATTTAGGAATTAACGCCATTTGGATGACTCCTATTGTGGAACAAGTTCATGGATTAGTAGATGAGGGCACTGGCGCTACCTACGGTTATCACGGCTATTGGACCAAAGATTGGACGGCCTTAGACCCTAATTTTGGAACTAAAGAAGATTTAAAAATATTAGTAGAAACCGCTCACAAAAAAGGGATTCGAATTGTATTGGATGCCGTAATTAATCACACAGGGCCGGTAACAAAAAAAGATGCTGCTTGGCCGAAAGATTGGATTATGCAAAATCCTGTTTGTGAGCACACGAATTATGAAACAAGTACTAGCTGTACTTTGGTAAAAAACTTGCCCGATATTATAACTAGTAGTAATGAAAATGTTGACCTCCCTCCTTTTTTAATTGAAAAATGGAAAAAAGAAGGTCGTTATGAAAAAGAAATACAGGAATTGGATGCTTTTTTTGCTCGTACGGGACATCCTAGAGCTCCTCGATTTTATATTATGAAATGGCTTACCGATTATATTACCGATTTTGGAATTGATGGCTACCGTTGTGACACTGTAAAACACACCGAAGCTTATGTATGGAAAGAATTTAAAGAAGAATGCAATTATGCATTCGCAGAATGGAAAAAGAACAACGCTGAGAAGGTTTTGGATAATACTCCTTTTTATATGGTTGGTGAGGTATATAATTATTTTGCTTCTCCAGAAAGAAGCTTTGATTACGGCGATAAAAAAGTAGATTTTTATAATTATGGTTTTAATAGCTTAATCAACTTTGATATAAGAGGAAGTCAAAAAGTTAGTTATGAAGGTTTGTTTTCAAAATACAGTAATTTACTTCAAACTAGTTATAAAGATTTAGGCATTCTAAATTATGTGACCTCGCACGACGATGGTTACCCTTTTGACAAAACTAGAGAGAAGCCTTTTGAAGCTGCCAACCGATTACTTTTAACCAACGGAACAGCACAAGTGTATTATGGGGATGAAGTAGCCCGAAACTTACTTATTGAAGGCACTATAGGTGACGCCACACTGCGATCTAATATGGATTGGAAAACAACGCATACTCCAAAAACAAAAGAAATATTATCGCACTGGCAAAAGCTAGGAATTTTTAGAAAAAACCATCCTGCTGTAGGAGCTGGTATTCATCAAAAAATAAGCGATAATCCGTATGTATTTTCAAGAGTTTTTAACGACGACTCTTATGAAGATAAAGTTGTAATTGCCTTAGATGTACCTGTAGGAAAGAAAATCATAAGCGTTAAAAATATATTTAAAAACGGAACACAACTTATAGATGTTTACTCTGGAAAAGGAACTCTTGTTGAAAACCAAAAAATAACTATTGACACTAAGTTTGACATAGTTTTATTAGAGCAAAAATAAAGTCAATAATCATAAAGGAGGTACTTCCTAAAAAAGTACCTCCTTAAGTTAGAATAATTTAAACGATATGAAATATACGTTACTATCATTAATGGCAATTACTGTTAGTATTTGCAGTTGTAAAAACAACAACAATAATACTACAAAACAACCTGTTGAAACGATTGTTTCAAAAAATACTCCCCTATCAATAGATCAAAAAATTGAGAATGCTGTTATCTATGAGGCCAATATTCGTCAATATTCACCTGAAGGCACTTTTAATGCTTTCACTAAAGACATTCCTCAATTAAAAGAATTGGGTGTTAAGGTACTTTGGTTAATGCCTGTTTATCCTATTTCAACTACAAAAAGTAAAGGGAGCCTTGGAAGTTATTATGCCATTTCTAATTACACTGAAATCAATCCTGAATTTGGAACTTTAGATGATTTCCGTAAGCTTATAAACAAAGCACATGATAATGATATGCTTGTTATTCTTGATTGGGTTGCCAATCATACCGGCTGGGATCACCATTGGATAACCGAACACCCTGAGTACTATACTAAAGATAATAAAGGAAATATTACACATACCATAGATACCGACTGGACGGATGTAGCCGATTTAGATTACAGCAATTCTGAATTACGTACCGAAATGAAAAATGCTATGTTACATTGGGTTAAAAGTGAAAATATTGATGGTTTCCGTTGTGATGTTGCAGGGATGGTTCCTACCACATTTTGGAAAAACACCATTGCCGAATTACATCATATAAAACCTGTATTTATGCTTGCTGAGGCTTGGGAACCAGAACTTCAAAAAAATGCTTTTGACATGGGCTATAGTTGGGATACGCATCATATTATAAATGATATTGCTAAAGGCAAAAAATCTGCTGCAGACTTAGTTGGTCACTTATCAAAAATAGATTCATTGTATGCTAAAGATGATATTTTAATGAACTTTGTTACCAATCACGATGAAAATTCTTGGAACGGAACCATTAAAGAACGCATGGGTGAAGCTAAAGAAGCTATGACAGCGCTAACATACATTTTACCAGGAATGCCTCTAATTTACAGTGGGCAAGAATACGGTATGGATAAACGCTTACTATTTTTTGAAAAAGATAGTATTCCTAAAACAAAAGGAGCTACGTGGCAATTATTAAAAAAATTAGGGACATTAAAAAACACAAACAACGCTTTAGCTGGAGGAAAACAAAAAGCAGCCTATTCCGTTTTAGATACTGCTAACGAAAATGCTTTTGCTATTTCTAGAAATTTCAAAAATAAAGAAATCATTTATGCAGCAAATTTCAGTGATGTAGACATCAGCTTAAATCTAAACAAAAAAGGAACGTATACTGATTATATTGAGGGAAGAGAAATCCTATTGGATTCTAAAACACTGATTGACTTGAAGCCTTGGGGATTTCAAATTTTAGTTAAGGAATAGCTATTTAATAGATTGACAAACAAAAAACAGCCCACTTTTAAATTGAAAAAGTGGGCTGTTTTTTTTGAGTTTAATTACAGCTTCTCTAAAATATAATTTGTCATTTTAGTGTATAATTGAAGTCGGGTAACACCTCCGTAAATACCATGATTTTTATCGGTATACACTGCTAAATCGAACTGTTTATTCGCTTTTGTAAATGCATCAACCATCGCTAAGGTATTTTGAAAATGAACATTATCATCGGCTGTACCATGAACTAAAAGGACATTTCCTTCTAAATTAGAAGCAAACGATAACGGTGAATTTTCGTCGTATCCCTCAGCGTTATTTTGTGGAGTTCCTAAAAAACGTTCGGTATAAATAGTGTCGTAAAACTTCCAATGAGTAACGGGCGCTACAGCTATTGCTGTTTTAAACACACCTTTACCTTTTAATATTGAATTAAGTGCATTGAAGCCTCCATAACTCCATCCCCATATTCCAATTCTAGTTTTATCAACAAAAGGCAAGTTACCAAGTTCTTTTGCAAATGCAATTTGATCTTCAGCTTCTAGTTTCCCTAACTGATGTTGTGTTTGCTTCTTGAAATCAGATCCCTTAAGTCCCGTTCCTCTTCCATCTACACAAGCAACTATATAGCCTTTTTGAGCCAGTAATTGATGCCAGTAGTCATTATAACCATTCCATTTATTTGCGACCATTTGAGAGCCCGGACCAGCATATTGATACAATAATACTGGATACTTTTTTGTCGCTACAAAATTCTTAGGCTTCACCATCCACATATTTAATGTTTCACCATTAATAGTTATGGTTTTAATTCTTTTTTTAGAAGGATTGTACGATTCGTATTTTTTTTCAATTAATTTATTTGTAACCAACGCATTAACAATATCCGTTGTTACTACCTCTTTTACCGTATAATTAAGTGCCGTATCAATACTTGAATGCTGATCGATAAACAGAGAATAAGTAGTATTAAAGTCTGCAGTATGCGTACCTCCTTTTTGGGTTAAACATTTTTTATTAGTTCCATCCAAATTAATACTGTAAATATGTCTTTCTGTAGTTTTAGCTTCTGTACTTTGATAATACAAAACCCTATTATGCACCCCATAAAAATCAGTAACCTCCCAATTGCCTTTAGTGATTTGATTAATCACCTTTCCATCTTTGGTATAATGGTAAAGGTGACGAAAACCTGATGTCTCATTCGATTTTATAAAACTATTATTCTTAAGAAAAATTAAGTCATCACTAATTTCCACATAAGCCTTATCCGTTTCTGTATAAAAAGGTTTTATTAATTTTCCTTTACTACTTACGTAGTTGAATTCTAATTTATTTTGCTTTCTATTCATTACCTGAACACATAATAAATCAGGATACTTTGTCCATTTAATACGTGGTATATAATCGGTTTTGTCTGTTAACAAATCTACTTTTGTAGTTGATTTGTTATTCAAAGAAAAAACATGTAGTGTAACTTCACTGTTTAGTTCTCCAGCTTTAGGATATTTAAATGAACTCTGAAATGGGTAATTGGCGGCTCCGTACATAGTCATAGAAAACTCTTTAACCTCCGACTCATCAAATTTCAAATACGCTAAATGGGTGCTTTTCGAATTCCATTCAAATGCGCGGACTAATTCAAATTCTTCTTCATAAACCCAATCGGACATCCCGTTAATTATGCTGTTTTTTTCTCCATCAACAGTTACTTGCGTCGTTTTTTGAGTTAATAAATTAGTAATGGCAATATTGTTATTTACGCTATAAGCAATATTTTTTCCATCCGGAGAAAAAGTAGGATTGAAAACACGATCTGTACTTAATTGAATGTTTTTTTTTGTTTTAAAATCGTGCACATAAAATTCTGCTGATGCTGAATACCGATACTGAGGTTTTTGATTTACACCAAGCAGTACCTTTGATTCGTCAGCATTGAATTCATAAGTTTCAAAATAATCCATTTCTGGAATATCCATAGCCGATAAAATTAAACGCTCCTCATTTTCATCGCGATACTTTTTAGCTACAATTTTAGTTTCATTTTTACGACGACTATATTGCAACACACAAAACTCTTCGCCATTATTAAGGTGTTTAATTTCGCCTAAGCGTTCAGCACGAAAGGCTCCTCCCCAAATGGCTTCTAAGGAAATTTCTTTTTGCCCTAAAATAGTAAAGCAAGAAACTAATAAGCAATACAGCGTAACAATATTACGAATCATAGCAAGGTTTATTTTGATATTCGTTGCCTGGTTGCTTCATACAAAAATGCGCCTGCTGCAACCGAAACATTTAAAGAGCTTATTTCTCCAAACATCGGAAGTTTAGCTTTATGATCAACAACTTTAAGTATTCCCGAAGAAACTCCTGTACCTTCAGAACCCATTACAATAGCCGTAGGTTTTGTAAAATCTATAGCATATAGGTTATCGTCGGTTTTTTCCGTAGCAGCAACGCTTTGGACTCCACAAGATTGTAATAAAAAGATCGCATCTTTTAGGTGGCTAACTTTACAAATTGGCATATTAAATACCGCTCCTGCAGAAGTTTTTATAGTATCCTCGGAAACAGGTGCTGCACCTGATTTAGTAATTACTATACCATGGGCTCCAACACATTCGGCTGTACGAATTATTGCACCAAAATTACGAGCATCGGTTAATTGATCTAATAAAATAAACAACGGCACTTCTCCTTTTTCCTGAGCTGCTATTACCAACTCTTCTAAATCATGAAAATCTACAGGCGAAGTATACGCGATTACCCCTTGGTGATTCTTGTGCGTTATACGATTCAGCTTTTCTACAGGTACTGTATTAGGGGTTATCTTCTGAGTTCTCAAAAGATTTATTAATTCTTTAGACAGATCACCCTGAAGTCCTTTCTGAAGAAAAACTTTATCTATTGTTTTTCCAGATTTTATAGCTTCCATAACTGCATGGATACCGAAAAGTTGTGTTTCATTATTCATAAAGACAAAGGTAAGTTTTTAAAAAAAGTTTATTTTAAAAAAGTCAACAATATAATTAAAGCAATCTCAATCTAGGCTAGACTTCCATAATATGGAAAGTTGTTTTTTTAAAAAGACTCAAAAAAAAATCCTATCAAAAAAATTGATAGGATTTTTAAGTAAAACACAATGTTTACTATTTAATATTCTTGGTTGCATCTCCGTTTAGAGTAGCATAATTAATCTTTAATTGATTAACCTCTCTTAATTGTTCCTTAACGTCGCCAATTAATCCCATGTTGGTATTCACATCTACTTTTAAAGCAAATAACAATTTACCAACTTCAGTCTGAGGTGTATTAGCACGCTCCTGCTGAACAAAAGTTTGAACCTCTTTAATATTAGAGATCATCTTATCGTTCAACTGAACTTTAGCTTCTGTACCAAATTTTTTGTAGCCATCTCCTGGCTTACCTGCAAAAATATATTTTGTTAGGTTTCTGTTTTCTAACTTCTCTACCTGATTAGCAAAAGGAAGTTTATTTTCAACTTGTAAAGTACCTTGTCTCATCACAGTAGCTACCATAAAAAAGAAAAGTAACATAAATACAATATCTGGTAACGATGCTGTTGAAATCGCTGGAAGTTCTTTTTTTCCTCCTTTGTTAAACTTTGACATGTTTTATTATTCTTTTAAATAGTTATACTAAGAGTCTTTGGACTCCGCTTCAGAGAATTTTTCAGGAAATAACCCCTTTACTTCATCTCTTTTAGTTTTCCAAGCCTCTTTTTCAGGAGAATCTTCTGGAGAGTCTTTATATTGCTTTACAATATCACTGTAAGTCATATTATGAAGACGATTAGCTTCCCTATCCCTTAAAAATCTATATGCAGCAAGCACCTCGTTTGTAATTGCAATGTAGGCTGCATAATTAGTTTCCCTACTATTCTGTAAAGACACTACTGCTTTATCTGGGTTATCCGATGAATCAGGATTTCGAACTCCTTTACAATAAGCGCAAAACTTAGTGTTGTTATCGTTCCCTTTTTTAGCTCCTCCGTTATCTAAAAAAGCAATGGTAGCTTCTCTAAGATCTTTAAGTTCCATAGGTTGTTCTTCTACCAACAACTCATTATTTTTATTTACAACAATAGTAAATAAGTTTTTTTCCTTAATCCTAGGTGCTGTTATATCATCTGGTAATTTCGGAGGTAATTTTCTATTCATCCCTGTATCCGATTCTATGGTAGTTGTTACCAAGAAAAAGATAAGAAGTAAGAATGCGATATCTGCCATAGAACCTGCATTTACCTCTGGTGCTGATCTTTTTGCCATATCTTAAATTACTTGCTTATTGATTTTCTAACTCCACCCCAAACTATTGAAGCCACTGCTAAACATCCAAAAATATAGAATGCTCTTATACCTGCATCTGCCCACTGAACAGCTCCTGCAGAGATTACTTCTCCATCTTTAGTAATTACTTCTTGCTGAGTACCTGCTAATACATATGATATTACAACTACTACTAAAAAAGCAACAATACCTAAAGCTGTTTTCTTTAAACTTGACGGGTTTTTTATTAAACCTCCTACCACTGAAATAAGAGTTGCTATAACCAATAATACAATAACTACTAAAGCTAAATTGTATAAAGGATTTACTTCCGGAATTGATGCTCCTAAAGGAAGTTCTCTTGCTTCGGTTGTACCAGCCTCAGTCATTAATTTATCGAAACCACTATTCATTAAGTATAGTAATACCGCAGAAATAAGACCTACTGCAAGAACCAAGTATGATAAAATTTTTGAAATTTTCATTTGTTCTTAATATTATTTCATGCCATAAACATGTGATGGCACATTTAGATTAAAATTTTACAATGAAGTTTAGGCTTTAGCCTAAACTTCATTGTAAAACACAATTATTTCTTATTTGCTACTAATAAATCAATTAGAGAGATAGAAGCATCTTCCATATCATTTACTATAGAATCGATTTTAGAAACGATATAATTATAAAAAATTTGAAGAATAATAGCCACAACTAAACCAAATACAGTTGTTAATAAGGCTACTTTAATACCCCCTGCAACTAAAGCTGGATCCATATCACCTGCTTCTTCAATTTTATCAAAGGCCTGAATCATACCGATTACCGTACCCATAAACCCAAGCATTGGAGCAAGAGCGATAAACAAAGACAACCAAGAAACATTCTTTTCTAATTGTCCCATTTGCACACCACCGTAAGCTACTACTGCTTTTTCTGCAGCATCAATACTTTCGTCTGCTCTATCCAAACCTTGGTAATAAATAGAAGCGATAGGCCCTTTAGTATTTCTACATACTTCTTTTGCCGCATCAACACCACCACTTGCCAAAGCATCTTCAACATTTTTTTGAAGTTTCTTTGTGTTTGTAGTAGATAAATTTAAATAGATTATTCTTTCTATAGCGATAGCTAAACCTAATATTAAACAGATTAGAACGATACCCATAAACCCTGGGCCACCTTCTATAAATCGTTGTTTAAGTTCTTGGTGAAATGATTTGTCACCTGCTGGCGTTTCTTGAATCGCTACTGCAGCATTTGCTACACCTGTAAACAACATTGCACCTGTAATAGCTAAAGTTGAAAAAGTTTTTTTCATTAGTCTAAGTCTTAAGAATTGTATGTAATATTAATTTTTATTAAATCTTCACGAAATGAGAATCTCAATTTAGTGATAACTATTTATTTAATAGTTTAATCATCAAATTTAACAAACTATAACGATAACAACGACAAATAAATAAAAAATTAATGATTTAGTAAAGTATAAAGTAATATTTAGCTCAATTCGCCTGCCAAATCAGTAATAAATAGGGTTTTAAAATTCATTTTTGTTGTTTCACTAGCCATTAAACACATCGATTTAGCTATAGCCGCTTCTAAAGTCAGTCCTTTTCCGCTAATAACACCCAAATTTGCCATATATTTCGAAACCTCATAAAGCGCTGAAACACTACCATAAGTACACTGAGAAATATTAATTATTTCCACACCTTTTTTTCTCAATTTTGATAATGCAGTCACTAACCAATCATTATTAAACAAGGTTCCCGATCCGTAGGTTTCCAGAATAAGGACATTAAATTTTACAGCGGAACAAATTTGCGAAAATTGTTTTTCGGTAATCCCTGGATGCATTTTATACACGAAAACCTCTTCGCTTAAAGCAGGGTTAAAACTTAATTTATTTACACTAGAAACTTGCAGTAACGAATAATTAATCTCTAAATCCATATTCGACTCTATCAAAGGTGGTAAATTTGGTGAATCGAATGCATTAAAATTTTGACTACTTATTTTAGTAACACAATTACCCCTGAATAATTTATTCCCAAAATACAAACATACTTCGTTAATTAATGCCGCATTATTTTTTTGTAGTAACGCTATTTCTATAGCTGTTATTACATTTTCTAAAGCATCGGTACGTGTATGACCAATTGGCAACTGGGAACCTGTAAAAATAATAGGTTTCGATAAATTTTTAAACATAAAACTTAACGCAGCTGTGGCGTAAGCCATAGTGTCGGTACCATGCAAGACTACAAATCCAGAATATTTTTCGTAATTATCGAACAGCAATTGACCAATCTCCTGCCAATCGCTTGGACGCATATTTGCAGAGTCTTTTGGTGCCCGAGTACTTACCGCCTCTATTTTGGCATTTATGCTATTTAACTGCGGAATTTGAGCCATAATATTCTCGACATCAAAAGGCTTTAGCAAACCCGACTTACTATTTTGAACCATCCCAATGGTTCCTCCAGTGTATACTATTAAAATAGATGCTTGCATTAGCAACTAATTTACTTTAAAATACCGTAACAAATCACCCACACAATAAAATTAAACTCCAAATACTTGTTTTGAATTCTGAGTAGTTATTCTTGCTATTTCACTTAAAGGCATTCCATATAAGGTAGCCAGTTTTTCGGCTATTGTTACAATATACGCAGGCTCATTTCGCTTACCGCGGAAAGGCGTTGGTGCTAAATAAGGCGCATCGGTTTCTAAAACAATATTCTCTAAAGGAATTTCATTTAAGAAACGATCAATTTTACCATTTTTAAAAGTTGCCACGCCACCAATTCCTAGCTTCATCCCGCAATCAATTGCTTGCTCAGCTTGTTTTTTACTTCCTGTGAAGCAATGAAAAATCCCAAATAACTCTTCACCCTTAAACCGCTCTAACACTTCAAAAGTTTCATCAAACGCTTCCCTACAGTGTATATTTATAGGTAATTTATATTTCTTGGCTAAGTTTATTTGATATTCAAAAGCTTCTTGTTGCTCCTTTTGAAATGACTTATCCCAATACAAATCCATCCCTATTTCGCCAACCGCATAAAATTTCCTTCGCGCTAACTCCGCAGCCACAAAAGCCAACTCTTCCTTATAATTTTCCTTAACATGCGTTGGATGCAAGCCCATCATTAAAAAAACATTGTCAGGATAAGCTTTTTCAACCGCATACATATCTTTAGCCGTTTCAGAATCTATTGCAGGAACAAAAATCCGTTGAACACCTGTTTCAATAGCACGAGAAAGCATTTGATGTTGATCTTCTGCAAAAGCATCGCTATAAATATGAGAATGTGTATCGGTAAAAATCATTTATTAATTTTGGTTGATGGTAAAACTAAATTATTTTAAATAGAAGAAAAAAAATACTAATTCTTACAAAGCAAAAAACCCACTAAAAGTGGGCTTTTTCGCTTTATACATCAATAAACTATGCTAACATAGTTACTGGATTTTCTAAATATGTTTTTAATGTCTGTAAAAATTCTGCTCCTGTAGCACCATCAATAGTTCTATGATCACAAGCTAAATTTAAAGTCATTGTATTACCTACGACTATTTCTCCATTTTTAACTACTGGCTTTTGCACAATAGCACCTACAGAAAGTATCGCCGAGTTAGGCTGATTAATAATACTTGTAAAAGAAGTAATCCCAAACATTCCTAAGTTAGAAACAGTAAAAGTACTACCACTCATTTCGCCTGGCGTAAGTTTTTTATCTCTAGCTTTTCCTGCTAAATTACGAACATTACCTCCTATTTGAGTAAGCGTCATTTGATCGGCAAATGGCACTACTGGAACCACCAAACCATCTTCAACCGCAACCGCAACACCTATAGAGATGTGCTTAGCAAATCTTGTAACGTTATCTTCCCACTGCGTGTTTACCTGAGGGTGTTTGCGCAATGCCATTGCACATGCCTTAACTACCATATCATTAAAAGATACCTTAGTATCTGGTAATGCATTAATTTGCTTACGCGAAGTCATTGCACTATCCATATCCACCTCTATAGTTAAATAGTAATGTGGAGCTGTAAATTTTGATTTCCCTAAACTTTTCGCAATTGCCTTACGCATTTGTGAGTTTTTAGTTTCCTCAAAAACCTCTTCTCCTACTGGAGTATATACTTGTGGCGCAGGAGCACTTGCTTTCGCTGGTTTTGCATCTGAAGATGTTGTTGCTTTTGGCGCTGATGCCATAAAGTTTTCTACATCTTTCTTAATTACTCTTCCGTTTTCCCCTGTTCCAGATACTTGAGATAAATCAATTCCTTTATCTGCAGCTATTTTTTTAGCTAATGGCGAAGCAAAAACCCTACCTCCATTATTGTTAGCTACTGCAGGAGTAGCTTCTTTAATTTCTTTATTAGCAGCTGCTTCTTGTGGTTTTGATTCACTTGCTACCGTTTTAGCAGGTACACCATCTTTTAAATTAGAAACATCGGTACCTTCTGGACCAATTATAGCTAATAAACTTTCAACTGGCGCTGTTTCACCTTCATTTACACCAACATATAATAATGTTCCTGTATAAAAAGATTCAAATTCCATCGTAGCTTTATCAGTTTCGATTTCTGCTAAAATATCTCCTTCTGAAACTTTATCTCCAATTTTAACTAGCCATGATGCTACGGTACCTTCTTCCATAGTATCACTTAATCGAGGCATTGTTATAATTTCGACACCTTCAGGAATTTCAACAGACGATGAAGAACTAGCTTCAGAACCTGATTCCTCAACCACTTCAGCCTTTACTTCTTTAGCATCTCCACCAGATAAGATAGCGCTGATATCTTCCCCTTCATCACCAATAATACAAAGCAACTGATCAACAGGAGCTGTATCTCCTTCACCAATACCAATATGCAATAACGTTCCTTCGTAAAAGGATTCGAATTCCATAGTAGCTTTATCGGTTTCTATTTCTGCTAAAATATCTCCTTCTGAAACTTTATCACCTACTTTGATTAACCATGAAGCTACGGTACCTTCTTCCATAGTATCACTCAATCGAGGCATATTTATTACTGTTGCCATAGCTATTATTATAATTTATGTGGTAAAAATGGGTAATCTTCTTGTTCGTATACCATATCATACATTTGCTGTGGTTTTGGGAATGGAGATTCCTCAGCAAATTTTTGACATTCCGCTACACGTTCTTTAACTCTGGCATCAATTTCACTAATTTGCTTAGCTGATGCGTATTTTTTATCCTTGATAATATCTAATACCTGAGTAATTGGATCTATCTTTTGATATTCCGCTACTTCTTCTTTTGTACGGTATTTTTGAGCGTCACTCATAGAATGCCCTCTATATCTGTAGGTTTTCAACTCTAAAAAAGTTGGTCCTCCACCTGTACGTGCTCTAGTAATTGCTTCATCAAATGCTTCAGCAACAGTTATCGGGTTCATTGCATCAACTGGCTTACAAGGCATTTCATACCCTAAACCTAATTTCCAAATATCTGTATGGTTTGCAGATCGCTCTACAGAAGTTCCCATTGCGTATTGGTTATTTTCAACACAAAATACTACTGGTAAATTCCAAAGCATTGCCAAGTTAAAGGCCTCATGTAACGAACCTTGCCTTGCTGCTCCATCACCAAAAAAGGTAAGTGTAACGTTATCTCTTTTAAAATATTTATCGGCAAAAGCCAAACCTGCCCCTAAAGGAATTTGACCTCCTACAATTCCGTGACCTCCGTAAAAACGGTGTTCTTTCGAAAAAATATGCATCGATCCACCCATACCTTTAGAGGTACCGGTTTCTTTACCATACAATTCGGCCATTACTCGCTTAGGATCTTCACCCATACCAATAGGTTGCACGTGGTTTCTGTAAGCCGTAATCATACGATCCTTATCATTATCCATTGCATGTAGCGCTCCTGCTAGTATCGCTTCTTGTCCATTATATAAATGCAGAAAACCTCTGACTTTTTGCTGAATGTATACTTGAGCTAGTTTGTCTTCAAACTTTCTCCAGAAAAGCATGTTCTCGTACCAACTTAGGTACACCTCTTTGGTTATTTTTTTCATTAGAAATCTAATAAGGGTTCAAAAAAATGCTTTGCAAACTAAACGGAAGTTTTCGAAGCACAACAAAAATAGCATTTTCACTTAAATTAGTTCCAAAGCTATTGCATAAAAATACACAATTAAACAGTTTTAATTTTTCAATCTCATTTTAATAAACGCAACTATTTACATAAAAAGTTATTAAAATCACTATTTCAGAAACAAAAACACCACTTTACTTAACCTTTAGGAATAAAAAAATGCCATTCTTAAAAAAGAACAGCATTTGATAAACTTATTTTATAATTCTACTAATTATTGAATTCTTCTCCAAAATTAAAGGTCAAACCAAAACGTAGTGTACCCTCTAACGGACTTGGAACATTGGATGTATTAAACAAATACGACAAATCTAAACCTATCGAAGTATACTTAAAACCTGCCCCTAGCGCTACAAATTTTCTAGCTCCTTTACTTTCACTTTCGTTAAAATAACCTGCTCTTAAAGCAAAAATATTGTTGTAATCATACTCAACACCTATTGAATAGGTAACTTCTTCCAACTCTTCACTTCCTCCTCCTGGAGCATCACTAAAAGAATTAAAAATCCCTTCAAAAGCACCTTGATCATTAAAATCTTGAAAAACCGCTCTTTCATTTCCATTGATTACTCCATCATTGTTTGCATCAATAGCAATTGGTGGTGTAGGCACTAATAATTTTGAAAATTCTACCGTAGCTCTTACTGTGTTAAAACTATCTATCCCAAAATCAAAACCACCACCCACTCTTAAGTTGGTAGGTATAAAACTTTCTTCACCTTCACTAAAGGAAATTTTCGGACCAATATTTGTTATTGCAAAACCACCTCTCCAGCGACCATCAAAGTTTTTATAAGGTATTTCATCACTTTGATAATACCCCGAAATATCAACCCCAAAACCGTTTCCGGCATTTGCATCAGCGCCTTCCTGTGTTTGTAATCTTAAATCCGATCGTAAGTACCTACCTGCAACTCCCATAGAAAAATGGTCGTTTAACTTTAACGCATAAGAAACATCAAAACTAAGTGAATTCGGCTTTTGTATCCCTTGATTATCACCATTTTCGTTTGTAAAACCTATCTCTCCTAAACTAAAATATCGAAAACCTATAGCAACTGCGCTACGTTCGTCCAACTTTTTATACCCTACTAAATTTGCCAATATGATATCATCTACTAGCCTTGAAAGGTAAGGTGTAACATTAACACCTACACCAAATTCTCTGTCTGAAAAAGCATATTTAGAGGAGTTCCATTGTTGTGAATACACATCCGGAGATGTTGCAACTCCCTGATCTGCAAGCCCACCAGCCCGAGCATCTGCAGATACTTGTAAAAAAGGCAATGCCGTGGTGATGGGATTGCGCTCCTGTGCATAAATAGTCGCTGAACATACGACAAACAGTACTTTTGCTATTATGAGATTGTATTTCATTTGATTTGATTTTTTACAAATATAATTTTAAATAATTTATAATATTACAGAACTACCAATTTTTCGAATTTCGAAAACGTTTTTTCTGTTAACGTAGACTTAACGATTATCTTATAAATATAAACTCCTTTTCCTACTTTATTTCCAAAATCATCGCGTGCATCCCATTCAACACCTCCCCTATAAGTGTTTGTGTTTCCTGAAAGAGTCGCAAATTTAGTTGCTATAATTTTCCCTGAAACGGATAAAATCTGCACCGTAACTTCCAACACATCCAATGGCGATCCCGTATGATTGAACCAAAACTCCGTATAACTAGTAAACGGGTTGGGGTAATTCAATACTTCCGAAACCTCAAATTGATCAGCTTCCCCTATAATAAATGATATTTCTTGAGTCGCTACATTGTTAAAAACATCAGAAACCCTCAACCTCAAAGTATGCTCTCCTACACTTAAATCACTAAGTCTAAAGTTCACTGTACCTCTTGTAAAATCATCTAAATCAGTACTATAAAATTCATTTAAATTTATAGGATTAACTTCATCACCATCAATAATTGCTAAAATATCATGCCCTACTCCTCCCGCGGTATTAATACCATTTGAATCTGAAAGCTTAGCTATTAATGCAGGCCTATTATTAACCAATTGCCCATCAACAAAATTCTCACTATTTAGAAATAAATTTACTAAAGGCGGCTCAACATCTTCTTCTGCATTTTCATTTAACCCACCTATCATTACATTAGAAGAACCGCTTTGATCGACCAATGTTTCAAAATTTTGTGCATAAAAACTAATTTTACCGCTTCCTACAGGCAATTTTATGTTTTTAGAAAGCACAAATTCCATAGTAAATAAACCTTTTTTAACACTAGCTTGACCGTTAAAAACAGAATTCCCCAATTCTTCGAAATCCAAAATAAAAAGCTCTTGATCAGCACAAGTACTCACTCTTACAATTCCCGAAGCTTCATTAATTTGCCAACAAGTTACCGTTCCGTCGTTTGCCAATGTGCTTCTATTCTCTATTTTATCAAAAAGCACTACGCCAACTTTACCTTCAAAATCAGAAAGCAAACTGTTACTAAATTCGTCCACTACTCGACCCTCAATTTTTATTCTATCTAAAGCCCTTAAAGACCCTGAAAAATCGGAAATAATGGTGTCATTTATTTTAGTTAATTCTACTTTTGGTTTCGGAAAAGCAATTTCTAATGCTGGATCCCCTATACAAAAAACAGCCAATCTATTATCTCTAAAAGACACTAGTTCGTTTTTAGCCTTCCTTAACGCCTCCCCTATAGGAACGGAATTTTGATTATTATCAAAAAGAGCCTCTCCCAATACAGGATTTAAACCTAACGCAGTAGTAAAACTCAAATTTCGGGTAGTTGTCAGCAAGGCTACCGCACCTCCATTCACATTCCAAAACAAAAATTCACCCGCAGTATCTCGTAAAGGATTATCAAAACGAGTTAACTCACAAGTTAAAGTAGTAAACACCGCCAGTCGATCTCTATTAGTTAATGCTCGCGCATCATTCGCTCTAAATATAGCTTCACTAGCAATACCATCTTCCCCTCCGTGTCCAAAATAGTTGATATATGCTGTTCCCGATTCAAAGGCACTAATTAAACTAGATTTAACCACAGGGTATCTATTTCCCGCAGGAGAAACTTCTTGCCTAAATGCATCTGCAAACAATTTATTTACATTGGCATTGGGTAATTTAATTTTTAAGTCCTCTGCAACCTTATCTAAAACCAGGCTTAAAGTTGCATCAATACCTCTATTTGAACTATCGACATCATCGCACACGAATAAAAATTTATTTCGCCAAGTACCAAAACTTTCCCTTTGATAATAACGAATAATCTTATCTACCATTTGATTTGCAACCTCTGGAGTAGGCGCTACAATCCTACCTATAGCAATATCTAAAAGATCTTGTGATATATCTAAACCCTCTGCTGCATCCATACCACCATAAAAATCGTCGGAAACATAACTATTTGACAAAGAGCGACTATTCAACGCAAAGTATGGAGGCACTATATTTGTATTATTCTCAAGCCTATTTTTATAATCATAAGAACCATCTCCCATGATACATAGGTATTTTACTCGTTTATCCAAGGTAGTTGCATTGTCATATATATATTTAACAAAATTTCTTATCGCCGTAATATCTTGTTGCCCTGTACTAAATTCATTGTAAATTTGATCTACAGAAACAACTTTTACATTAAAATTGTTTTGCTGCCTTCTAAAATCCGCTAAACGGTTTGCTGCACCTACAAAATCCGAACTAGTAATAATTAAATAATCAATATCGCCATTCGCATTGGTTTGATTACTGTTCCTAAAAATATTCCCTTTTAAATCTTGATTTGCTACTTCTGTATTCCCTGGCCTTCTAGGACTAAACAGGTCATTTTCATCGATTGCCACAAACTCGTCAATAGAACCCGAAGATGATTTTACAGACAATACATCGCTACGATTTACATTTAACTTCTCACCTATTTGATAAGGATCCGTAATGTTCCAAATTGAAGAAATGTTACTTGCATTAGAAAGTCTAAATTCCGAAATACCCGAAACACTTGCTTGTTGATTATTAGAAAACGTAAATTGACTCCCATATCCCCTTAACTGACAAGTCGCAAAAACACGTATATAATCCAAATAAACCACTGTTGAAGCATCGCCGTTTTGATTTAGACTAAAAGTTACATTAATATTTTCTGAAGCTTGAACTGACGCACTAAGATTGCCCAATACACCATAAGCGAAGAACCCCGAATTTAAATTATTAAACGTTAAGTCCTCATTAAACTGATTACCCCCTAAAATACTTGCATTTAATATTGGGGGCACTCGATAAACACCTCCAAAAGGATACAACAATCTAACTTCGGAACCTAAAACCGGATTGGGTATAGAAAAATTATAACTTCGTTCACGTACTTCACCATCAAACCTATCACCAAACCACTTTCTACCCAAAGAACCTATGTTAACAAGGTCTTCTTCAAAAAAAGTTTCATAATTATATTCCTCAAAAACCCTGGATGAATTTCCTGTAGGCTCTTGCATTTCAACAATTCGTTTTTGACTTTGACCACCTGTAGTAACGTAATAGTACGTTTCATCAGAATAGGGATTTACATTACTATCATTTTGAGACTGATAGCCCTGACTTCCAATAGCATAAAACATCAAATAGTCACTTCCTGAAAAAATTCCATCCCCATTATCTATTAATTTAACAGGAGTTTCTGCAATATCAAAAAATCTATTTTCATCATTCCTTAAAGGCAATGCCTTACCTCCTGTTCCATAAATTTTAATCGTTTCGGGGTTTACACCTCTAAGATTAACACCAATAGATTCTAAAAACTGAGGTGTTATCTTGTGAACCCCAGAAGTATCTACCGCGAAACGCTTCCAATCTCCAGAAGCTAAAACCGAAGAAGAACGAGACGGCACGTTTAAATCCCTAGCACTAAGTCGTCTATTTTGTTGCTTTAGATTAAACGAAGTTACTCGGCGTATAATTCCATTTTTATTAATTAATGGATTGAATTTTAATATTTCAAAATTTGCTTCCCTTGATTTTCTTCGCTCTACAAAAGCTACAAACCTAGTGGGCAGTTCATTAATTTCCACATCTTTATACAACTCTTCAGAAACAGACTCAAACACTACATCAGTTGCTTTAGAACCAGCATAAGATTCATTAGAGGCTTTCCATGACGAAATTAACTCCTCTACAAAACCCGAATCATCAACAAAAAAAGGCGAAGCTCCCTTAATATTTATTTGACTCTTTGTTATTTTTAGGTTATTAGCATTTGACCATTCAATATTCACCGTTTTAACTTGAGCGTAAAATTGGAGTGAAAATGAAAAAAAAATGAATAAAAAAACTCTCATAGTGGTTCAAATTAAAGAAAAAGGGAATATTATTGTTGTAAAGTCGATACCTTACAGTATCATTACAACATTGGCTAAATTAAACAACAATAATTAAATCTAAAATAAAATTGAATTTAGAACGTTAATTGTTATATTGCAAACCCTATTATCTACAAATAGATTGTTGATTATGAATAAAAGAATTCTTTTTAACCTGATTTATACGTCAGTATTCAGCGCTATTATGGTTAGCTGTAACACTTCTGAAAATTTTGATACAAAATCAAGAGCAACTGGTGTTGATTACAACAAAGACGGAGGATTTAGAGTCCCTACAAACTTTCAAGAACAAGAAACTCCAGTAGGTACCGTACCTGTAGAAGGTGGTACATTTACTATGGGTCGTGTTCAAGATGATGTAATGCATGATTGGAATAATACTCCTAATCAGCAACACGTTCAATCCTTTTATTTGGATGAAACTGAAGTTACCAACTTAATGTATTTGGAATATCTTGAATGGACGAAACGTTTTTTTCCTCCTACAAATCCTGATTACAGAAACATTTATTATGGTGCTCTGCCTGATACTCTTGTATGGAGAAACAGACTTGGTTTTAATGAAGTAATGACCAATAATTATTTGCGTCACCCTGCTTACCGTAATTATCCTGTAGTTGGTGTTTCTTGGATTCAAGCTGTTGAATTTAGTAACTGGAGAACAGAACGTGTAAACGAGCAATTACTTACTAAAAATGGTTTTTTATCAGAAGATGCTGCTATTACAGCCGAAGTAGGAACTCAATTTAATACTGCTACCCTAGAAAACGCACCTAGTGAATTATACGGTGGAGATGAAG
Source organism: uncultured Aquimarina sp. (assembly GCA_937958985.1). Lineage (GTDB taxonomy): Bacteria > Bacteroidota > Bacteroidia > Flavobacteriales > Flavobacteriaceae > Aquimarina. Next base: position 55,881 of record CALGLV010000006.1, read on the forward strand.
GTAAATGGGGCGGTAGAGAATCTGAAAGAAGACTTAAAGAAATAGAAGGTGATTCTACTGGGAGACTTAATAGATATCCACAACGTAACTCAGGGCAAATTCCTCCAAAATACAGACTTCCTACAGAAGTAGAATGGGAGTACGCTGCACTTGGGTTAAAAGAAATTAGAAATTACAATATATACAGAGGGCGTAAAAAATACCCTTGGAAAGGTCAGTACACTAGATCTGGAAAGAAAAACAAATTTGGTGATCAATTAGCTAATTTCAAACAAGCTAGCGGTGATTATGGTGGTATTGCTGGATGGAGTGATGATGGTGCAGATATTACTGCTGAAATTAAAAGCTACCCTCCTAACGATTATGGATTATACGACATGGCTGGTAATGTAGCTGAATGGGTTGCTGATGTTTACAGACCTGTGGTTGATGACGATTTTAACGATTTTAATTACTACAGAGGTAACGTTTACATGAAAAACGCTATTGCTAGTGATGGCTCTGTTACTGTATTGGGTACGAACGAAGTGGTTTATGATACACTTAGTAACGGTAAAATTATAGCACGTACGCTACCTGGGGAAATAAGACAAGTTCCTATTGATGAGAACGAAACTTATTTGAGACCTAATTTTTCTCAGAGTGACAATAGAAACTATAGAGATGGTGACAAGCAGTCTTCTCGTTACTACGAAGCTTTTGAAGAAATCCAAGGAAACCCAACCAAAGCAATGTACAATTCGCCAAACCATAGTGTAACTGCTAATGACGATGGAACTTTAAAAAGAGAATACGATAAGTCCACTAAAAGAAAAACACTTATTGATGATGCTGTTCGTGTTTACAAAGGTGGATCTTGGAAAGACAGAGCATATTGGTTAGACCCAGCACAACGACGTTATTTCCCGCAAGATATGGCAACGGATTATATTGGTTTTAGAAACGCAGTGTCTCGTGTTGGTGGAAAATTTACTACGGTAAAAAGACCTACTAATTAAGAAATACAATTAAAATATTTATTTTTAAGCCTCAGTCTAACAACTGAGGCTTTTTTATTGAATACTTATGAATATAGCAGAAATACACCAACTATTTTTAAATAGTGAAGGCGTGTGTACAGACACTCGGTCGATTAAAGAAAATCAGATTTTTATAGCGCTAAAAGGCGATAATTTTGATGGCAATAAATATGCATTAAAAGCAATAGAAGGTGGTGCCTTAATTGCAATTATAGACGACCCAACAGTAAAACACCCAAAAGCGGTACATGTAAAAGATGGACTAGAAACATTACAGAAGCTTGCTAACTACCATAGAAACCACCTTAACATTCCAATAATTGCTTTAACTGGTAGCAATGGAAAAACGACTACTAAGGAGTTAATTAACGTAGTACTAAGTACTGAATACAAATGCACTTCCACTAAAGGAAACCTAAATAATCACATAGGCGTTCCTTTAACTTTATTGGCAATGAACCCTAAAACTGAGATTGGTGTTGTAGAAATGGGAGCCAATCATATGCGAGAAATTGCTGAATTATGTGAAATTGCACAACCCAATTACGGCTATATAACAAATATTGGCAAAGCTCACTTAGAAGGTTTTGGAAGTGAAGAAAATATTTTAATTGGCAAAACTGAATTGTACGACTACATCAAAAAAACAGGTGGAACACTTTTTTGTAACGCCGATGATAAGAAACTATTTCCTTTAGCCAAAGGATCAACGACTGTTTTTTTTTCGAAAAACAATCCACACTACAACCCTATTAAACTTTCTAATACCGATCCTTTTATTAGTGTACACTTTAAAACGACTGAAATAAATTCTAACCTTATTGGCACTTACAATTACAGCAATATTGCAGCTGGCATCACCATTGGAAATCGCTTCGACATAAGCGCAAACAACATCAAAAAAGCAATTGAAGACTATACACCAAAAAACAATCGATCAGAATTAGTAATCAAAGGTTCAAACAAAATTATATTAGATGCCTACAATGCTAACCCAAGTAGCATGAAAGAAGCCTTAAACCACCTAAATAACATTTCTTCAGATAAAAATAAAAAAATCGCTGTTTTGGGAGATATGTTCGAAATGGGTAAGTATGCTCAAAAAGAACATCAGTTAGTAGCTGATTTAGTCATTCCTATGGCAATTAACGAAGTACTGTTGGTTGGCGAAAATTTTAACGCCTGTTCCATTAATTCTGATAAAATAAAGGTATTCCGTGATGTCAATTCATTAATTTTGCATCTGAAAGAAAAAACATACACTAACAGCCTACTTTTAATTAAAGGATCGAGGGGCATGAAGTTAGAGCAAACCTTAAGTGTTTTTGACTAAAAAATTGATTATGACTCCTATTTATATTGGCTACTATTTTACGGTAAACCCTTTACAACCAGCTACTGAAATTTTATTAGCTGAACTTGGAAATGTAGGTTTTGAAAGCTTTGTTGAAACGGAAACAGGTCTTGATGCTTTCATTCAAAAAGAAGATTGGAATGAAGCTATTTTAGAAGATATCTATATATTAGAATCTAATGAATTTGAGATAACTTATAAATTCAAAGAGATCGAACAGGTAAATTGGAACACAGAATGGGAAAAAAACTTTGATCCAATTACGGTAGATAAAGTATGTCATGTTAGAGCTCCTTTCCACGAAAAAAAAGACCTTGATTACGATATAATTATTGAACCCAAAATGTCTTTCGGAACCGGTCATCATGAAACTACTCACATGATGATTCAACATTTACTTAAGTTAAATATTGAAAATAAAAAAACATTAGACATGGGTTGTGGCACTGGTGTTTTAGCAATTTTGGCTGAAATGCGAGGTGCTAAACCGTTAGACGCTATTGACATTGATAATTGGTGTTATTTAAATACAAAAGAAAATATTGAACGAAATAATTGTAAGCATATTACCCCATATGAAGGTGATGTAAACGTTATACCGTCAAAAAATTACGATTTAATAATAGCCAATATAAATCGTAATATATTATTAAACGACATGTCGGAATATGCTAATTCGTTAAATTCGAAAGGAGATTTACTTCTTAGCGGGTTTTACAAAGAGGACCTGACCTTAATAAAAGAATGTTGTAAAAAATTTGATTTAGAATTCGCAAGCTCTCTGGAAAGAAAAAATTGGGTTGCCGCTCATTTCAAAAAATCATAACTTTGTACAACCCTAAAAACTATTCTTAAAATGATTTTTGAAGCTAATCCCGAAGTATTAGAAAAAGTTGACGTTGAAACTAAGTTAGAAAACGATAATCAAATTGTTTTATTCAACGATGATGTAAATACATTTGACCATGTAATTAACACTTTAATAAAAGTATGTCAACACGATGCAATACAAGCAGAACAATGCGCTATGCTTGTACACTACAAAGGAAAGTGTACTGTTAAGACCGGTCCTTACAAAGAGCTAGAATCTAGATGTACTGCATTATTAGATGCCGGTTTAAGTGCAGAAATACACTAATTTTTTTTTACCAACTAGACTATAACATTCCAATATTCTATAATTTTAGCAATAAACAAACCTATATAAATAACACTAAATATAAATTTCAAAAAGGTAGAAGTCAAAAAACCTACAAATGAACCCCAAGCGGCTCTACTGGCTACTTTTGAATCCTTTTGATGTATCATTTCTCCAATATAAGCTCCCACAAATGGCCCTATTATAAATCCAAAAGGAGGCAAAAACATACCAACCAACAGCCCTATTGTAGTACCCCAAACACCATACGAACTACCGCCATACTTCTTAGTTCCCAAAGCTGGTATCACATAATCTAAAACAAGTATAAGTATTGCTATTGCCAACCAAACAGCTAAATAGGTATAATTCATGGGAATAACCGACGTTAAATGCAACAGCAGTAAACCTGCCCAACTAATTGGCAACCCTGGCAATACTGGCATAAAACTACCCAACACTCCTACAAGTACACAAATAAAACCTATAATAATTAAAAAAACATCCATTCCTTAAATTTTGACTTCTATAAAGAAACTCAAAATATTTCTAAAAACCTTAAATTGCAACTTATTGTTTTTACTATGCGTATTTACTTGAATTTAATTTTATGCTTACTTGTAACAAGTTGCAATTACTTCAACTTTACAAAAGAAGACAAAAACGATATTATACAAAATCGCCTTAAAGAAATTAAAAAAAACGGCTTAGAACATTATCCTCAACTATTTCCTTGTGACGAATTAACTGCCAAAACATGTTTTGAAACTCAACTTGGCAACGAATTAAAAAAAGGCTTAAAAGAAATTCCCGAATCTATATTAATTAAAGCTAAAGACACCCTATGGATGTCTATTAATATCAACAACAAAGGAGAGTTAACATTGAAAAAAATTGCACATACTACAAATAAAGAAATAGAAGACAACATTAAAGAAACCCTAGCCTATATATCTCCCATAAAACCAGCAATTATTAGAGGAACTGCTGTAAATTGTAGTTTTAAAATTCCACTAGTACTTAAAATATCAAATTAATTGGCTAAAGAACGAATTATATTAGGGGTAGACCCAGGAACAACTATTATGGGCTTTGGAGTAATCCGTGTGATTGGTAAAAAAATGGAGTTTGTTCAATTAAACGAATTACAACTTTCTAAATACACCGATCACTACGTAAAGCTTAAAAAAATATTTGAACGTACAATTGAGCTTATCGACACATTTAACCCTGATGAAATGGCTCTTGAAGCTCCTTTTTTTGGAAAAAATGTACAATCTATGCTTAAGCTAGGTCGCGCACAAGGAGTAGCTATGGCTGCGGGGCTTAGTAGAGAGATTCCGATTACCGAATACCTTCCTAAAAAAATTAAAATGGCTGTTACAGGAAATGGTAATGCCAGTAAAGAACAAGTTGCTAAAATGCTGCAACAATTATTAAAATTCAAAGAATTACCAAAAAACCTAGATTCCACCGATGGTTTGGCTGCAGCGGTATGTCATTTTTACAACTCCTCAAACCCATTAACAAATCAAAAAAATTATACCGGTTGGGATGCATTTGTAAAACAAAATGAACACCGCATAAAAAAATAACCCAATACTTTAACAACAGCTTAAAACTAATTCAGCCTAAAAAATAGCTTATTGTTTATCTTTGCAAAAATTATACTTCTGTGGATTTCTCATACATTACTGATATTTTTAAAGAATCGAGTCTTACTAAAAAAGTAACCAGCGCACTTATTGAAAAACACAATATACATGCTACAGGTTTGGTTGGTTCTTCCCTTTCTTTTTTTATTGCTGAAAGTTTTTCTAAGATTAAAAATACACACGTTTTAGTATGCAACGACAAAGAAGCAGCAGCATATTTTCACAATGACTTAGAGGTAGTTTTAGGAAAAAAAAACTTACTCTTTTTTCCTGGAAGTTATCGTCGCCCTTATCAAATTGAAGAAGTTGACAATGCTAATGTACTACAACGAGCAGAGGTTTTAAACAGAGTAAACGATAGCAAAAACCCTTTGGTTATTGTTACCTATCCCGACGCTTTGTTCGAAAAGGTAGTTACTAAAACTTCTATTGACAACAACACTTTAAACATTAATCTTGGCGACACTTTAAGTATTGATTTTGTAAATGAAATACTTTTTGAATATGAATTTAAACGTGTAGATTTTGTTACCGAACCTGGTGAGTTTTCAGTTCGTGGAGGCATCGTAGATGTTTTTTCCTTTAGCAATGATAACCCCTACCGTATAGAATTTTTTGGAGACGAAGTAGATAGCATTCGTACTTTTGATATCGAAAGTCAACTATCTACTGAAAAGGTTTCTAAAATAAATATTATTCCAAATATTGAACACAACAAGAAAGTAGAAAGTCGCGTTCCTTTTTTTCAATCTATTTCTAGCGAAAGCATAATTATAACCCAACACTTAGGCTTATTTTACGACCGTATAGACCAGTTATTTGAAAAAGCTACTATTGCTTTTAGCAAATTAAATTCTGAAGTAAAACGAGGCACCCCCGAAAGTTTATTTTGCAATGGACAGCTTATTAAAGACCAACTATTTTCTTTTAGACATATACAACTCGACAGTTCTTTTTCTAAAATAAATACTCAAAAAGTTACTACTGTAGATTTTAAAATAAAACCTCAACCTTCATTTAATAAACAATTTGAACTTTTAATAGAAGATCTTAACCGAAACCACAATAACGGTTTTACCAATTATATTTGTTGTGTAAGTGAGCAGCAAGCCAAACGATTCCATGATATTTTTGAAGATATGGAGTCTCAAGTACACTACAAAACTATAGTACTTACTTTATACCAAGGATTTGTTGACCCTACCAACAAATTAGTTTGCTATACCGATCATCAAATTTTTGAACGCTATCACAAATTCAATTTAAAAAATGGTTATGCTAAAAAGCAGGCTATTACTATAAAGGAACTTACTAATTTAGAAATTGGAGATTATGTTACCCATATAGATCATGGGATTGGAAAATTTGCTGGTCTTCAAAAAATTGATGTAGATGGCAAAAAACAAGAAGCCATTAAATTAATTTATGGTGAACGAGATATTTTATACCTAAGCATTCATGCATTACATAAAATATCTAAATTTAATGGTAAAGATGGCAAAGCCCCTGTAGTACACAAACTAGGGTCCAAAGCATGGAAAACATTAAAAAACAAAACCAAAGCTAGAGTTAAACATATTGCTTACAACCTAATTAAATTATACGCAAAGCGAAGGTTAGAAAAAGGATTCCAATATGGCCCTGACAGTTATTTACAGCACGAATTAGAAGCTTCTTTCCTATACGAAGACACACCCGACCAAAGCACCGCAACCGCCGACGTAAAAGCCGATATGGAAGGAGAACAACCTATGGACAGATTGGTTTGTGGAGATGTAGGCTTTGGAAAAACAGAAGTTGCCATACGCGCTGCTTTTAAAGCTGTTGATAACGGAAAACAAGTTGCTGTATTGGTACCAACCACTGTCCTTGCTTTTCAGCATCACAAAACTTTTACTGAACGACTGAAAGATTTCCCAGTAACTGTAGATTATCTGAATCGCTTTCGAACCGCAAAGCAAAAAAAACAAACTTTAGAAGAATTAGCTAACGGTAAGGTTGATATTGTAATAGGAACACATCAACTAGTAAGTAAAAATGTAAAATTTAAAGACCTTGGCTTATTAATAATTGATGAGGAACAAAAATTTGGTGTTGCTGTAAAGGATAAATTAAAAACCATTAAAGCAAATGTTGATACCCTAACCTTAACAGCTACCCCTATACCAAGAACACTGCAATTTAGTTTAATGGCAGCTCGTGATTTATCAACTATAACTACTCCCCCGCCTAACAGATACCCTATAGACACCCAAGTTATTCGTTTTAACGAAGAAATGATACGTGATGCTGTTTCTTATGAAGTGCAGCGTGGTGGTCAAGTATTTTTTATTCACAATAGAATAGAAAACATTAAGGAAGTTGCTGGTATGATTCAACGTTTAGTTCCCGACGCTAGAGTAGCTGTAGGACATGGACAAATGGAAGGTAAAGAATTAGAAAAGTTAATGCTTCAATTTATGGATGGTGCTTTTGACGTTTTAGTTTCTACCACTATTATAGAAAGTGGCTTGGATGTTCCTAACGCAAATACTATTTTGATTAACAGTGCTAATAATTTTGGGATTTCTGACCTCCACCAAATGAGAGGCCGTGTGGGACGAAGCAACAAAAAAGCATTTTGTTATTTTATTACTCCTCCGTTTTCAGCAATGACCGAGGATGCCCGCAAACGAATACAAGCCTTGGTACAATTTAGCGATTTAGGTAGCGGTATTCAAATTGCAATGAAAGATTTAGAAATCAGAGGAGCCGGAGACTTATTGGGTGGCGAGCAAAGTGGTTTTATTAATGAAATTGGTTTTGATACCTACCAAAAAATACTAAATGAAGCTATTGAAGAATTAAAACAAAACGAATTCAAAGAATTATACCCTGAAGATCAGGGAAACAAAGTGTACCTTACCGATACGCAAATTGACACCGATTTTTCATTGTTATTTCCTGATGATTACATCAACAGTATTTCGGAACGCTTGAGTTTATACACCGAACTGAATAAATTAAAAACAGAAGAAGAATTAACAACTTTTGAAAAACAACTCATAGACCGTTTTGGGGAATTACCAACACAAGCTATTGATTTATTAAATAGCGTTCGCTTAAAGTGGATTGCTACTAAAATTGGGTTGGAAAAAATAGTATTAAAAAACAATAGAATGATTGGTTACTTTATTAGCGACCAACAATCGGACTTTTACCAAAGCCCTGTCTTTTCTAAAGTATTGCAATTTGTACAGCAAAACCCTACCGAAATTAAAATGAAAGAGAAGCAAACTCGAAACGGATTGCGACTTTTATTGACTTTCGAGGAAATTACTACGGTAGAAGACGCTCTTTTTAAAATGAATCCCTTTGAGGCACAGCTAATTAAAAATTAGCTTTAAAACATTACATAATAACAAATAACATTATATATATTTATCGTTAGAAAACACTCTTAAATTCGACTCAATATTTAATAACCTAATTTTTATATTATTGCATACAATATGGATTATATGATAATTAATGATGAAAAATGCCTGCCAATAATAGGCTTTGAGAGATACCATATAAGTGAATCGGGACGCGTTTACAGAACTGAAACTGGTAAAAAAAGATCCTGGAGAACGAAAGGAAAAATATACTTAAATGAAAAAAAAATCCTTTTCAGAACGCACAATGGCGAACTTCGGCAAGCTTTGGTTAGCTTAACTGATGCAGATGGTAAACTACACAATATTACTGTTGCTCCGTTAATTGCAATTACTTTTGGTGTTATTCAAAAAAAGCTAAAGAGAAGACAAACTATTGGCTACAAGGATGGAGACAAAAGAAACTTACACTTCTCTAATTTAGAAATAATTGAACGCAAAACAGCAAACAACAAATTGTGTTTAGAAGACGTAAAGCACATAAAAAAACAAATTAAAAGAGGCATACCTTTGAGTAGAACTGCTTATATGTTTGGTGTTTCTGAAATGCAAATTAACAGAATTAAAACTGGTGAAAACTGGGGTGATGGTAGAAGAAAATTAAAAGCTCCAGAAGCTCCTTTCGAAATAAAAAATGGTAGGATGCGAAAATACATTGCTACTTTCGACAGACAAAAAACCGCTGAAAACATAAGGAAACCCTTTACTGTTAAACGAAACTCTGAAAACCCTACCGACAATACCATTTTTGGAATAGTGAGAGGTTATAAGCTCTCCCTTAAACATTCAAATATAACACGGGCACGCATTATGGCAGACAAATTAAATGCCTACTTCTTTGAAAACAAACACATAGAAGAGAAGGTAGCTGTTAATAACTCAAATAGCCCTTGGGGCGATTAACTATTTAGTAAATCTATATCAAAGGATCTGTAATACAACAGCTAAAAAGTTTAAATAAAAAATGCAGCAATTAAAATTGCTGCATTTTTTATTATCTAATTTATTTTTGATATTATCTTTTCAATATTCTCGATCTAAAAACCTTTCCATTTGAAGCATCGGTAATCGTTAAGAAGTAATAACCACTTATTAAACCACTTAAATTAAGTAATCCATTTCCTTGCTTGTCTATAGTTACTCTTTTAGAAGTATTAATAGGCTGATTTAATAAATTATTGAGCTTAATCTGAAAGTTACTAGCTGAATTTATAGCTACTTTAAAACTAGCATCTCTAAGTACTGGATTTGGAGTCACTAAAAAAGGAATAAACAAACTACTATTTCGTACAGTTTCTAGTGGCTCTAAAGGAATCACTGTAAAACTAATTGCCTTTGGATTACCCGAAACTAGGCCTCTTCCTCTTACAATACTATTCGATGAAGCGTTTAATGTATTTTCACCTTCTTCAATAGTGAAGTCTCTAAAATTACCTTTAAAATCTCCTCCTACACTAAATGGAGCAAACAAATCAAAACGTCTTCTTCCATTACTATTAAATGTAACCGATTTTGATGGCTTATCTAAAAGTGCCACAATATTAAACGATCGGGTATCAAAAGTATTTAAATCTAATACCTCTCCATCTTCAATAGGTCTAATTGTTTCGTTTGTTGTTGCATTTACCAATACAAAATCTGTAATAAAAGGCAAACGGCTATCAATAAAATTAAAATCAAAAGACACCCCTAAAAAAGCTTCGCCTGCGCCATTCGCTTCAGAAAAAGGAGTTGCTGTAATGGTTTGTTCTCCTAAAGTAAAGTTAAAAGGAAATAATCGCTCTTTAAAACTGCTTCCTAATGAAAAAGGTGCTTCATTATCAATTCTAAAATTAGCGCTATCTGTGTAATCAAAAACTACACTTCCTGGTTGTGCCGCTCCTGTAAAAGCAACTAAACTTACAGGGTTTTCATATGTTGCCAAATCTACAGTTGCTCCATCAAAAAAGGTTTCAACAACAGCATTGGTTACCGTATCAATTAACTGGTAACCCAGTACTTGAGGCTCTAAATCTTCAGGAAACTCAATTTCAACAGGAATTAAAAATTCAGAATTTGGAGCATTACTTGAAATTATTATGTTTCCTTGATCCGTAGAAGTGGGAATATAAAAATAGTCAATAATAACACTTTCACCTGGCTGAACTACAAGCAATTCACTTGGAAACTCTTCTCCTGAATCGGAAAATGCAAATAGCTCCTGAAATGGCACATTACCATCCACACTAATATTAGTTACTTCGACTACTGTTCGGCTTTCGTTTGTAAATTCGGCTGCGCCCGCTATAAAATTATCAAAGAAATCTACGAAAGTTGAAAAAGGATTAAACACTAAAAATCCTTGTTGATTTACTACACTTAACCTTGCATTAATAATAGCGTCTACCGCCGAAGACTCTTTCTCTGAAATAATGATTTCACCTGTAAACTCGCCTTCATTTAAATTAGATATATTCGATGTAATTGTTAAAGTTACACTTTCGTTCGCTGCCAATGTACCTCCATTAGAATTCACAGAAAAAACACTGCTCTCATCTCCAACAATCGATATTGAATATTCAATTGGGGCATCTTCTATATTAGTTAGTTCTACATTTTGAATTTTAATAGGATTTTCTGTATCCCTAACCGAATTGATATTTACAATTTCTGACAATAAATATTCTGAAACCACCAATCCTGAAGGTTCTACTATTTGTACTGCAGAGTCGTAAGCATTGTCAAAACCAGAACTAGGCGTTGAATCGCTTATGATTCTAATGGAATTTGTAAAGAAATTCAATGAAGAATTCTGAGTATTTGCTAATCGAGTTCTAACCGTTAATGTTTCTCCTACTTCAATTGTAGCATCTCCACTAGCTGAAGACCAATCTAAAATAGATAACCCTAATGATATTGGCTGAACATCACTTACCAAAATAGGCGCTAGTCCTGTATTTACAAATTGAATAACATTGGTTACCGATGTACCTTGTTCAACTATATTTGACGTAATATCTAGGTTTGGAACACTTACTAATCTTCCTCTTTCTCTTGATAGAGTAATGTTTAATGGAATTCGTAATTCTGTTAAAGAAGGATCATTACTAGTGAAAACAATTTCTGAACTAAAATTAGTTCCTATGGTATCAATACCTGGTATTATTGTAATTACTCTGGTAACCGTAGCTCCTGGTTGAATAACATTATTATTAGAATCTGTAATCGTCGTTCGTATTAAATCCGTTTCTTGTTCTTGCAAACTGAATTCCAAGGGCACTTCCCCTGAATTTTCTATTTCAAATGTAATTTGAGCCTGATCAATATCTGTAGTACTACCAACTTCAATTTCAACATTAATTTCTCTGCTAATAGTAATACCAAACGAAGGTGGATTTAATGTATCTCTTACAATAATAGTAACAGGAATTCTTAAAACAGGAGTATTCTGAGCATTACTTGTAATTACCACTTCAGCAGTATACGTACCTGCAACAACATTTTCTCTATTCAAATTATATTTTACTACAGTAAAATCGTTAGGAACAATACTTCCTTCTGTTTCATTAATACTTAAAATAGGAGTTTCCTGATTTTCAATAGCAATACTGTAATCTAAAATTTTATCCCCTTGATTATTAATTCTGAATGAATCGTCAAATTCGTTTACTATTGCAAAATTTTGCTCCAGTGTTTCAATTGTATTTATAATTGCTGTTTCCGACCCATCTAATACTCCAAAACTTAGCGTTTTTTGTTTTTCAAATTCAGACAATGAAGTCGCAATAGTAACTCCTAAGTTGAATGTCCCACTATTTACTGCTTCAGTATTAAGAGATATCGTTACTGTTTTTTCTTCATTAGGTTGTAACGTAATGTCTTCGCCATTAGTAACTAAAAAACTCAGTCCCTCATTATTATTTTGTAAGGATACATTGTAAGTTAACGTTTTGTTAGCTACATTTTTCACAATAAATGTTTGATTGGCCTCACCTCCTATTTCAACTTCAAAATCGCCTTCTACCTCTCCCAGTATTATTGGAAATAATTTAGAATTATTCAACTCCCAACCTATATCTTTTAACAAGCCTCGTGTAATATCGCCAACGTTAAAATTAGACTCGGACATGTTTTGAATAGGAGTCATTAAAGAGTTTGGATTTCCTGCAGGATAAGTATCCTCGTCCCAATGAGATATTGAACTACCTACATTAAAAGTACTAGGAGCATAAAGTGGTGGTGCTACCCCCAAATTTGCCGAAGTTGCATTTTTACCAGAAAACGAAACCTCTTCGCTTCTAAAAAAAACACCCAGTTCAATACCTGAATTTCTTAATTCTAATGCTTTTAAATTGTTATTGTTTGCAATAAAATTAGTGTAAACCAAGGGAGCCTCAGAGAATTCGGTAAACGAACCTAAGTTATTTACTACATTGGCACTTCCGCTAAACCCTAAACCATGTGCTATTTCATGTAATGAAGTAGATACAAAATCTATTTGCTGCGATGGGGTATTCCCGTCTATACCAAAATAAAAATCTACTTGTTCACCATAGGTTATACTTATTTCAGAAACCGCATTAGGTTGCAATACTTCGCCTGTAATAGCATTTGCTAAAGCTCCGTTATATAAAAGGGAAGGAACTGGCGCTCCTGGAAAATCGGATACGGTATAAGTAGCAGATGCACTTGCGATAACACTACTAAAAAAAACATCGAATTGAACTTCTATTCTAATAGGTACAGAAGATACTATTTCTCTTGCCCAAATTTCTGTTGCAAATTCAAAAGCTGCTCTAGCTTCCTCATTATCTTCAAATCCATTTCCAAAGGTAATCTCAAATTCAGCGGTTGGCTGTTTTTGCAGGAGTGCTTCTCTGTCGAAATCCATTCCATGTAAACTATGAGCATCTGCGGTACCCATTGGGCAAGCTATTTCTACCCCTGGCGCTACTTGCATTCCTTGTTGCCCCAGTAAATTGAAAGAAATAAATCCTAAGAGTAATCCAAGTAATTTTACTTTGGAAAACAAATTCAGAAATTTAAAAAGAGTTGATTGTTTAATTCTGTTTTTCATTATTGATGTTTATTTGATTGATACATGTCTGTCATTAAACCAAACGTATCATTACATCAATATTGTTAAAAAATTTAAGAAATTATTTCTGTTACACCTTAAAAACCTAATGGCCTTAACTTTATGTTTCGAAAAAAAATAACATTTTTTTCTTCTAAAAATGCTATCGTATTATACTTTTTTATTCTTTTTAACAGCTCTAATTAGTATATAACTAACAACTAAAGTATTACACAATATGCATTGATAATTTATATAAAAAAGGCTTTTTCTGCTGCATTAGCTTTTCAGTAACCACTTTAAAAAATTAAACTATTATAATAAAGAAGGCTTACAATGCTTTTTTAACATCCGCAATTACCCGAACCACAATTATTTTTTTCAGAAGATTTAAAAAAGAATTTTTTAACTATAAAAAAAACAGCTCCTACAAATAATAAAACAACTATTATAGTTTGAAAATTAAAGTCCATTATCTTTATTATTTAAGAAATTGATATGCTACTAAAGCAGCTATGTAAGCCAAACTACTCATGAAAACAAATTGAACACTAGGCCACATCCAACCATTGGTTTCCTTTTTAACAATTGCTATTGTACTGGCACACTGCATAGCAAAGGCATAAAATAACAATAGTGAAATTCCGGTAGCAAAATTAAACAAAGGCTTGCCATTAACGGGATTAATTTCCGAAGCCATTCGGTTTTTAATTGTTTCCTCCTCCTCACTACCCACGCTATATATAGTAGCTAGTGTGCTTACAAAAACCTCGCGTGCAGCAAAAGAACTTATTATGGCAATACCTATCTTCCAATCGTAACCCAAAGGCCTTACTACAGGCTCTATTGCTTTACCCATATACCCCATATAGGAATGCTCTAAACGGTAGCTAGATATTTTAGTATCCAAATCATCAACTTCTTGATCTTTGTATTGAGCAGTAACAATTTCTTTGGCATTTGAAAATTTATCTGTAGGTCCAAAACTTCCTAAAACCCATAAAATTATAGAGATTGCCAATATTATTTTTCCCGCTCCAGCGATAAAAGCTTTGGTTTTCTCAAAAACGTTAATTGCAACATTTTTAAACAACGGTATTTTATAGTTTGGCATTTCTACAACGAAAAAGCTTTTGCTTTCCATTTTCATAAACTTATTTAACAGCCAAGCTGAAATAAGCGCTGCACCAAACCCTATAAAGTATAATAACATTAAGGTTAAACTTTGATAACCCACAAACCAAGTTATGCGCTCTTTTGGAATTACTAAAGAAATAATAATAAGGTATACCGGTAAACGAGCCGAACAAGTTGTAAACGGAACTACTAAAATAGTTATTAATCGTTGTTTCCAATTCTCTATATTTCGCGTAGCCATTACTGCCGGTATAGCACATGCGGTTCCCGAAATTAAAGGAACAATACTTTTTCCGCTTAAACCAAAGCGTCGCATAAGCCTATCCATTATAAACACTACCCTACTCATGTACCCACTTTCTTCTAATATGGAAATAAACAGAAATAAAAAGGCTATTTGAGGAATAAAAATTACAATACCTCCTATACCTGGTATTATACCTTCGACTAATAAACTGGTTAAAGCACCTGCTGGTAGTGAAGCTCTAAAAAAGTCGCTCAAAGCAGCAAAACCAGCATCAATCATATCCATTGGGTAACTAGACCAATCGTATATTGCCTGAAAAATAAATAGGAGTATTAAAAAGAAAATGGCAAAACCCCAGACTTTATGAATTAAAATACGATCCAAAGAAGCCCTAAGTCCTTTAGCATTTTTAATATCAATTTGTTGAGTCGCCTTTAATGTTTGATTTATAAATTGGTAGCGCTTTATAGTTTCTTTTTGTTGTAAACGCTTCAGTTCACTTTCTTTTCTGGTTTGAAAAGCAGATGTATCGGATATGGTTTTTCTAGAAATATTCGCAAAGTTTACATCTTGCGTAATAACTAACCATAATTTGTACAACGATTGTTTAGGGAAAGCCCTTCGTAACCCTCCAAAATATTCCGGGTCTATTTCAAAAGCATCTAAACAAGGTGCTACCGAAAGTTTTTTGTAATCTTCGATGCTTTTTTTCAACTCTTCAATTCCTTGCTTTTTTCGAGCACTCATTAATACAATTTTAGTATTAAGGCGTTTCTCTAATTCAGGAATATCAATAGTAATTCCTTTACGCTTCATTTGATCGGCCATATTGATTACCAATATGGTTGGAATATCCAAGTCTTTAATTTGCGTAAAAAGTAATAAGTTTCTTTTTATATTTTCAACATCACTAACTACAACAGCAACATCTGGGTAATCTTTATCATTTTTATTTAGCAGTACTTCAATAACTACATTTTCATCCAAAGATGAAGCATTTAAACTATAAGTACCTGGTAAATCTATAATATGTGCTTTTACACCTCTCGAAAGTTTACACACCCCCGCCTTACGCTCTACAGTAATCCCTGGATAATTACCAACTTGTTGATTAAGCTTTGTAAGTAGGTTAAAAACAGAAGTTTTACCTGTATTTGGATTCCCTATTAGGGATACGTTGATTTGCTTTGCCATTTACGAATTAACTATTTCAACCTCTATATGTGTAGCTATTTCTTTTCTTATCGCTAAATGAGAACCATTTATATTTAAATACATGGGACATGAAAAAGGAGCCGTTTCTAATAACATAACTTCATTACCTGGCAAACAGCCCATTTCTAAAAGCTTTAAGGGTATTTCGTCGGTGCTAACTGATAAAATAATTGCTTTTTGTCCTCTTTTTAGAGATGCTATGGTTGTCTTCAAGTTTATTTAGATTGAATTTTAATAACAAAAGTAAGAATTTTGATTGATAGTTGTCGATTATCAATTCATACTTTTATTATAAATTTTTATAAACTTGATCGTTCTTTTAAAAGTTCGATTAAACTAAATCGTCGTTTAATTTTTGAATCAATTCTTTAGGAGTTTCATACTTAACAAATTCACCGTTTCGGATATACGAAATTTGTCCGTTTTCTTCACTTACGACCAAAGCAATAGCATCCGTTTTTTGGGTGATACTTATTGCTGCTCGGTGCCTTAACCCGAAACGTAGTGGTATATTAATATCGCCCGATACTGGCAAAATTACTCTCGTAGCTGTTATTCTATTCTTTTCAATAATCATAGCGCCATCGTGTAATGGGCTGTTTTTGTAGAAAATACTTTCTATAATAGGCACATTTATTTCATTATTCATGGCGTCGCCCGAGTTTTTAACGAAATCTAATTGTGTATTTCTTTTAATAACCAACAAAGCGCCAGTATGAGTAGCACTCATATTTTCACATGCTTTTATTAAGGCCGGTATGTTTGTTTCTGGAGCAACATGAGTATCTTTTATAAATTTAAGTTGTGAAAAAAAGCGTTTCCGAGAAGTGAAATTGGTAGATCCTACCATAAGTAAAAACTTTCTAATTTCTTGCTGAAACACAACTATTAAGGCAAACATTCCTACCCCAATAAATTCTCCTAATACCGAACTCAGCATTACCATGTTTAAGGCTTCGGTAAGCTTCCAAACTCCATAAATAATAACAATACCAATAAAAATATTGATTGCCGCAGTACCTTTTACTAGCTTATAAATGTAATACAGTAGTGTTGCCACAAGTACTACATCCACAATATCTAAAAACCTGAGATCTATCAAAGTATTCGTTAATTAATTAGTATTTATTAAACCTTACGGTATTGGTGAGCTAAATTTACGCGTTTTGTGCTGTTTTCAAAGCCTCATGCAATAAAATACATTGTTTAGCTTCTTTAACATCGTGTACCCTTAAAATATTCGAGCCTTTTTGCAATGCTACCATATGCAATGCGGTTGTTCCATTTAAAGCTTCTTTTGCGGTACAATTAAGTGTTTTATAAATCATCGATTTTCGAGAAACACCTGTAAGCACAGGAACATCTAATTGCTGTAAAATATGCAACTGGTTTAATAACTCAAAATTATGGACTACTGTTTTAGCAAAACCAAAACCTGCATCAACTACAATATCATTAATTCCTAAAGCTCTAGCCTCAGCAATTTTTTCAGAAAAATAAAAACATACTTCAGTAGTAACATTTTTATAATTTGCTAACGACTTCATGGTTTGCGGGGTCCCTTTCATATGCATCATTATATAAGGCACTTGATATTGCGCTACTGTTTGCATCATTTGAACATCCAAGCTACTTGCTGCTATGTCATTAATTACACTTGCGCCAACATCTAAACAAGCTTTAGCTACTTCACTCCTAAAAGTATCTATTGACAGTAAAATATCTGGAAATTCTTTTTTCAGCATTTTGACTATTGGCACTACCCTATTTTTTTCTTCTTCAATAGAAATATTTTTAGCCCCTGGCCTTGAAGAATATCCGCCAACATCAATAAAATCGGCTCCCTCTTGAAACATTTGCTGAGTTTTTTCTACAATAGCTTTTTCATTTTTTAAATTTCCTCCATCGTAAAACGAATCGGGGGTTACATTTAAAATCCCTAAAATCTTGGGAGTATTAAATTCTATTAATTTTCCGTGACAGTTAATAGTCATTACCATTAATTTTATGCTGAAATTCCAAACAACTTTTATAAATTGCTAGACAATTATATTTAAGTCCAAATTACAACTTTTTATGCAGAACACTTCCGAACAATACGATGCCATAGTAAGTATTTGTAGAACGTTATTTATTAATAAAATGACCGATTATGGAAGTGCGTGGCGTATCTTAAGATTGCCTTCGCTAACCGATCAAATTTTTATAAAAGCACAACGCATTCGTGGTCTTCAAGAAAATGAAGATCAAAAAGTTGATGAAGGACAAGAATCCGAATTTATAGGTATTATAAACTATTGCTTAATGGCTTTAATACAAATAGAAAAAGGAATTGCAACACAGCCCGACCTTAACACAGACCAAGCAATACTTTTGTACGATAAATATAGCGTAGAAACTAAATTGCTAATGGAGGCTAAGAACCATGATTATGGTGAGGCTTGGCGCGATATGCGTGTAAGCTCTTTAACGGATTTAATTATTCAGAAATTGCTTCGCGTAAAACAAATTGAAGATAACCAAGGAAAAACAATTGTAAGTGAGGGGATTGCTGCTAATTATCAGGATATGATTAACTATTCCATTTTTGCAATGATTCACCTTTCCGAAGGTGATAAAATTTAATTCCCCTAAATTTTTCAAAAAAGTCACCCCTGAAAAAATTATTCGCTTTAAATTTAAGCTATTAACCACAACACTGAATAAATGAAAGCAATTGTAGGTATTTGTAGAATATTTGTTGGAATCTTATTTATTATTTCTGGGTTTATAAAGTTAAACGACCCTTTAGGTTTTTCTTATAAACTACAGGATTACTTTGCTGAAGATGTGCTAAACTTAGTAGTCCTAAAACCTTATGCACTGGGCTTAGCTGTTTTTATCGTGATTTTTGAAGTTTTAGTGGGGGTTTTTCTATTATTAGGAACTTATGTAAAATTCACTATATACTCTTTACTAGGAATGATTGTATTTTTTACATTCCTAACATTTTATTCGGCATACTTTAATAAAGTAACCGATTGTGGTTGCTTTGGTGACGCTCTACCTTTGACACCCTGGCAGTCGTTTTATAAAGATGTAGTGCTATTGGTTTTAATACTTATTTTGTTATTAGGACAAAAATATATTACTCCGTTTTATAAAAAATTCACCAATGTTATCATCATTTTTTTATGTTTTATCGCATCATTAAGCTACACTTATTATGTACTTATGCACTTACCAGGTATCGATTTTAGGGCTTACAAAATAGGTGTCAATATTAAAGAAGGAATGTCTATTCCAGAAGATGCCCCTGTAGCTAAATTTAATTACCATTGGACTTTCGAAGAAAATGGAACTGAAAAAACCATTACTACTAATGGTGCCTACCCTAAAGTAGCTAGTAAATTTCTTCGTTACGAAACTGAAGAAATTCAGAAAGGTTACGAACCTCCGATTCATGATTTTTCCATAGAAAAAGAAGGAGAAGATATTACAGACGCTGTTTTAAATAAAGAAAAACTAATTGTAGTTGTTTCCTATAAAATAGATAAAGCTGAAAAAGGAGGTTTACTAAAACTAAACGATTTATTTAAGCGTGCTACTAAAGAAGGCTACACCGTAATAGGACTTTCGGGCTCATTGGAAGAGCAAATTAAAAAAACGCAATTAGATTATCAAATACCGTTTAATTTTTATGCTACCGATATGACAGCATTAAAAACAATGGTGCGCTCCAACCCTGGAATTATTCACTTAGAGAAAGGAACTATTATTCAAAAACTGCATTGGAACGATGCTGAAAAATTAGAACTTAAATAGTGATTTCTTATATTTTAACAAAAGCAGGGTACATGCTACTTACATTACTAGGTGTTTTAAGTGTTATTTTTGGTTTATTCAATATATTACCTAGCGATCCCGCAGATATGCTACTGGGGCAAAATGAAAGTAAAGAACAACTTATAATTGTTCGAAAAAAATACGGTTTTGACCTGCCTTTGCATCAACAATATTTTTATTATTTGAACGATGTTTCGCCAATATCAATACACAGCAAAAACAGTGAAGATTTTTCATTTTACAACAAATCCGATTATGGCGGTGTTAAGTTAATTAATACGACTAACAAAGTCGTTGTTTTAAAATGGCCTTACCTAAGAAAATCACTTCAAAAAAACGGAAAAAAAGTAAGCAGTATCATTGCTGAAACTTTACCTAACACTGCTGTTTTAGCAGTCAGCTCAATTCTTATAGCTTTGTTTATTGGAATGGCACTCGGAATAATTTCTGCTGTAAAGCAAGATACTTGGATGGATCGCTTCATACAAATAACCAGTACTTTGGGCATGAGTGTTCCTTCTTTTTTTAGTGCTATTTTATTTGCTTGGCTATTTGGCTTTGTATGGCACAAATATACGCACCTCCCGATGTCCGGAAGTTTATATGCTTTAGACGATTTTGGAGAAGGCAAGCAATTACAATTGCAAAACTTAATACTTCCTGCCGTAGTTTTAGGGATTCGCCCCTTAGCAGTAGTTACTCAACTAATGAGAAATTCATTATTAGAAGTGTTGCAACAGGATTATATAAGAACTGCTCGTGCAAAGGGATTATCAAATTTTACAGTTATTTACCGCCATGGAATAAAAAATGCTCTTAATCCTGTTGTTACAGCTATTTCGGGTTGGTTTGCCTCAATGCTTGCAGGGGCAGTGTTTGTAGAGTATATTTTTGGATGGAATGGCATAGGAAAAGAAGTAGTTAACGCTTTAAACACCTCGGATTTACCAATTGTAATGGGAGTAGTGCTAATCATAGCGCTTATATTCATCATAATCAATATATTTGTGGACTTAATTTACGGATGGTTAGATCCGCGTGTAAAATTAATTTCTTAAAAAGAACAAAATGAGACAAAAGATTGTAGCAGGAAACTGGAAAATGAATAAAAACGTAGCTGAGGCTAAAAGTTTAATTGCTGATTTAAAAGCGCAAACAAATACTTCTGGAGCACGTGTAATTATTACTCCTTCGTTTGTAAACTTAACTACTGCTGTAGAAGCTACTGCGGGTTCGGCTATCGAAGTTGCTGCTCAAAACATGAGTCAACACAGTAGCGGAGCTTACACTGGCGAAACTTCTGCTGACATGCTTAAGAGTGCTGGTGTTAATATTACTTTATTAGGACACAGTGAGCGTCGTGCTTATTATGGCGAAACTGACGCTTTATTAGCGGAAAAAGTAAACCAAGCTTTAGCTGAAGGTATTGAAGTTGTATTTTGTTTTGGTGAAGAATTAGAAGATCGTAAAGCTGGAAAGCACTTTGATCTTGTAGCTTCTCAAATTTCAAATGCATTATTTCACTTAGGTGCTGATGCTTTTAAAAATATTGTACTAGCATATGAACCTGTATGGGCTATTGGTACTGGGGAAACTGCTTCTGCAGACCAAGCACAAGAAATGCACGCTTTTATTCGTAAAACTTTAGCCGACAAGTACAGTGCTGATTTAGCGGATAGTGTATCTATACTTTATGGAGGAAGCTGTAAGCCTGGTAATGCTGTTGAAATATTTTCGAAGCCAGATGTTGATGGCGGACTTATTGGTGGTGCTGCTTTAAATGCAGATGACTTTTTTGCAATTATCAATGCTAATAAATAATTAGCATCTCAACTATTTAATAATAAAACGGTTTTAAAGTCTATGGCTTTGAAACCGTTTTTATTTTATACCTTATTCTTTAGAAATCTTTTTTTAAATCATTTGCCTAACCAAGAAAGAATATCAAAGATGATTTGCGATTTTGATACTTCTCGAAAAATTATTCATGTAGATATGGATGCTTTTTATGCATCTGTGGAGCAACTAGACGACCCTACACTAAGAGGAAAAGCCATAGCTGTAGGAGGGAATGAAGAAAGAGGCGTAATTAGCGCTGCAAGTTACGAAGCTAGGAAATATGGCGTTAGAAGCGCTATGAGCAGTGTTCTTGCAAAAAAGCTTTGCCCTCACTTAATATTTGTAGAGCACCATTTTGACCGGTACAAAGAAGTTTCGATGCAAATTAGAAAAATATTTTTTGAATATACTGATTTGGTAGAACCTTTGTCGTTAGATGAAGCCTATTTAGATGTTACTAACAACAAAAAAGGAAACCCTAGTGCCTCACTTATTGCTCAAGAAATTAGAGCTAAAATTTTAGATAAAACAGGGTTAACGGCTTCTGCCGGAATTTCAATTAATAAGTTTATTGCTAAAGTAGCCAGTGATTATAATAAACCGAATGGTCAAAAAACCATTAGTCCATCCGAGGTTATACTATTTTTAGAAAATTTAGACATTCGTAAATTTTACGGCGTAGGTAAGGTTACCCAAAAAAAGATGTACGATTTTGGTATTTACACAGGGCTAGATTTAAAATTAAAGTCGTTGCCTTTTTTAGCTCAACATTTTGGAAAAGCAGGGTCTCATTATTACCATATTGTACGAGGAATACACACTGGCGAAGTAAAACCTCATCGCACTCGAAAATCAATTGGCGCCGAACGTACTTTTAAAGAAAATTTAGCTTCCGAAATTTTTATGGAAGAGCGTTTAAAAGAATTGTCCTTAGAACTTTATAAAAGATGCAAAAAAAACAAGGTTGCTGGAAAAACAGTTACTTTAAAAATTAAATACAGTGATTTTACACTCCATACTCGATCTAAAACACTTAATTTATATATAGCTAATAGCGATTTAATTTTTGAAACTGCCAAAGAGCTTCTTTATCAACAAAAAATTAAAAATTCTGTTAGGTTGCTTGGCTTATCGTTAGCATCACTAAATAACAGCAAACCTCAAAAAAAAGTAATCCCCTCTAAGCAAATGAACGCTCAACTAACCTTTAAATTTTAATCCT
Source organism: uncultured Aquimarina sp. (assembly GCA_937958985.1). GTDB lineage: Bacteria > Bacteroidota > Bacteroidia > Flavobacteriales > Flavobacteriaceae > Aquimarina. Next base: position 79,004 of record CALGLV010000006.1, read on the forward strand.
CATTTTTCCTTTTGAATTCTTTTGGAGCGTACAAATCTAATAACTCCTCAAAATCTTTTCTAATAATTGGTTTAGCTAAAAAAGCATCAGAGCCTACAGCTAATGCTTTCTCTTTATGGAATTGTGTACAGTGAGCTGTTTGCATTATAACAGGAATATTGGGAAATTTAGCTTTTATAAGTTCAGTAGCCTCAAAACCATTCATTATTGGCATTTCAACATCCATAAGAACTAAATCAATATTTTCATTACAAATTTCTACTGCTTTTTCTCCATTGGGAGCATGATATATTATCAGCTTATCTTTATAGGTCTTTTCTAAAAGCTTTTTCAACAAAATAAAATTGAGCTTTTCATCTTCGGAAATTAAAATATGAAATTTTTTAGTCATGACTTTAAAATAACAAACACATTAATAATTAAAACTATAATCTTATTATGTAACAATCAAGATAGGCTACTTATATTAGTGCGGTAATTCTACATAAAAAACAGATCCTTCTCCTAACTCAGATTCTACCCAAATCTTGCCTTTAAAACTTTTTACGATTCGCTCACTAATAGATAATCCTATACCCGTACCCCTGTAAATTTTACTATTGTTGTTCCCTGCTTTTATAAAAGGCTTGAAAATTGTTTTTAAATCTTTTTCAGAAATACCAATCCCTGTATCTTTTACAAAAAAGATAATTCGATCACCGCTTGTTGTGTACCCAAATTCAACACTTCCTCTCTCTGTGAATTTAATCGCATTATTTACTAAATTAATCAGTATTTGTCGTAATCTAATTGGATCAGTATTAATTAATATATTTTCAGAGCTTGAAGCTTTATCAAAAGATAAAGGAACATTTGGCTTTTCATTTTTCTTTAAAATAACCTCAAATTGCTTTAAAAAATCATCAACATTTAATTCTTGAATATTTAACTCAATACCTTGAGCATCCATTATCGAGATATCTAAAATATCGTCAATTAATACCAATAAACTTTCACAACTATCTTTAACGATTCCTATATATTCGTTTCGTTCTTCCTCTAAAAGGTCGTCATCACCCAAAAGTCCAGAAAACCCATAAATAGCATTCATTGGTGTTCTAATTTCATGACTCATGTTGGCTATAAATGCTGATTTTAACAAATCAGATTCTTCTGCTTTAACTTTTGCTTTTTCTAACTGCTTTGTTCTTTGAGTGACTAACTTTTCTAAATTGTTCCTGTGATCCGATAATTCATTGTTTTGATTCTGAATTTTATTAGTTTGCTTAGTCAACAGCTGGTTCGCTTCAATAAGTTCTTCGGTACTTTCAGAAACTTTTTGCCTTAATTTTTTTTGCTGTTTTTTAAAAATCGACAATCGTATAAAATAGAATAAAAAAGGAAAAGAGACGAGAATAATTATAAGCAAAATTTTAAACCAGTTAGAAAGATACCATGGTCCAATTTTTACAATAGTTATTTTTTTTATTGTTGTAGAACTTAAATTATCATTATTAGTTCCTGTAAGCTTAAACGTATATTCCCCAGCATCTAAATTCGTATATGTAGCTGTTCTAGAATTTTTAGAATCTACCCATACTTTATCGTAACCTTCTAATTTGTATTTATAATTATTCCTTTCAGGATCTAAATAATTTAGACCTGTAAAAGATATCTCAAGACTCGATTGTTCTTTACTTAAAACAATTTCTTGCTTGGCGTCAAATGTTTCTAAAACGTACTCATAAACATTATTTTCATTTGGTCTAGATTTCAACACTGAAAGGGAAGTTATTTCAAGTTTTGGTGGGTTTTTATTAAGCACCAAATCTTTTGGATTAAAATAATTTAACCCCCTAGAAGAACCGAAATATATAAAACCAGAATCGCTCTTATAAATTGCTTTACGTTTAAAATCGTTGGTTGTTAATCCATCTTGTTTTGTTAATGTAGTTACGAAACCATTCTTATCAATTTCAATTATCCCATGATTTGTAGACAACCAAATACTATTTTCATCATCTTGTGTGATGGCTTGTATTGACAGGTTTTTTTTGACTATTTTAAGGTCAAAAAAAATGAATTCCCCCGTTTCTTTGTTAAATTTAAACAAACCTATATTTGTTCCTACCCAAAGTTGATTATTCTTATCGACGAAAGAGCAAAAAATATTAGCTAAATTATTTTTCTGTTGCCTAAAATCAAAAGATCTATAAATATTGGTTTGCGGATTAAAAAAATTGACAGAAGCATAGGTATTAAATATAATTTCTTGCTTACTATATTGCTGAATTGAACTTATGTTTAAAAAAGGGATTCCATAAGGGTTGTTTTTTGACCTATATAAAGATTCTAATTTATCAGTACTATAATTATATTCATAAACACCACCTTCATGGGTAGCTACCCACAATTTATTATCTAAGCCTTGCTTTATATCAACTACTTTGTCTATTTTAAGCCCTGTTTGGTAATCGAAAAGTTTGTAGCGCTTAAAATCATCTGTTTTATAATTATACTTAAGCAGCCCTCCTTCCCAAGTTCCTACCCATAAGTTCCCAAATGAATCATATTCTAAAGTTTGGACAGAATTTCTTCTAAGGCTTTTCTGATTATCTTCTCTGTATTGATAATGTTTAAACTCTCCTGTAATTTTATCAATCCTATCTAAGCCTGCTTCCGATCCAATCCAAAAGTAATTCGGATCTTCCGTGATTGCATTTAAAAGGTTGCTTCTAAAATAATAACCTTCATCTTCTTTTTTGGCAGTAAAAATTTTTTTCCTTCTTTTAGAGTAATAATTAACTCCACCCCCATAGGTACCTACCCATAAATCACCTACACTATCTTCTAACAAACTAAAAACAGAGCTATCACTAATACTTTCTGGATCTGAAATATCATATAAATAGACTTCTGATATTTCGGTATTTAAATTGATTTTGGTAAGTCCTTGACTACTCCCTTTAGCAACCCATAAAACATTTTCTGAATCTACTATAATTTTAGTAACAGCCCCATCACTGTGTTTTTTAAACAACTTATTTTTATCACATGGATCGTAATAGTAGAGGCCATTTTGACCAAACCCTGCCCAAATTCTTCCTTGCTTATCTTCGGCAATGGTGCCAATATCATTTTTTGTAGCCTTATCAATTCCCTCGAATTGATTTATCTTTTCGAAAGAATCTTCAGTTATATCATATTTAAAGACAACCCTCGTTGAGCCAAACCAAATATTACCAATAGAATCTTTGTAATAACTAATTATCTTTTTACCGTGAGTTGGGTGTTCCTTGTTTTGTGATACATTATCGTAATTACCTGTATTCACATTTAATTTCAATAAACCGTCAGAACTAAGCACCCAAGTATATTTCTCATTTAATTTTACAACACCATAGTATTCTAATGCAGGTAGTTTGTCATAAACTTTCAGATTATTATCTGAAAATATATACATTTTACTGTAAGTAGCTACCCAAAGTTCATCTTTTGATTTTGTTTTAATATCATTTACATGAGTTCCAACATAGGAAGATCCCTGCTTATTTTTGGGTCTAAAAGTTTTACATTCATAGGCATCAAATCTATTTAAACCATCGGCTGTACCAAACCATATAAAGCCATTAGTATCTTGATAAACACATCTTACCCAATTGCTTGAAAGCCCATAGTCTTCACCAATACGTTTAAACTTAACTTGATTTTTGTCTTTAGGTTGAGCAATAGTATAAGTCCATGTAACTAGTACAAGAAAAAATAAACTGTATTTATTCAAAAAACTCACCTAATTATTTTATCTAAAATTACCCTGTTGTTGCACGCTTTGATATTTTAATACTCAAAAAGTGTTAATTCAAGCTATTGTCTATAAAAATACAACTTGAATTAACACTTTTAACTTTAATTACTCAATAAGTGAAATTAATTTTTGACAAACCTAAGGTTTTGCTTTTGGTTATCAATAGTTATAGATAATATATACACTCCACTTTCTAAATTTTGAACATTAATTCTATTATTTATTAATTCTGTTTTAGACTGAATTAACTTACCCTTCAAGTCAAATATAGAATATTCAATAGTTAAGGTATCGGAAGAAGGAACATCAACGTTTAGGAATGATTGAGAAGGAACAGGATATAAGCTTATTTGATTTTGGCTTACTGCATTAAAACCTTCTACATCTAAAGCAGGCGTACCATCAACAACATAATAAAACGACTCTATATTTACAGGCCCATCTCCTATTACATTGATAGCTATGTCTCTTGCCGTATTAGAAAAAGGAACCCCTGTAATAGTTATTATTTGATAATTATCTAATCCCCCTGTGTTTGGTAAACTTATTGAGCCTAGATTAAGCATTCCTGAATCTCTTTGTAAAAGTAATTGATTTGTATCCGAATTGCTTGAAAAAACAACTTGTATCGTATAGGTTTCTTCAGTTGTTGAAGTAATCGTTTCTAAACTAAAAACAGCGGAACGACCATTTGAAAAACCGGTTAAAATACCTTGTCCTTGAAAATCGTCAACTACCAAACCTGCAGCTCTAAAATCCGAACGCGCTCCACAGGCATCAAATTCCCCCACACTTGCTGGCGTTTCCACTTCAACTTTAAATCCCACACCAGTTGGCACTACTCCGCCTCCATCACCACAAGATGGCATAGGCGCAGCATCTCCACAATCGGCATAACTTGTACCTGCATTAAAATTCTCTATTAAACATTGTACAAAAACCCCTGATTCGGTTAATTGACCATTAAGCAATCCATTTATTCCCGCTCCAGCTTCTACTATTGCCGATCCCTCGTCCTTATCTACAACAGACCAGTTTGCATTACTTAGGTTATTATCTCTCATAAAGTCCATCCACAATAGGGTTTCATCAATAGCTACCGCCCCGTTACCATCTGCATTTACTGTACCCCATTCAGTAACAAATAAAGCTACACCATTACTACCATCTCCTCCATTATCAATATCCATTGCTTCTTCAGCGATATCTCTTAAAAATTGAGTATGTGTACCTGCATAAAAGTGTAAGGTATAGGCTACATTTAAATCCGCATTTGCTGGTAAATTTAAATCCGCCTCAGTAATTCTATTATCGGCAGCAACATTTACAAATTGCGAAAAACCTGGAGTACCTACAATAATTAAGTTATCAGGATCTATAGCTCTAATTGCATTAATCACATTTACTGCATACGGCTTAATAATATTATTCCAAGTATCTTGCTGTAATTGAGAGTTGCTAAAAACTTGATTTTCTGCACTATTTCTGTGATTTTCTGTAGAAATAGGTTCATTAAAAATTTCGTAAATAATGTGTTTATCTGTACCGTATTTTGTGGCTATGTGCTCAAAAAAAGTAATCGCTTCCTCTTCAAAAAAATTGGCAAAATGACTATGAAAATCCACTAGAACATAAATATCATTTGCAATGGCTGCATCGATAACATTTTCTATTTTTTCTAATTCATCTGCTGGATTATTAAAATACCCTTCCGCACTAGGGTCGGGCATTAAATCATTAGCAAAATTTGGCTGCCTAGTAATATCTCCCTCGATATTATCATCAGCTTCTTCAACAGCCATAGCTGCTCTAATAATACCTGAGTTCCATTGATTCGTTAAATGATCTACCACAAGTGGTGCATTGGTAGCAGAATAAAAAGGAATTCCTGATGAAAATCCACTCCAAAAAATACTGTTTCCTGCCACTTTAAAAGGCTGGCCCGATTCATTTTCAATGGTATTTCCATTTACTTTTAAAAGACCATTTGTTGATACTATTCCAGATTGTTGAGAAAACAATTGACTTGAAAAAGCAAAAGTTACTATTAGTAATAGTTTGTTAGTTAAGGACATAATGTTTTTTTTGTAAATATAAATGATATTAGCAAATTAAGTGTTAATTGCATTCTGCAATTATTTAAAAACTTAACGAAAACTATTTTATTGTATTGTGGCTGTAAAATATTTTTAATCTATATTTATTGGTAATGATAAGTAATAAAATATCACTGCGCTCTCGTTTGTTTATCGCCATGATTTTTCTAATTCTCGTGGCATCGGTAGTAATTGCTAGTATTACTATTTTACGATATAAAGAAGAAGCCCAACAATATCACAACAACCGATTAAAACGGAAAGAAATTGCGATAAAGCAACATATAAATTACATTTTAAGAAGAACTACTTACCCAATCACCACCGACAATATTCCTTTAATTTTCAAAGAAAAGGGAAAAATATTTGAACTCTCAGAGGTGCATCAAATGCCTCTAAATTTTTACGACTTAAACGGCAACCTGCTTATAAAATCGAATCAAAGTTTTTTACGAGATACTATTAAGCAAGGAATTCCTGGTATTGTAATTTCAAAAATAAACAACACTTTAGACAAACGCTATTTAGTATCCTACGAAAAAGATGGCGAGCGATTTCAATCTTCATACAGTTATATTACTGATATTAAATTTAAGCCATTAGCTATATTAAATTTACCCTATCTACAAAATGATAATTCTGTAAAAAATGACATTAATGCCTTTTTAAAAAACATTATAGAAGTCTACTTCATAATGATTTTAATAAGTATTGGTTTAGCTTATTTACTATCAAATTATATCACTCGTTCCATTACTTCTATTTCAGAAAAAATAAAACAAACCCGCTTAGATAAACAAAACAAAAAAATTGAAGCCGATAATGTAAGTGGAGAAATAAAAATACTTGTAGATGCCTACAATAACATGATTGACCAACTACAAGAAAGTGCCATACGATTAGCCGTTAGTGAGCGAGAAAATGCTTGGCGCGAAATGGCTAAGCAAGTGGCTCATGAAATAAAAAACCCATTGACTCCTATGCGCTTGACCGTTCAAAGTTTTCAACGCAAGTTTGACCCTAAACACCCTGGTATTGAAGAAAAACTTAAAGAACACAGCAATATACTTATTGAACAAATTGACACTATGAGCACCATTGCCTCTGCATTTTCAAATTTCGCAAAAATGCCTGCTCGTAAGGATGAAATTTTAGACATGTCTGAGATCGTAAAAGCTGCATTAGACATTTTTAAAGAACATAACATTAGTCTAAAAGAACCCAACGCACCTATAAATATTAATTTTGATCGTACTCAATTAATAAGAGTAGTTACCAATTTAATAAAAAATGCCCTTCAGGCTATACCAGAAAACAGAACCGCCGAAATTACCGTTCATTTATCTAAAAACAACAACACTGCTACACTATCGGTATCGGATAATGGTTTAGGCATAAAAAAAGAAGACCAAACTCGCATATTTGAACCTAACTTCACTACCAAAAGTAGTGGTATGGGGCTTGGCTTAGCTATGGTTAAAAGTATTATCGAAACCTATGAAGGTACTATCGGGTTTAATTCTGAAATTGACAAAGGCACACAATTTGAAATCAAAATACCTATACACAACTAGTTTATTATGAAATTTAAAAACCTACTATATCAATCTGATAATCGAATAGCATACATAACCATTAACAGACCCGACAAACTTAATGCGTTAAACGCTCTTACCCTTAAAGAAATATATGAAGCTGTAAAGCTCGCCGATGAGGATTATGAAACTAGAGTCATTATTATTACTGGTAGTGGAGAAAAGGCTTTTGTAGCAGGTGCTGATATTAAAGAATTTTCTAAATTCAATCAGATAGAAGGCACACAACTATCTACAAAAGGGCATCAATTGGTTTTTGATTTTATTGAAAATCTTGAAACCCCTGTGATATGCGCTGTTAATGGCTATGCCTTGGGAGGCGGACTAGAACTAGCGATGGCTTGCCATATCAGAATTGCAAGTACCAATGCTCAATTTGGCTTACCTGAAGTATCACTAGGCCTAATACCTGGCTACGGAGGCACGCAACGATTACCGCAACTTATTGGAAAAGGCCGCGCTTTTGAATTGATTTTATCTGCTAAAATGATTAACGCTGAAAAAGCTTTAGATTACGGCTTAGTAAATCACGTAATTTCTCTGGAAGAATTATTAGATACCGCTACAAAAATAGCGTTATCTATTTGCAAAAACTCATCAACAGCTATTAGCTCTGCTATTTACGCTATAAATGCTGGTTTTGATGTTAATAAAGATGGTTATGAAATTGAAAAAGAAAGTTTTGGAAATTGCTTCGGAACCGCTGATTTTAAAGAAGGCACGCAAGCTTTTCTAAAAAAAAGAAAGCCAAATTTCTAAAATTTAAAGTACTCTTCTTGCAAACTTGTATGCTTTACTCCAGTAGGGATTCCCTAAACTCGACTCAATAACACCTTTAGAACTAGAGGAGTGAATAAATAGAACATTCCCTCCTTTAACATTTGAAACCACGCCTACGTGATTAACAGATCGACCTGATTTTTTTGAGGTTTTAAAAAAAACTAAATCCCCTGGCTGGATTTCTTTGTTTTTTAACAACCGTCCTCTTTTTGACATTTCGAAAGACACCCTTGGTAATTGTACATTTACCTTTTGAAAGGAAGTATACACCAACCCAGAGCAATCCATCCCTTTTTTACTAATTCCTCCATACTTGTAACGAGTTCCTAAAAAACTTTTAGCATGCGCAACTACTCTCGTTTGCTTATTAGTTTTATATGAAACCTTGTTGTATTTGGAATGATTTTGCTTTTTTAAACTTCCACACGAAACTATTAGGAAGGAAAAACTTAATAAAATTATAAAAATTTTCATGCTGAAATATTACTTATGATTGAATTTGCTGTTTTTTCACTAGCTCCAATTCCTCCTAATTTTTTTTCTAAATCTTCATAGTGATCCAACATCACTTTACGTGTATTCTGGTTAATTATAGCCTCAAATTCTTTCAATAAATTTTTATAAGTAAAATCATCTTGAATCAATTCAGTAACTACCTGCTTATCCATTATTAAATTAACTAACGAAATATATTTCAATTTAACAATGCGTTTTGCAATAGCATAGGACAGCGCACTCCCCTTATAACAAACTACTTGTGGCACTTTAAACAATGCTGTTTCAAGAGTAGCTGTTCCCGAGGTTACCAAGGCAGCTTCCGCATTTTTTAAAATATCGTAGGTGCGTTCCTTAATTAATTTCACGTTACTTTGACGAATCAAACTTTCATAAAATGAAGCCTCCTGCGACGGAGCCCCCGCAACAATAAATTGATACTGCGGATACAACTCACAAATCTTAAGCATTTCGCCAAGCATTTCTGTAATTTCTTGTTTTCTACTTCCAGGTAACAGGGCTACAATTGGTTTATCTGCCAAATCGAATTCTTTTTTTAAATCCGTAGTATTAGTTGACTTGTATGCTGCAATCGCATCAATTAAAGGATGCCCTACATAGGTTACTTCGTAATTATACTTCTTATAAAAATCTTTTACGAATGGCAAAACTACATACATATAGTCTACACATTCTTTTATTTTTTTTACCCTACCAGCTCTAGATGCCCATACCTGAGGACTAATGTAATAAAAGGTCTTAAAGTTATACTTTTTAGCCCATGTTGCAATGCGTAAATTGTACCCCGAATTATCTATAAAAATTAATGCATCAGGCTGAAATTCTAAAATATCTTGCTTGCATAATTTTATTATTTTAAGAATTTTAAACAAGTTTTGAATCACCTCAATAAAACCCATAAAAGCACGTTCTTTATAGTGCCCAACAAGTTTAGCTCCCGCTTTTTCCATCAAATCACCACCATAGCATCGAATATCTGCACCAGGGTCTTTTCGTTTGATTTCTTTAATCAAGTTACTACCATGTAAATCTCCTGAAGCTTCTCCTGCTAAAATATAATATTTCATTCAACTCAATTATATTAAAATATTATCCAAATTTTTGAATCATTCCAAAAATAGCTACAATAAAAACCGCTATCATTAAGCCCCTTGCTTCATAATCTTTTTTCTGTTTTATAAATATAAAAAAAGCAATAATGTTTAATAACGCTCCAGCTGCCAAAATGGCTCCTAATTTTTTTTGTTCATAGGCATTACCAATGGTACTTAAATAATCCGTGTCCGAAAGAATCAAAATCCATAAAGAACTCCCAATAATCGTAGCGATTACCGCCACTATAAAACCTTTTAAAACTCTTTGTATAATTGTTTTTTGCTCCATCATTTTTATTGTTTTTTATTAAACTCCCAAGAATTTAATTCTTGAATATAATGATGAGCTGTTAAATCAAACTGAGTAGGCACTACAGATACATACCCCTGGCTTAATGCCCATTCATCGGTATCTTCTCCTTTATCTTCGTTTACAAACTTACCCGTTAACCAATAATATTCCCTACCCATAGGACTCACTCGCTTATCAAATTCTTCTTCCCAATGGGCATTTGCTTGCCTACAAATTTTGACTCCTTTAATTTCTGAAGCTTCTAACTTTGGAATATTAACATTTAAAACCACTCCTTTTTGCAGTCCGTTGGCTAACACTTGTTCTACAATTTCTTTAATATATTTTTTACAGGGTTCAAAATTTGCCTGCATTGAATAATCTAATAATGAAAAACCAATTGCAGGAATACCTTCAATACCTGCCTCTACCGCAGCACTCATAGTACCTGAATAAATCACATTAATTGCAGCATTAGACCCATGATTAACACCACTTACACAAAGGTCGGGTTTACGCTTTAGAATTTCATGAGTAGCCATTTTTACACAATCTACAGGAGTACCCGAACAACTATACTCTTCTTGAGGTGCATCAGCATCTATTGTTATTTTATCACAATATAACGTTTCGCTAATAGTTATAGCGTGTCCTTTTGCACTTTGAGGGCTATCGGGTGCTACAACCAAAACATCCCCTATTTCATTCATCACAGAAATTAAAGCCCTAATACCTGGTGCGGTAATTCCATCATCGTTTGTAATTAAAATTAGTGGCTTTTTTTTACTCATAATTTCTATTGAATTGATTGCTTCACAGCTTTTATTACGTTTTGTAAAAATACAATTTTCTGAAGTTATTTATTTTTGAAATCTTTCTATTATTTTATCGTTACTACTTTTATAGCGTTCTATAATTTGTAAGTGTTAATTTCAAACTAACATGCTATTATCTGCAATAGAATACAAATTAAAATGTCTATATTGTGAACTGTTTATCCCAATTTTTTTTAATGAAAAGAAGTACTGTAATTTTAATGTGTAGTGTGCTTTTTGGAATAGCTTCTTGTAGCTTTTTATCCAAGGCAGACGCTAATCCAGAAAGAAACAAATTGTTAATTGACTTGATCTCTTTCGTACTTGACAGAGAACATTTCGATGCTCGAAAAATTAATGATGAATTTTCAAAAGAAGTTTACCATTCTTTTATAGAAGCATTAGACCCTCAAAAAAGATATTTTTACCAGTCCGATATTGATGATTTAAGTGTTTATATTAATGATATAGACAATCAAATTAACGATAAGGAATTAACATTTTTTGATTTAGCATACAGTATTCTGAAAGTACGTATTGATGAAGCTCAAAATTTATATAAAGAACTTTTAGACGAGCCCTTCGATTTCAACGAAGAAGACACCATTAATGTTGATTACGACAATTTAGAATACGCAAGTACTAAACAGGAACTAAGCGAACGCTGGATGAAGCGCTTAAAATTTAGTACCCTGAGCACGTATTACGACAAAATTGAAGAACAAAAAATTGCTTTAGAAAATAACCCTGAAACCGAAGAAAAACCACTAGAAGAATTAGAAGCAGAAGCACGAGAAATCACCGAATCTTCAATAAACGAATATTTTGACTTTACGAATGATTTAGAAGCTAAAGATTGGTTTTCTGTGTATGTAAACTCAATAGTAGTAGCTTTTGACCCACACACTTATTATTTTGCTCCAAAAGATAAAGATCGTTTTGATATCTCAATGTCTGGAAAACTAGAAGGTATTGGTGCACGTCTTTCTAAAAAAAATGACAACATTAAAATTGTTGAAGTAATTTCTGGCGGACCTGCTTGGCGAGGTGAAGAAGTAGAAGTTGGCGATATTATACTTAAAGTTAGGCAACAAGATGAAAAAGAAGCTGTAAGTATCGTTGGAATGCGATTGGATGATGCTGTAAGTTTAATCAAAGGCCCTAAAGGAACGAAAGTAATTTTAACTTTAAGAAGGGTAAGTGGTGCTATAGAAGATATTGTTATTACTCGTGATGTGGTGGAGCTAGAAGAAACCTATGCAAAATCATCCTTAGTTAAAAAAGACAAGCATTTATATGGATTGATTAACCTTCCTAAATTTTATTTCAACACCCAAGATTACAACCAACGTAATGCTGCTTCTGATGTTGAAAAAGAAATTGAATACCTAAAAGAAAAAAATATTGAAGGTTTGGTTATCGATCTTCGAAACAATGGAGGAGGATCTTTACAAACTGTTGTTGATATCGCTGGATTATTCATTAAGAAAGGACCTGTAGTTCAAGTAAAAAGACGTAACGGAAGTACTCAAGTTTTGAATGATGAAGACCCAAGCTTACTTTGGGACGGACCATTAGTTATTATGGTTAACGAACTATCTGCCTCGGCTTCTGAAATTTTAGCCGCAGCAATGCAAGACTATAAACGAGCTATTGTTATAGGTAGTAAACAAACCTATGGTAAAGGAACCGTACAAAATATTATTGATTTAAACAGACTATACCGAAATAGTAGTATTGGTGATCTTGGAGCTATAAAAATTACAACTCAAAAATTTTACAGAGTTAATGGTGGTTCAACACAGCTAGAAGGCGTTAAAAGTGATATTATTGTTCCCGACCAATACAGCTATATTGATATTGGTGAAAAAGACCAAGATAACCCTTTGCCTTATGACAAAATTGCTCCTGCTGATTACTCACAATGGACAATAACTAATTATCAAGAAATAATTAACCGTAGTAGACTTCGTATGAAAAAAAATAGTCAATTACAGTTAATTGATGAAAATGCTAAATGGATTTCTGAACGAAGAAACACCAATCAATTCTCAATTAATTTCAATAATTACAAGGATAAGATAGATCATAACGAAGAGAAAGTAACCTATTTCGAAAAAATAAAAGACTATAGATCTGATATTTCTTTTAAGTCATTACCCTACGAAATGGCTTTAATCGAAAATGATACGGTACTAGGCACAAAACGTGACCGCTGGCACGAAAACCTTACTACAGATGTATATATTGAAGAAGCTGTAAATGTGCTTCAGGATATTGAATTAGAAACAGCTAAATCAAGACGTTAATGTCTAATCAACATCGTAAAAAAAACACCTCTACGCTTCAAAAATTTACACGTAATTTTTGGAGCGTTTTGAGTTTTTTTATTATTATTTTGTTTGGAATAATTGCCATACTGGCTTACGTTTTAGCTCCCGATAATAGTCAAAATGCCAACCAAATGCATTTATCTATACATTCTAAGTCTCCTGGTTTTAATACTAAAATATTACGAATACCAGGCGCCGATATTACTTCCAAACAACAATCCCTTTGGAACAAACTAATTTACGGAAGTATCGATTCTAATACAGAAATTCCATTTTCTTCTCTTAAAATAAAAGATGATTACCTTTTAGTATACCCATTTAGTACTGCTAAGGATTTAACTGGAATGCCAAAAAAAATTCCTTTAGCTAGCTTTAACAATACCCAAAACATTAATCAGATTACCCATAAATTTGTTGTTGACAAAACCTTTATACTAGGCACCGATAAATATGGTCGTGATTTACTTAGCCGCTTATTAATAGGCAGTAGAATTTCATTTAGCATTGGCTTTATAGCCGTACTTATATCTTTAATAATAGGCATAACACTTGGAGCAATAGCAGGCTATTTTGGGGGTATATTCGACGCTATAATAATGTGGTTTATCAACGTAATTTGGTCGATACCGACGTTGCTTTTAGTAATTGCAATAACGCTTGCATTAGGCAAAGGTTTATTTCAAGTATATATAGCCGTAGGCCTAACGATGTGGGTCGAGGTAGCTCGAATTGTAAGAGGACAAGTAATAAGCATAAAAGAACAGCAATATATTACCGCAGCAAAAACATTAGGGTATAGTCATTTTAGAACACTGTGGCATCACGTATTACCAAATAGTATTGGTCCTGTAATTGTTATATCCGCCGCTAATTTTGCCGGCGCAATACTTATTGAAAGTGGCTTAAGCTTTTTAGGCATTGGAGCCCAACCCCCTATTCCTAGTTGGGGATCTATGATTAAAGATCATTACTCTTATATTATTTTAGGCAAAGCATATTTAGCTATTGCTCCTGGTTTGGCTATAATGTTGCTGGTAATGTCATTTATGCTATTAGGGAATGGCATAAGAGATGTTTTGGACGTAAAAAACTAATCTGTTTTCATGAAAAAATACACTTACTCAATACTTATTACTATCGTAATTATCGGTTTCTATTTTGCTGAAAAAAAACTAGACACTAATTACTACAAAGGAATTAAAAACGAAAGCAAGCAAAGTAGCAATCAACCAGATTTTAACTACCTGCCAACCTCTACCACAGGAGCTATTGTTAAACATGCTTATTACACATTATCTTACTCCGAAGAGCACGAACAATCAGAATGGGTGGCTTACCGATTAACAAAGGAGCACACAACATACAACAACTTTAAACGTCCTTATTTTGAAGTAGATCCTTTAGTAAAGACAAAAGCTGCAAGTTGGAAAAATTATAAAAAATCAGGTTACGACCGTGGTCATTTATGCCCTGCAGCTGACAGGAAATTTAACAAAGAAGCTTTTGATGAAACCTTTTTAACTTCAAATATTTCACCCCAAAAAAACAGTTTTAACGCTGGTATATGGAATAATCTTGAAAAACAAGTACGTTACTGGGTTAAGAAGGAGAAAGAATTATACATTGTTACAGGCCCTGTTTTTAAAAACAGTACAAAAACAATAGGCTATGAACACGTTACTGTACCCAGCCATTTTTATAAAGTTATTTTGAAAAACGGAAAACAGCCAAAATTAATTTGCTTTTTACTTCCTCATAAAGCAAGTAAAAAACCTCTTTCAAGTTTTGTTATTTCTACAGATGAATTAGAATCACTTTTGAATATTGACTTTTTCAAAGAATTACCAGACACTATAGAAAGTAATCTTGAGAAAAGCAGTTCTACTAAGGGTTGGAAATTTATAAATTTCTAATTACGCATCTAGCATTTGAACAAAAGGAGCTAATAATCGTTTAAATTTTTTAGAATCTTCATTTATAAGATGTGTATCTATATATTTCTTTAAATGGTCGTATTCTTCTTTTGTTTGCACAACACTAAATTCAGTACTGTAAGAGCTAAAAAAAGGTTCGGTTGTGAATTTCTCCATAACTACAAACAATTCTACATGACGCTCGTCGGGATAAATTAAATCGTAAAAAAGCGATTTAACTTTTTCTTTTTCGCCTTCTAAAACTTGAAAAAAATACCCCGAATTATATAATAAAATCCCTGTTATTCCTCGATCACTATTTTTTAATACTGTTGACTGAAAGATGGACTTAATTTCAGTACTATCTAAATTTTCAACTGATTTGCTAGTGTAACAAATGGTGTAGTTCATTTAACTTCCTGTTTTAACACAAAATTAACCATTCCAGATGAATCTCGAATAAACAAAAGTTAATTTTTTTATCAGGCTTTCATCCTATCAGCATCTAGCTTTATAAAAACAAATAACAACATCGTAAAACCCCATAAACCGGAACCTCCGTAACTAAAAAAAGGAAGTGGTATCCCTACTGTTGGCAACACCCCTGTAACCATGCCTATATTAACAAAAAAGTGCATAAATATAATACTGGCTACACTGTAACCATAAACCCTATTAAATTGCCTCTTTTGACGTTCTGCTAAATATATTATTCTAAGAAATAATACTGAAAACAATACTATTACAAAAAAGCTGCCCATAAAACCCCATTCTTCGCCAACCGTACTAAAAATATAATCGGTGTGTTGCTCTGGCACAAAATTACCTTTTGTTTGAGTGCCTTTTGTCCAGCCTTTACCCAGCCAGCCACCGTTTCCTATAGCAATCTCGCTTTGGTTGGTATTGTAACCAATTCCTTTTGCATCTACTTCTTTACCTAAAACAATATTAAATCGATCCCTATGATGTTGTTTAAAGATATTATGAAAAACAAAGTCCACAGAAAAACTTAATGCACTAATTAAAACCACCCCTAACAATAATTTCCTTATTATTTTTTTCTTTTTCTTATTATAAATATAAATACCTATTGCCAATGCTATAGCTAACAAAACTATATATGTTGAACCAATTACCAATGTTAGCACAAAAACTATTATGGTACTGAACCCTAATAGAATATAAATTGAATTCACCCCTTCTCTGTATAATGGAAAAATAAGTGCTGCATAAATAATAGCACTTCCTGCATCAGGCTGAGTTAAAACTAAAAAAGCGGGAATTAAAAGTATCAAAAAAGCTTTTAATTGATCTTTAGCTCTCTTTAAGTTAGTTTGCAAATCGGAGACATACATTGCCAAGGCCAGTGCTGTTGCAACTTTAGCAAACTCTGACGGCTGTAAACTTATGGGGCCAAATACATACCAGGAAGTAGCCCCTGAAATGGTTTTTCCAAAAACATGTAAGCCTGCGAGTGAAACCATAGAGATTACAAATATCACCCCAGAAAACCGTTCGTAAAAGCGAGTTTCAGTTGCAAATATCAACACTATTAAAACAAACCCTAATCCTATCCACAAGGCTTGTTTACCATAAGGCTCGCTCATATCAAAAAAAGAATCAATAGAATTCCCCATAGAAGAAGAAATGATATTAACCCATCCAAAACCCACAAGGAGTACATATATCAAAACTGTTAACCAATCGATTGAAGTTATATTGGATTTAGCCATTATTGATTAATTTTGAAAGGTTTTCCACTATAGGGTTTATCGTATTCATCTTGTAAACTATGCGATAACACCCAATCTTCAATAGGTTTTACGGTAACTGTTCCCTTAAGGTATTTTTCGATCATCAGGCTTGAAATACGCCCTGCATAACGCGCGCCCCAATAACCATTTTCTACAAAAACAGCCAATGCTATTTTGGGGTTTTCTTTTGGAGCAAAAGCTATAAAAATAGAGTGATCTGTAAGCTGAATCCGCTTACCATCAATCCTTGTAAAGTTTTCTGAAGTTCCTGTTTTTCCACATATATTAATACCTGGCACCTTTAAAAAATATGCGGTACCTTTAGTAAATACTTGCTCCATACCATCTACTACAGGCTCAAAATGTACAGGGTCGATGGTTGTGTTTTTTCTTACAGTAAACTGAGGATCAGTAACCACTTTATTATTTATTTCTTTAACAATATGCGGTGTGTAAAAAAATCCGCGATTTGCAATAGCGGCTGTCATATTTGCCAATTGTATAGGTGTTGTTATTACCTCCCCTTGGCCAATGGCGTTCGACAAAGTTGTTACTCCCTTCCAACTTTTATTAGGATAAATCCTATCATAATAATTTGCAGTCGGTATTTTTCCTGGACCACCAATAGGTAAATCATAGCCTAGGTAATCTCCCAACCCAAAACTTTTTAGGTGATTTCTCCAAGTTGTAATACCCAATTGAGGAGTCCTTCCCTTTTCGATAGTTTTTCTGTAAATCTGAGCAAAATATGCATTACATGAAAATGCAATACCATCTTTTAATCGCACAGGACTAGAATGTGAATGGCAACCCATTTTCCTACCTCTACCATAAGAATATCCATGATAGCAATAAAACTTATCTTCTTTCGTAATTACATTTTCCTGAAGAGCTATTAACGCGTTAATGGTTTTAAAAGGCGACCCTGGAGGATATTGCGCCAAAAGGCCTCTATCAAACAAAGGTTTTGCAAGACTGTCATAATGCATTTTAGTAAAGTTAGGAGACCTTTTTCTACCTACTAATAAATCGGGGTCATAACTTGGAGCAGTAACCAAGGCTAAAATTTCTCCACTACTAGGCTCTAAAGCTACAATACCGCCTCTTTTATTTTGCATTAATAATTCACCGTATTCTTGTAAATTTACATCTATGGTTAGTTTTAAATCTTCTCCTTTTACCGCTAACGTATCAAACTTAGCCTCTTTATAAGAGCCTATTTCACGATTAAATCTATCTTTTTGAAAATACTTAACCCCCTTCACCCCTCTTAAAATAGAATCGTATTGCTGTTCTACACCTTGAAGACCAATTAAATCACCCGATTTAAATTTTGGATTTCTACGTAGAGTAGCATCATTAACCTCACTGATGTAACCCAATACATTGGCTGCACTCTTGGTATTATAATCTCTTAACGAACGCTTTTGAATATAAAAGCCCTCGTATTTATACATTTTTTCTTGAAGGTATGCATATTCACTTTTTGTTAATTGAGGAACAACTACATAAGGCAATCGCACAGAATAGTTTCGTGCCTTTTTAAATTGCTTGATTAGTCGTTCTTTAGATATTTTAAGTAAGGAACAAAACTCAGTCGTATCAAAAGGCTTTAAATCTTTAATTATCACGCTTACATCGTATGATGGCTGATTAGCAACAAGCAATTTACCGTTTCTATCAAAAATATATCCTCGTTGAGGAATTTCATATTTTACTTTTACTGCGTTGTTTTTAGAAAGATTCGCATAACTATCATTTATTACTTGTAAATAAAATAGCCTAGCAGTAAAACCAACGCCTACTAACACTATTAAAATGACTAGTAATATTCTTCGCATAAAAGGCTACTATATTTTTTTACTTTGGGTCAATCCAAAATATATCAAAACACTTACTGAAGTAAAAACGGTCGAAAACAGACTTTGTTTTAAAATAAACAAAAAATGTGAAAAATTAAAAACTTCTAAAGAAAATAGAACTAAATGATAAAGTAAACAACTTAATAGCACGTAAATAATTATCTCTTTTAAATCCACATCATTGAATTTTAAATTTTGATGCTCATAACTAATCCCAAAACTAGAAACTAAAATCAAAGGCCTTGCATATGCCAAAACCAAACAAGCTGCTGCCTGTGCTCCTCCGGTATTTCCAAACATATCGAGCAATAAACCAAACACAAAACTAATGGTCAACAGCACAAGTCTATTAGTATGCATTGGCAACATTAACACAAAAATAATACACGGGTAACAAATGGCACCTCCCAAAAAACCTAACGAAACGTAATTAAACACAAATACTTGCAGTAAAATAAATACGACAAATCGGGCACTATTTATAACAAAAATATTATTCATTAGAACTGTTTTCTAACTGTTTAATTTCGTCTACCTCAGTATTTTGAATTAATTGAACGAAACCAACATCAGTCATATCGTTGAATAAATCTACATTTACTGTAAAATAATTTTGATCGTCGTTTAACGCAAAATCACGTATGGTCCCAACATTAATTCCTTTAGGAAATATAGTAGATCTTCCTCCTGTAATTATTGTATCGCCAACCTTTAAAGGTGCTAATCTTGGAATATCTATTAACTGAACAACATTAGGCTCCTCGCCATACCAAACCAAAGTTCCAAAATGATTGGTTCTTTTTAACTGGGCATTAATTTTAGAATTTTTGTTCAATATTGAAATTACAGTCGCATATTTATTAGAAACCTTCTTTACAATACCAACAATACCTAAATCTGTAATTACCCCCATATCGGCGACAACACTATCTTTACTTCCTTTATTTAAGGTAAGGTAATTCTTCTTTTTACGGTAGGTACTGTTAATTACGTTTGCCGAGATATATTCGAATTTATCAAATGTATCTTTAGCATAAGCTTTATTAGTGCTTATGTTGCCCGAAAGATCATTTAACTGCTGTTTTAAAAGCGTATTTTCACTCAAAAGCCTTTTATTATAAGCTTTCAGCCTAAAATAAGTACTGATATCGTTTTGTACGTTAAAAACAGCTCCTGTTACTAAACTTGAAGAATGTATGAATTTATTTGAGTGGTAAGTATGTGATTGAATAGTTAATGATACAGCAATAATTAATAAAAAAAGAAACCACAGAAAGTTTCTGCTTTTTATTAGAAAATTAAAAATTTGCTGCATTCTTTAGAACACTTACTTGATTAATACACTTTTGTAACGCTCTAGGTTTTTTAAGGTAATTCCTGTACCTCTAACGACAGCCCTTAATGGATCTTCGGCTATATACACCGGTAAATCTGTTTTTTGAGACAAACGTTTATCCAAACCTCTAAGCATAGAGCCTCCTCCTGCTAAATAAATACCTGTATTATAAATATCCGCCGCTAATTCTGGTGGCGTTTGAGATAGCGTTTCCATAACCCCATCTTCAATACGTAAAATAGATTTATCTAGTGCTTTAGCAATTTCTCTGTATGAAATCTGTACTTGTTTTGGTTTTCCTGTAAGTAAGTCTCGCCCTTGAACACTCATTTCATCTGGTGGCGTTTCTAAATCTTCCGTTGCAGCACCTATTTGTATTTTTACTTTTTCTGCGGTACGCTCCCCTATATAAAGGTTGTGTTGCGTGCGCATGTAGTAAATAATATCATTGGTAAAAACATCTCCTGCAATTTTAACCGACTTATCACAAACAATACCTCCTAAGGCAATCACTGCGATTTCGGTAGTTCCTCCACCTATATCTACAATCATATTTCCTTTTGGCTGCATAATATCTACCCCAATACCAATAGCTGCTGCCATAGGTTCATGAATTAGATATACTTCTTTTCCATTAACTCGTTCAGCACTTTCTCGCACTGCACGCATTTCAACTTCTGTAATTCCTGAAGGAATACAAATAACCATTCGTAAGGCTGGTTGTATCCATTTTTTCTTTAGTGCTGGAATGTCCATTATAAAACGGTTAATCATTTCTTCACTAGCAGCAAAATCAGCAATTACACCATCTTTCAAAGGCCTAATTGTTTTAATATTTTCATGAGTCTTCCCCTGCATCATTGCAGCCTCTTTACCCACAGCTCTAACTTTTCCTGTGCTTCTATCTATTGCCACAATTGATGGGCTATCCACAACTACTTTATCGTTATGAATAATCAGTGTATTTGCTGTTCCTAAATCAATAGCAATTTCTTCAGTAAGAAAATCAAAAAAACCCATGGGCAAGCTTTATGGAAAAATTAATGTTAGTTGTTTGACCTTAAAAGTAGTCAAATAAAGAGTATTTCTAATTCATTTAAGAAATTGATTTCAAATAAAAAAAATAAAATCTACATAAGGTTAAAAATACTCTATAACGTGTTTTTATATCTTTTAGTGTTTAAAGTGTCTTGTTCCTGTCATTACCATTGCCACACTGTTTGCATCGCAATAATCAATACTTAATTGATCTTTTATAGATCCACCTGGTTGAATTACCGCTGTAATTCCTGCTTTATCCGCTAACTCCACACAGTCGGGGAACGGAAAAAATGCATCACTAGCCATTACTGCTCCTTTTAAATCAAAATTAAAAGAATTTGCTTTTTCTATAGAATGTGTTAAAGCATCTACTCTTGATGTTTGCCCACAACCGCTAGATAGCAATTGATTATTTTTAGCAAAAACTATAGTATTTGATTTGGTATGCTTACAAATTTTAGAAGCAAATAAAAGATCAGAAACTTCCTGAGCTGTAGGCTCTTTTTTAGTAACTGTTTTTAAATGTTCTTTAGCATCGGTAATACCATCTTTATCCTGAACCAAGAAACCATTTAAACAAGTACGAACTTGATCGGTTGGAAGTTCAATATCGTTTTGAATTAAGATAATACGGTTTTTCTTTCCTTTTAAAACCTCTAAAGCGTCAGCATCATAAGCTGGCGCAATCACTACTTCACAAAATAATTTATGAATTTCTTCTGCAGTAGCTTTATCAATAGTTGTATTACTAATTAACACCCCTCCGAATGCCGAAACAGGGTCTCCTGCTAATGCATCTACGTAAGCCTCTTTTATAGTTTCGCGCTGTGCTAAACCACAGGCATTATTGTGTTTTAAAATAGCAAATGTTGGCGCTTCACCTTTAAACTCACCCATTAAATTTACCGCTCCATCAACGTCTAACAAATTGTTATACGATAATTCTTTACCGTGTAATTTTTCGAACATCGCATCAAAATCACCAAAGAATGTTCCTTTTTGATGTGGGTTTTCTCCGTAACGCAATGCTTTACCTTCGGTTACACTTGCTTTGTAAACTACCTCTTCTTTTTCTTCAGCATTAAAATAATTGAAGATAGCAGTATCGTAGTGAGACGATACATTAAAAGATTTTGCTGCAAAGCGTTTGCGATTTTTTAAAGAAATTTCGCCATTTCCTTGATTTAATATCTCTAAAAACTCAGCATAATCGTTTACAGAAGCCACACAAGTAACATCTGCAAAATTTTTGGCTGCAGCTCTAATTAAAGAAATCCCACCAATATCAATTTTCTCGATAATATCTTGTTCTGGCGCACCAGAAGCTACTGTTTTTTCAAACGGATATAAATCAACAATTACTACATCAATCTGAGGAATATCGTATTCTGCTATTTCTGCGACATCGCTATCTACATTTTGACGGTTTAAAATACCTCCAAAAACCTTAGGGTGTAATGTTTTTACACGACCTCCTAAAATAGATGGGTAGCTTGTTACATCCTCAACAGGCACTACAGGCACACCTAAATCTTTAATAAATTTTTCGGTCCCCCCGGTAGAATAAATTGTTACACCAAGATCGTTTAGTTTTTGAACGATTGGACCTAATCCATCTTTACTAAATACCGATATTAAAGCTGATTTTACTGTTTTTGTACTGCTCATAATTTTGGAATGAATTTTAAAGGCACAAAATTAATCAAAATGTTTGGTTTAGTTAATTAGAATGTTAGATTTTTAGCTTTAATTCAGTGGATTGATTTTATAATGCTGAAAAAAATAGCTGTTTAGTTTAAAAACACATCAATTCAACGTATTTTTAGAGTTCCTATTTTCGATATCTAATGAAGTTTACATTTGTATTTTTTTTGTTTTTTTGGGGTGCCGTACACTGTAGTGCTCAAACCTTGACCAACTATATTAACGAGGCAAAAAAAAAATATTCCCCTACGAATACTCTTAATTTAAACCTTCCTAAAACAAATACTACCAGTTTACAATTTGGTTATTTTATAAATCCTCAATACACTATTTCTGGAGCACAGCGCGCTTACGCAGAATTTCAGCAAGAAATACCTTGGCTAGGAAAAGGTGCTAGCTATAGAAAAACACAAAAATACAACAGCGCTAAAATCAATTTGCAAAAACAATACGAAATTGAAGAGCTTAGCTACAATATAAAAGAGTGTTATTACAAAATGTACCAATATAAAAAGCAAAAAAACATTTATGTAGCTTGGGCAGAAAACATTAGAAAACACATCGCCTCTTTCAAAAAAACGGATTCGATTTCAATTGATATTGCTTTAAAAAACTTTGAATATGAATCGCAACTTATTGACATTACCAAAAAGCTTCAATTGGTAGATGGAGACTATCAAAATAAAGTAATTGTATTTAATGAGCTTTTAAAAAGTGAAAAATTAGACGAACCCAATTTGCCGGTATTTTTAGCAATGCCTGAAGAGGAAACGGAATTACAATTTCCCGATCCTTTTGAATCTTCCTCATACTTAAGTTTTGAAAATGACTTATTGCAACAAAAAGAACTTCGCTCCATACAAAATCCATGGAGCCCTTCAATAAGTTTAGGCTTAAGATATAGTATTGTAACAGCTACTGAAAATTTAAACTTTGAGCTTCCAAACAAAGATATTTTTGAGCCACAACTAAAATTGCAATGGAACTTATTTTCAAAAAAACCAAACACCTCTACTAAGGAAGAAGTTGATTTAAAATTAGACCAAAAACTTTCTACTTTAGGACATCAATTACAAACTGCAATTAACAATCAAATTTCAGCTAGAATTGCTTATGATTCGGCTACGCTAAAAGTCGAAAAGATAGATCTCCTAAAAAATAAATTAAACACTACTGAAACACCATTAAGTGCAGAAAAAATATTGCAAATTAAAGGTTTAAAATATACTTTCGAGCTAGAACAAGTTAAAGCGGTAGCCGATTACTATATTAGCACTTCTAAAATGTTACTCTTTTTTTAAATTACTATTATGAAAAAATACATTTCTTTATTGTTAGCCGTTGCTTTTACGGTAATTTCTTGTAAAAATGACCCCAAAACAGCAATACCTCCTGCTTTAGAAAACACTAACTTAAATAGCACAAAAACTATAGATAAAGTTTCTTTTAACAGTGATAAAAATCAATTACTATTTACCAATTATTTAGCGATTAAAGCAGCCATGGTAAATACCGATAGTGCTAAAACAGAAGATGCTGCAAAAATATTGATTGCAAATTTTAATAACGAAGCCGATTACAATATTGTAAAACAAATTACCTCATTAATATCAAGCACTACTGATATAAAAAAGCAACGTGAGTTTTTTGTTGGTTTAACCGATGAAGTCACAAAAATTTTAAAAAACGATATTAAATCCGGAAAAATACACCAGCAATATTGCCCCATGGCATTTGATGGAAAAGGGGGATATTGGTTATCCGATAGTAAAGAAATTCGCAACCCTTACTTTGGAGATGTTATGTTAGCTTGTGGTGAAGTTACTGAGGTACTGAAGTAAAAGCTCACTAAAATAAAACTCGCAAACACTACTTATGCGAATTCTTATTGTAATTGGTTCCATGGTGTTTTTTTAAGCTATAACAGCATAGAAAAAGAGAATAAAATTTTAAATAGTGATTGGGAACTTAAAGAGTTTACTCACCATGAATCGAATATTTTAGAAGACCCTTTTTTTGATTCAATATCTAAACCAGCACTTAATTGACAACATCTCATTATGTTAAAAGTAAACAGCTGTTATTCCTTTACTTTTAATGGTAAACAAAAACAAAGAAGAAACATATTTTTTTAAAAAGATACATCTTGGTTAAAAAAAGATCAAATTCAACAAAAAAACAAGCAAACCAACTATCAAAACACCTAGCTCTTAAAATCAAATATTTATGTTTTGACCTTTAGTATCTCATAGGCCACTAACCCCATATATTACAACGTTTTACACCTCTAAAAAACATTTTTTTCGTATCTTAACCAAATGTTAAAAAAATCAACATTTTAATGTTTTATGAACTATTTAAACGAACTATATAATCTTAAAAATAAGATCGCAATTATTACTGGTGGCGGAGGCGTTATTGCAGGTAAAATGGCGGAGGGCTTATTACAATGCGGCGTTAAAGTAATATTATTAACAAGGAGAGATGCTTCTGATCGCATTAAGGAATTATCTGAATTTGGTGAAGTTTCGGGCTTACTGTGCGATGTGCTAATCGAAAAAGAACTTATTGATGCCAAAGAAGAAATTCTATCTAAATATGGTCGCATCGATATCCTTATTAATTGTGCCGGAGGGAATATGCCCGGTGCTACTATAGCTGTTGAGGATTCAATTTTTGATATGAATATGGATGACTTTAATAAAGTTACCCAATTAAACCTTAATGGATCTGTATTGCCATCGCTAGTATTTGGAAAAATAATGGCTGAGCAAAGCTCAGGATCAATTATTAATCTTTCCTCGATGGCTGTAGACAGAGTAATTACTCGTGTTGTAGGCTATTCCGCATCTAAGGCAGCCATAACAAATTTTACGCGTTGGATGGCTGTTGAAATGGCAAAAAAATATGGTGATGGCATTCGCGTTAACGCTATTTCTCCGGGCTTTTTTATAGGCAAACAAAACAAAAGCTTATTAACTAAAGAGGATGGTAGTTATACCGACAGAGGAAATGATATTATAAAGAATACTCCTTTTGGACGTTTCGGAGATGTAGAAGAGTTAATAGGAGCTACCTTATTTTTATGTGGTGGCGCTTCAAAATTTGTTACTGGAACAGTACTCGCTGTAGATGGTGGTTTTAATGCTTTTAGCGGGGTTTAAAACAGCAGCAAAAACATAATAAAAAACCCAATATTTGATGAATCAAATATTGGGTTTTTTGTTTTAATAATAATTTTGAAAATATGTGTGTTTAAAACTGTCGTTTTAGAATACTTCCTACCTATTGTTTATAGATTGCGTAAGAAACAACATTAAAGTTGTTGCATCTATACTTTAAAAATCAAAGTAAGACTTTGCGTTTGAATAACAAATGTCTGAAACTATTTTTCCTAACCAAGGCATATCGTTAGGCAATTCTCCATTAGCAACGTCTTTCCCTATAAGTTCACATACTATTCTTCGAAAATATTCGTGCCTAGGAAACGATAAAAAACTTCTAGAATCAGTAAGCATCCCAACAAAACTACTTAACATTCCCATACTTGAAAGCGTATTTAAATGATTAATAATTCCATCCTTTTGATCCATAAACCACCATGCTGCCCCATATTGAACTTTTCCTTTTATACTACCATCATTAAAATTCCCCACCATAGTCGCAAACACTTCATTAAACGAAGGGTTTAAATTATATACGATTGTTTTCGTAAGCTCATCGCTAATATCTAAAGCATTTAAATAAGCACTAAGCTTAGTCGCTTGCGAGTAGTCACCTATTGAATCAAAACCTGTATCGGGGCCCAATGTTGTTAATAAACGATGATTGTTATTACGAATAGCCCCTAAATGAAATTGTTGTGTCCATCCCTTTTTATGATAGGATTTACTTAAAAAAAGAAGTATTGAAAATTTAAAAAACTCACTTTCTTCCTTTGAAATTGTAGTTCCTTCTAAAATATCATTAAAAATAGTTCCTAAATTATAACTCCCCTCTTTTCTAAAATAAACCTCTTCTAAACCATGATCTGAAAGCCTACAACCTTGTTCATGAAAATAAACAACTCGACTTTCTAATGCTTCCAACAAAGTATTATATGAAACAATCGAAATTCCACTTACAGCTTCAATTTTTATTAAATACTGTTTATAGCTTTTAACATCATCAATTGCATAAAATTTATCAGGCCTAAACGTAGGTAATAATTTTAATGCTTCATTTTGTTTAGCAAAGCTTTTATGATTAGTTAAATCATCCGCAGGATCGTCGGTAGTACAAACTGTCTCAACATTTTGCATTTTCAACAAGCCAAGAGCACTATGTGATGACTTCTTTAATTGCGCTGTTGTATTATCATAAATAGCAGCCGCAGTTTTAGGGGTTAACAATTCATCTATATCAAAATACCTTTTAAGCTCTAAGTTTGACCAATGAAACAATGGGTTTCTAATAGCATACGGCAATACCTCTGCCCACTTTGAGAACTTTTCTTTATCAGAAGCATTACCCGTAATAAAGTTTTCGTTTACTCCCATGGTGCGCATTGCTCGCCATTTGTAATGATCCCCATTTAACCATACCGAAGTAATACTATTGAAATTAGTGTTATTAGCAATATCACTAGGATTTAAGTGATTATGGTAATCTATAATTGGAAGCTTTTTAGCATAATCATGATATAAAGTTTTAGAAAACTTATTCGTTAGCAAAAAATCTTCGTTAAAAAACGGCTTAGACTGCATTTGTATTTTAATTATCTGGGTATTGTTAAGTAAGTTCCTTTAAAACTTTGGTTCATTACCATCATAGTAATAGGGTTGTTTTTCGTGTGTGGCTCCACTTCAATCTGAGCTATACCATTTGCCATTTTGATAGATTCGCTACCTGTTGGAGTACCTAAATGTTTATGCATTTCCCCTCCTGATAAACATTGAAAATACACCCTTTCTTCATAATCTAAACAGCGTAAGCCTTCTTTATCTTTAGCTGTTGCTGTAATAAGGACGTTTCCATTAGGCAACTTATCGTAAGACATTGAAAGTGAATTAGCAACACCGTTAATTTTATACCTGTAGGATACCTCTAAAACATCTTCAACATTTACACTATTACTACTCCCTATAGCTTTTAATTTATTTGGCCCTTCTTTAAAATTTACATCCCAAGTTAAACCACAGGCAGGAAATTTATTCATGTCTTTCTTTTTAGCACCTAAAGATTTACCATTAAAAAACAACTCGACTGTTTCACAATTACTATACACGCTAATTTCTCTAGGTGTGTCTTTAGGGCCTTGTCGCTCTTTCCAAGTATGCGACTCTATATATGTAAATGGCTTTTTTGACCAATAACTTTTAAAAACGTAATAGGCATCTTTAGGATTCCCTTCCCTATCCATAATTCCTTTTTGATTAATATAAGGGATATCATTTTCTGGCCGAAGTGGTGTTCCAAAATCTTTAAAAGCCCATTGTATATTACCTACAAATTGATTGTTAGACTCCGATGTTTTCAAGTGCCAATCGAACAGATCTACGATATAGTTTTCGCTCCAATCACCAATTTGAGCAATATTCTTAACGCCTGTTTGGGTAATTGCTTCTGTCCAACCACTAGAGTCATCAACATTACGCCCATCTATAGGGGTATCTGTATGTCTTCCTAAATGACTTGCTCCTCCATATTCAGCATGAAAAAAATGAGGGTACATTTTTATGTATTTATCAATAGCTTTTTGATAGGTTGTATAACTTCCTGAATACCAACCCGACCATATTGAAGGCGAAAACACATCTACAATATCGGATCCCGAATAATATTTTCTTATTGCTGTTTTTCGTGTAGGGTCCAATTGATGAGATAAGTCATTTAATTCTTGCAAAAAACTATTCATCTCCTCTTTGTCATCACCATTTTCAAAATCTGGCAACCAGTAAATTTCGTTTCCTAAAGACCAAATTATAACACTAGGATGATTAATGTTTTGCCCTATAATTTCTTTTAAAATATTTTTTGTGTTCTTTTTCCAAGTATCATTACCAATACCTCCTCTACACCAAGGCAATTCATCCCAAACTAATAAACCTAGTTTATCGCACATTTTATATACTTCAGGATCTTGAGGGTAATGAGCTAATCTCACAAAATTAGCCCCCATATCTTTAATATCTTGAATATCTTTTTTGTGCAAATCATTGGGCATTGCTGCTCCATAACCAGCATGTTCTTCATGCCTATGTATTCCTCTAAGAAGTACGCGTTTTCCGTTTAAGTAAAAAGGGCCGTTTTTCTTAAACTCAAACCACCTAAAACCAACTTGCTCCTCAAGTTGATCAATCAATTTGTTATTTTCAAATAAAGAAATTTTAATCGAGTATAAATTTGGAGTATCTATATCCCAAAGCAATGGTTTATTTAACGTTTCAAAATTCAATGTAAATTTACCTGTCAAGGAAGCACTTTTTTGAACTTGAACCTCCAGTCCATTGGGATCATAAAGTTGTGCTACTATTCTACTTTTACTTTTTATGCTTTTGCTAAATTCTAAATCTAGCAATAAACTCGCCTTTTCCTTAGAAACTTTTGGTGTTTTTACAACTACTTTAGAAATATGTTTTTTAGGAATTTTCTTTAGCCAAACATCTCTTGTTATGCCTCCATAAATAAAAAAATCGCTTTTTTGAGAAGGAATAATTTCTGGATTATAACTATTATCAACCATGACTAAAACCTCGTTATCTCCCAATTTTATTAATGAAGTAATATCAATATCAAACCCAATATAACCCCCTATATGAGTGCCTGCTTCTTGCCCATTAACATAAACTTTAGTAGTAATATTAGCTCCTTCAAAGTACAATATGTACGTTGTTTTTTCTGAAATTTTATCGATACTTAACTTCTTCTTGTACCAACTTGTTCCTCGCCTATACCCAGGGATATTGTCCGTCGCATCCAATGCATTCCAGGTGTGAGGTAAATTTACAGAAGTCCAATGTTCTAATTCGGAAACCTTTTTAATATCTAATGTATTATTTTCTAAATATTGCCAGTTATCATTAATGTTTATTTGAATTCTTGGCGCTAGAGAAAAACTAGAAACACTAAAAAACAAAACAAACACCAAAAACAGATACTTTAAATAAATGGTCTTTAAAATCCTCATATTTTAATCTAATTTTTTTCTTTTTAAGATGGCTTCCAACAAATAATAATCAGCATAACTTATGGGCTCATCAATTTCATCTTGTTTTGGCCAATTACCTGTACTGTGATCTAATATAAAAGGAACCGTTGAGCTGTTTTGAATTACATAATCTTTAGATAACAAGGACTCTATTATTTTATCTGAAAAATCCAAATACGTTTTATCATTGGTATACTCATAAAGTTCTACTAACGCAGACGCCAATACCGAGGCCGCTGAGGCATCTCTTGGTTCATTAGGAATATTTGGAGCATCTAAATCCCAATAAGGGATACCATCTTTAGGCAATCTTGGATGCTGAATCACAAAATTTGCTGTTTGTTTTGCCCGCTCTAAAAAAGAAGGGTCTTTGGTATAGCGATAAGCCATAGTAAACCCATAAACACCCCATGACTGACCTCTAGCCCAAGTAGATTCATTTGCAAAACCCTGATGCGTAACTTTAGACCTTACTGCTCCGGTAATCGTATCGTAATCTACCACATGATACACACTTCCATCTTTTCTAAAGTGATTTTTTAAAGTGGTTTTAGCATGTTGATAAGCAATGTCCTTGTATGAAGAATCCCCTGAAAGCAATGAAGCCTCAAATAGCAATTCTAAATTCATCATATTATCTACAATAACAGGAAACTGCCATTCTTTTTTATTAAAATCCCATGACCTAATAGACCCTACAGCACTACCATATCTGGTTTTCAACGTTTCTGCACTATGAATAATAACATCCTTATAATAGGGGTTTTTTGTTAAGCGATATCCATTTCCAAAACTACAAAACACCTTAAAACCCATATCATGAGTACGGTTATTAAATTTTTCTTGTTCCACAAGAGTCGTCCATTGTTCAGCCTTTTTTAAATAAGCTTTATTCGCTGTAAGCTCATAAATTTGCCATAGTGAGCCTGGAAAAAAACCACTTGTCCAATCTTTCGATGGCACTTTTTTAATGGTGTTATTTTTTGCAGATCCGCTTCGAGGAAACGCAAGCGAATCAACTTTATAATCAAGTAACTTTATAAATCTATCCTTATAATTAACACTCTTGATTACATCTCCTATTTTGGAAGTAGACGCCTTAGCATTCTTTTGCGAATGCTCCTTACAATTTAAAAAAACGGCAGCGATTAAAAAAGCTACCGTTTTCACAGAAATATGTTTCAACATACTTTATAAATATATTATTAATAACCTGGGTTTTGTGGTAGTAAAGAAGGTGTAGTTTCCAAATCTAAAGATGGAATTGGGAACAAATAATCTCGACTAGGATCAAAAGGTTGCTGCTCCGCAACATCCGTTTCATATCCTGTTGATCCAAAAACCTCCGCTCCAATATCTAATCTTTTAATATCATACCATCGTTTATATTCAAAAGCTAGTTCTATCCTTCTTTCTTCAATAATAATATCTCTAAAAGTATCTGCATTTTGACCTGAGATATTAATATCTTCTGGAGAGCTATTTTGAATTCCTGCTGCATTTCTTGCTCTTGATCTAATCTCATTAATATATCCTTCTGCTTCAGCTGTTGGACCAAAAAGCTCATTTGAAGCCTCTGCAGCAATTAACAATACTTCAGCATAACGCATTGCTATATAATTATGACTAGAATCCCTATTATTAGCACCTGCTAAACCTGGAAAACGAAAATATTTAGCAATATGTGGTCTTTGAACACCTTGCGTCGTTGAAAACATTTCCCATCCAACAGTTTCTCCGTTTATAACCGCCTCTGTAATAAAACTAACTTGTTTTCTATAATCATTATTATCAAATGAGTTAAAAACAGCTAATGTAGGAACAGCAACACTCCATCCTGTTACAGCCGGGCCTCTAGGACCTGTAAGTGGTGCTAAAAAATCTAAACCTATATCTGTTCCTGATATATCATCTGCTCCTGTAAAATCAATTGCAAAAATATGTTCTGAAGAATTTTCTGCTTTTTCTGCATTAAATAAGTCTTGAAAATCGGCAACTAAACTATAATTAAAACTAGCATTGTTATCGATTACAAATTTAGCTTCATCATAAGCTTTTTGCCATTCACCCCTAGTTAAATACACTGAAGCTAAATATGCGGCAGCCGTTCCTCTGGAAGGGCGTGTCCTTATTCCTCCTTCATTGGGCAATAAGTCCTTTGCTTTTGTTAAATCTTCAATAATACGTTGATAAATATCGTTAACTGAACTTTTTTCTAACAATAATAATTCATCTGGTGTTGTTGGAAGTGTTTCCACAAAAGGTACCTCTCCTATTGTTCTTACCAAATGATAATAAGTAAACGCTTTTATAAACCTAGCTTCACCTTCTAAACGATCTTTAACTCCTTGATCTGCCTCAACATTAGATACATTAAGAATCGCATTATTTGCTGCAGTAATAGAATTAAAGGCCATAGGCCAAAATGCTGCAACCATTCCATTATCTGCTCTCATCGTAAAACGATCAACCTCTTTTCTTCTACCCGAAGTACCTGGATCGCCAATTGTAACCATATCTCCTCTTAACATTAAACTAAGAGTAAACTTTCTACCCCAAAACTCTTCTGATGCAATTAAGCCATAGGCCCCATTAACTGCTGATTCTAAATTATCGGCGTCTTGAAAAAAAGTTTCTGGATTTATAACTCCTACTGGGTCTTCATCTAAATCAGCACAACCTACAAATACAAGTAAAGCTGACACTAGAAATACTAAATTCTTCATACTATTATTATTTATTATTTTTTTTAAAAAGAAACATTCAATCCCATTGTAATGGATTTAACATTTGGGTAACTACCGTAATCTAAACCTTGATTTAAATTTGAATCTGCATTACTACCATTTCCTCTATAAGAAGCTTCTGGATCTAATCCAGGGAAATTCGTGTAAGTCCATAAATTTTGAGCCCCTAGGTACACTCTAAACTTAGTCATTTTTAAACTTTTAGTTAAACTATCACTAAGGGTGTAACCCAACGTCAAGTTTTTCAATCGAACATAAGAGCCATCAAAAACAAAACGATCAGAAACTCTCAAATCAGATTCTCCAGCAGCAGGAACATTCGTATTAGGGTTCGCTGGTGTCCACCTATCTAAGGCTAGGGTAGTAGCATTATTTGCTCCTTGAAGCGTATTCAGCTCTAACAATGTATAACTCAAAATATCATTCCCGAAAGAAGCTTGAAAAAACACGTTTAAATCAATTCCTTTATATTGAAATGTATTATTTAAACCTGCAATAAAATCAGGGTTTGGATCTCCAATAACTGTTAAATCATCATTATTTAAAACTCCGTCACCATTAAGGTCTCTATATTTAGCAGTACCTGGATTCAACCCAGATCCGTCTCCTATTTGTGCAACACCATCATAAACATTCCCTCTAAACACACCCACCGGTTGTCCTTCGGCCAGAAAACCAGCTCCAGGATTTAAAATAAGGTGACCTGGAGAATTATCAAAAGGTTGATTTCCATTAGGTAGTTCGAGTACTTCATTTTTATTATGTGATAAATTAAAATCCGTATTCCATATAAAATCTCCCACAAAATTTTTAGTTGATAATTGCAGTTCAAATCCTTTATTCTCAATAGCACCACTATTAACCAGTATTGTTTCACCACTTACACCTCCAATACTAGGTATAAGCACCTCGTTAATAAGGTCCGTTGTTTCCATGGTATAATAATCTGCTGAAAAATTAATTCTATTATTAAAAAAGCCTAAATCAATACCAAAATTAAATTGCTCTGTAGATTCCCATGTAAGGTTAGGATTTCCTAAAGCCCCTACCGTTACTCCGTTAGCTTGCACCCCATTATTTACAACGACAGCTAAACTTTCTGTTTTAGCAAGAGTTCCTAAAGCTTCTTCACTTGCATTACCAGTGATACCATAACTCGCTCTCCATTTTAATTGCGATATAACATCTACCTCTTCTAAAAATGCTTCGTTATGCATATTCCATCCAATTGCACCAGAAGGAAAATAACCCCATTTTTTATCTTTACTAAACGTAGAAGCTCCATCTGCCCTTATTGAAGCGGTTAATAAAAATCTATCATCAATATCATAATTTACGCGCCCCAAAAAAGATTCTATTTTTCTTTTAGAAAATCTTGAAATTGGATCGAAAGTGTTTGCTGCTGTCTCCAACCCTTCGAAACCAATTGAAGTATCAGTAAAAGTGTTACCTGAAGAACCATAGCGTTCTCTAACTAGTTCATTATATGAATGACCCGCTGTAGCCGTAAGTTTAGAATTATTGATTTCTTTCTTATACGTAAAGTAATTTTCTAAACTTACATCTGTTTGCTTTCTATTATCTATACGTCCTAAGGCTCCCACTTGATCACCTGCTACAGTAGTTGATGGAAAGAACTCCCCTGTCCTATTATTTCTTACATTAAAACCTGCCGTTGATTTAAAAGTTAATCCTTCTAAAAGCTCGATCTCAGTAAACATATTTGTTTGAAACAAATCCCTTTTTCTTTCATTTACTATTTCAGTGGCAGCAACAAAAGGATTGTCATTATCAATATCTATAGTAAAGTCTCCATTTTCATCTCTGATTCCAATATCGGGTCTATATCTTAGCGCTGTTGATATTACACCTGCTTGGCCTCTACCTCCGCTATTCACTTGAGATCGAACACCATTTCTAGTGCTTCTTCGACCAAGTGTATTAATTCCAAATTTTATATGGTCATTGATATCTAAATTAATATTAGCAACAACAGAAAGTCTATCCGCACCTGAGCCAATTACAACACCTTCTTGGTCAAAATAAGATCCTGAAACATAAAATCTTGTCTTCTCTCCCCCTCCAGAAATAGATACTTGATGGTTTTGTATTGCACCAGCTCTAAAAATAACATCTTGCCAGTCGGTATTTACCGATCCTTGATCTATGGGATTACCACTATCAGCCCTATATTCCGCATACTGATCCGCATTTAATAGGTCTAATTCATTAGATACTTGCTGAATAGAATATGAAGTATTAAATTCTACTTTAGTCTTTCCTATAGTTCCTTTTTTGGTTGTTACTATAATTACACCATTAGCTCCTCTAGATCCATATATTGCTGTAGACGATGCGTCTTTTAGAATTTGAATAGAAGCAATATCTTCTGGAGAAGGAAGTGCACCTGCAATAAATCCATCTACTACAAACAAAGGCTCACTACTTGCATTTATTGAAGTACCTCCCCTAACTCTAATTCGAATTGGAGCACCTGGCTCTCCTCCATTATTAGATTGAATTTGTACACCTGCTGCTCTACCTTGTAAAGTTTGCTCTACTGTTTGAGATGGAAAAGCAACCACATCATCCTTACTTATTATTGATACCGCTCCTGTTAAATCTTGTTTTCTTCTACTTCCATAACCAATCACTACTGTTTCTTCTAAAGCCTCATTTGAAACCTCTAACACAACATTTAATACCTGCTGACTACCAACCTGTACATCTTTGTCTTTAAAACCAATTGAAGAAAATTTTAAAACCGTATTTTCATCAGGCACTGTAATATTAAATTTTCCATCAAAATCAGTAGTGGTACCTGTATCACTCCCTTCAACAAAAACATTTACTGCTGGCAACAAAAGGCCTGTATCATCTTTTACTTCTCCCGATACTTCTTTTTGAGCTGTCATCGTAAAACCTAATATCAAAAAGAAGAAGAAGATCCATTCCCTAAAACGATTTCGTTCATAAAAATATATACTCAGTTTTTTCATAAGTTAGTTTGTTTAGTTTATTGTTAGTTTAGTACAAATAGATTATTAACAGACAAAAGAATATAACACACACTGAGAAAAGAAGCTGTAGCCACAAATATTTATCTTGTTTCCAATTCATACTCCAAACTTACAGGTATAATGAGGTACAAAAGTTCAAAAAAGGGTGTGTTTTTGTGTTAAACGCTGTTTTTTAACGCTTTACAATCATAAATTATTACAAATAAAATTTTGCTGCGTATTCTGTTGGTGTTTGATTGAAGTGCTTTTTGAAGCATTTTGTAAAGTATTTAGGATTCTTGAATCCAACTCTGTAACATACCTCCGAAACATTTATTTGTCCCAACTCCAATAACTGTGAAGCTCTTTTCATTCGAATAGAATGTATAAATTCATTTGGAGTTAAATTGGTTAGTCCTTTTATTTTAGCAAATAAAATTGTTCTACTAACACCTAGTTCTGTACAAAAATGAGGAATATTAAATGAAGGGTTGTCTATATTTTTAGTGACGATTACAACCGCTTTTTGAAGCAACTGTTCATCAATACCTGTTACTGAGTTGTTATTTATATCAATATTTTCTACAGAAAATTTCTCTTTTATTTTTTGCTTTGAATTTAAAATATTCTTGGTTGTTAACAGAAACTCTCTAACATCAAAGGGCTTATTAATATATCCATCCGCTCCCGACTCTAACCCATCAAACTTATAAACCAAAGAAGTTCGAGAGGTTAGTAATATTAATGGAATATGACTCGTTCTAATATCTGCTTTAATTTTGGCACATAATTCTGTGCCTTCCATTTCTGGCATAATTACATCGCTAATTATTAAATCTGGAATATGTTGCAGTGCCTTTTTAAAAGCCTCTTTTCCATTTTCTGTTTTTATAACCCGATAGGAATCATTCAATATATCTGCTATAAAATTTCTTAAAGCATCATTATCTTCGGCAATTAGCACTAAGGGTTTATCTTCATCTTTATCGATAAAATTCAAATCCAAATCCCTTGTTTTTACTGGAACAGCATTCAATTTATACAAGCTTAAATCGTCACTAACTTTGAAATCTTTAACAATATTACTTTCAACTAAATGATCTTTACCTTTTGGTAACGACACAACAAATGTGGCTCCTTGCTCTTGAGTATCAAGAATACTAATTTCTCCCTTATGCAGAGCAATAGCTTTTTTAGCAATGGACAATCCAATACCACTTGCTTGATTGAATTGCTTTTGATATTTTTTATCGCCTGCTACCTCATAAAATCTATCAAATATTTTATCAACAAACTTTTTATCAACTCCTTTTCCGTTATCCTTTACCGCTACAAAAACTGATTTTTCATTAAAAGTAATATCAACTTCAATAACACCTCCTTCGGGGGTATATTTAAAAGCATTAGAAATAAGATTATAGAAAACACGCTCTAATTTGTACCTATCAAAATATAATCTTATTTCTTCAGAAGAAGCATTGAAGCTATATTTGTAGTTTCCTATTTTAGAAAATTCAAAAAACGAAAGGTATATCTCTTTTAAAAATTTTACAATATTCCCTTCTGCTACCTGAAGTCTAGAATGCTCATTTTCGTACTTCCTAAAATCTAATAGCTGATTGATAAGCTTTAATAATTGATCACCATTTTGTTGAATTACCAGTAATTTCTTGTAAACTTTATTGCTCCCCTGATAATCATCAATAACCTGCTGTAAGGGGCCTAATATTAAAGATAATGGCGTTCTGAACTCATGAGAAATATTCGTAAAAAACTCAAGTTTAGACTTATTCAAAGCCTGTTGTTGTTGTTTTTCTACGCTTTGTAATTCTAAACGATGCTTTAGTTTACTTCGAGACTCTTTAATTTGATTAAAAGCAAATAGTGCTAAAGCAATAATAATAAAATAAATTACAAAAGCCCACAGACTTTTCCAAGGTGCTCGCATTACTTCTATTTCAAGTCTTGTTGGGGTGTGATTGGTATCGGTAACTCCCTGAACTTCGAATATAAATTTTCCCGGCTTTTGAATAGAGTAATTCACCTCTGGGGTGTTGCTATATTTCCAAATTTTATCTAAACCTACTAATCTATATTTATATTTATTACTAGATACATTACCATAATTAGGCATCGCAAAATTGAGTGAAAAAGAAGATTGACTATGGCTTAATTTTATTTTTTTTGTGTACGAAATACTCTGTTTCAACACACTTTCAGGGTCATTAAAACTACTAATTTCTTCTCCTTGAACTTTTAGATCTGTAAATATTACTTTAGGAATATTTTGTCTTTTATCCACTAACAAAGGGTTGAAAAAAGAAGCTCCAAATACTCCTCCAAAATACACTTCTCCTGTATTAATTTTTTTACCTGAATTATTATTAAATTCTTGTCCTACTAGCCCATCTATTTGACTAAAAAGCTCGACATCCTTTACTTCTACATTATATTTTAAAATACCATAATTACTGCTAATCCATAAATTGTTTTTATCGTCTTCTACAATACTACAAATAGTATTAATTTTTGTGTTTTGAGTGTTTAAATTAATGAGCTTAAAATCACCTTCTTTATGTACAAAGAAACCATTTTCTTTAGTCCCTACATAAATAGCTCCATTTTCACTTTGTAAAATCGAGGTTATATCACTTCCAAAATAATGTTCACTATCAAAAAGAAAGCGTTTTACCTTTTGTTTTTCAGAAGTAATCTCTGAATATGCAATTTTATTTAACCCACTTTCAGTTCCTACCCATAAATCTTTGTTTTTATCGACAAATAAAACACGTACTCTATTGTTTGTCAAAGAGGCATCGCCATATAAGCTTGAGGTAATAACATTTATTTTTTTAGTCTTTAAATTATAAACTACCACACCTTGCCCAAAAGTACCAAACACTATTAAATCGTCTATTCTCACTATAGAGTATAGCCCAATATTTTCCAGTAATTTTGAGATAGTATTGTTTGTTTTTTGAAAATCCTCAAAACGTTCCAAGTTCAAATCAAAACATTTGACCCCTTTATTAAAAGTACCAATCCATAATTTACTACCGTGTATTAATAAAGATTTTACATTAACATCTTTGAGCTCTGCGTTTAATGCTTTTGTTAATCGAAAATTGGTTTTTTTATCTTTATCTATTACGGTGACTCCTGTACCTTCAGTCCCAAAATATAAATTACCTTTAATATCCTCTGCAATTGAGCTTACTACTCCTAAAGAATATGCCTTGTTTGCTTCTACTCTAAAAACAGTATCAAAATTATGCCTGTAGGGATCCCATATATTTGCTCCTCCGTAATATGCCCCTACCCAAACAGATCCTTGGTTATCAACGAAAATCTTTTTTAAGGTATTTCTGCTTAACGACTTTGAGTTTCCGTATTGATGGGTAATATGTACTACACTATTCGT
The DNA here is from genome assembly GCA_937958985.1 of uncultured Aquimarina sp. Classification (GTDB taxonomy): domain Bacteria; phylum Bacteroidota; class Bacteroidia; order Flavobacteriales; family Flavobacteriaceae; genus Aquimarina. Next base: position 118,275 of record CALGLV010000006.1, read on the forward strand.
ATTAGTGATTATATACAATCCATCATATGTAGCTATCCAAAGATTCTGCTCGTTATCATAACATAAACTACGAATATCCTTACTGGTAATGCCATTTAATATTGAAGTTTCTGGCAACTCAAAAACGTTATTGCAGGTATTAAAAGTTGCTAGTCCGTTATCTCGAGTACCCACCCAAAGCATCCCTTCAGGGCTTTCCTGAAGGGTTTGAATGAATCCCTTTTCTTCCTTATTACTAGCGTTCAAGTAAAACCTTTGAAAAACTAAGTTTGTTTTATCGGTATTAAGTGCTTTGTTTAGCCCTGCAGTTGTTCCTACCCATACAACATCATTCGTATCTTGATATATTTCTGTTATAAAATCACTTGAAAGGCTTTGCTTATTAAAGTCCCTACTTCTATAATTTATAAATTCCTTCTTTTCTATATCATAAATCGATAGTCCTTCAGCAGTTCCTATCCATAAATCTCCATTTTTAAGTTGAGTAATTGCTGTAATCCTATTATTAATCAAGCTATTAACACCTGGTTTATAGAAAAAATTAGAAAAAGTATTATTCCTAGGATTATATCGATTTAAGCCTTTCTGGGTACCTATCCACAAAAAACCATTTTTATCTTTTTGAATACATCGGATATCATTGTTCGTAATAGATGTTGAATCACCAGGTATATTTCTATAAACTGTAATTTTTTCACCGTCGTATCTATTAAGGCCATCTCTTGTTCCGATCCATACACGATCTAGTTCATCTTGTTCTATAGATAATACCGAGTTTTGAGATAAACCCTGCGCTGAAGACAAATGTGCAAACTTATTAAACCCGCTATTTTTTTGAGAAAAAACATTAGAAACCGCAAAAAATAGGCAAAAAAATATAATTTTTTTCATGTATATAACAGTCTAATAAAAATTTAGAGTTATAAATATAGTAGAGTTCGTGGTAATTTGATGAATGTTATCTACTTAAATTTCTCCTTATTTTAGATCATTAAAAAAATACTCGTTTGTAGGGTTATGAACCCCTTTCCGATACTAATTATCTTTTTTGAATTTTAAAAACCGAATGGCTTGTACTTGTAGTAGCCGAAAGTAAATATAAACCTGTTTTAATAGAAGAAACGTCTATATTATTACTCGTTGTACTTATTAGCTTTCTGCCTGATATATCAAATAAATCAAAAGTTGCCCTTTTTATTTCATCACTAACAAAAATTGTATCATCTACAGGATTAAGTTGAACTACTGAACTACTAAATTTAAAATCGGGTAAACTCAGTGCTACTTCATCAATCTCAGTAATACTAAAATCAGCAAACAAAACCGACTCATCTCTTAATCGAAAACTATTACTCAAACTTCGGTATATACCCCATTTAGGACGTGTAAAAGTCATGCCTTCTCGATCTAAATCTAAATCATCATTGCTATAATTCATTAATTCAACACCGCTATTAACATCTTTAATTACAAAACTTACCGATCCTGGCTTCTGAAAATCGGTATACTTACCATTATTATTTTCTGATATTTCGTTGCTATCTCCGTTTACATATATTAAGCAAGTAACTTCAAGCCATTTTCCTAAAAAATCTGTCAAATTATTCCCATCTACAACTTTTTGATCTTTTTCACCATTTCCTGTTGTAGGGTTAAAAATTAATTCCAAATTACCTGAATCTCCACCAAGTCTTGGTGAAAGTGTTAATGTAGGTTTACTATCATCTGCTCCTCCACTAGGCTTTAATTGAAAAATATGTGTGAAACTAAAATTTGCTTTAAAATCAGTGTCTAATTTAAATTTCCATTTATAGCACACTAATTCTCCTTGAGTAGCTTTTAACGTAGCCTTAGAGGGACCAAACGTTTTAATCTCATTACGTTGCCTTGTGAAATTTCTACACCTATCATTGTCTTCATTTACATGAATATCAAATTTAAATACATACTTCCCAAGATCATCATCAAAGACTTCTGAAATATGCTCTCCAAAATCAAAATGATTATTGCATCCATTCGCGCCTGTATGGCCTGGAGATTCTGTTGCATCTCCTGATTCAGTAAGCACACTGTTTATTAACTGAACGGTATTACCCGGGCCATCAGCCTCTAAAACAGTAGTAACATTTTGTGCTTGAATTACTTGAGCTGTAATCCCTATTAAACATCCAAAACACATCACTTTTTGCAAATAACTTTTCATACTAAACAATTTTACATGAATGAACCCTGAATATGTTTCAGGAATATTTTTTAAAACGCGCTACTAAATTTGCACAATAATACTATCTATTAATACAAATACTTTTACAAACACTCGTTTTATTTTAGCGTGTTAATCTTTCTTTAAAAATACACGACTTATAGGAGGCTAAAGTCCTAAATGTAGGATTCTAAAGTACGGGCTATAAATTCTCTTGATTTTAAAGCTACAAAATTCAAAACACCTCAGCCATTAAAACTGCTCAATAATGAAGTTGTAACTCCCTTATTGAACAATTTTAGCCCGTTTTATGAATGATATTTTCCCGTTAAAAAAACTATCATACCACAAAAAAACCCATATTTGAACCTACCGAAACCATTGTGTTTCAAAAAAGTAAATTGACCACAGCTACAGATTCCGAAGTAATGTGCTATAAGTACTACTATTTTATTTCTGAGATTATCGAAATAAGAAAACTACAATCTTAAGCCCAATTAATAGGTAAGTAAACTATGAATTTAGAACAAACATGGCGATGGTACGGTCCTAATGATCCTGTATCACTTTCAGATATCAAACAAGCAGGTGCTACAGGTGTTGTATCGGCATTACATCATATTCCTAATGGGGAAATATGGACTACTGAAGAAATACTAAAAAGAAAAATTGAAATTGAAAACGCAGGGTTAAAATGGTCGGTAGTTGAAAGTGTACCTATTCATGAAACGATAAAAACACAATCTGATGGTTTTCAAAATTATATTGAAAACTATAAAAAATCACTTGAAAACTTAGGGAAGTGCAACATCAATATTGTGTGTTACAATTTTATGCCTGTACTTGACTGGACGCGCACTGATTTGGAATATTCCGTTGAAGATGGCTCAACAGCCTTACGTTTTGACTCTAATGAATTTGCTGTTTTTGACCTCTTTTTACTGAAACGATTTGGAGCTAAAACCGAATATACCTCAGCACAATTAGAAGCCGCTACAAATTTAGAGGCTAAAATGTCCGAAGCTGATAAAACTAAATTAATTAATAACATTATAGCAGGACTTCCTGGAGCGGAAGAAGGTTATTCCTTAGAAGACTTTAATAACATCCTTAGTACTTATAAAAACATAGGCTCCGCAGAATTAAAATCACATCTTTTTTATTTTTTAAATAACGTAATTCCTGTTGCTGAAAAAGCTGGAGTGGTTATGTGCATTCATCCTGACGATCCACCTTTCCCCATTCTTGGATTACCAAGAGTAGTAAGTACAGAGACCGATATTATTGAGTTATACAATGCTGTAGATTCTCTAAATAACGGATTAACATTTTGCACAGGCTCTTTTGGAGTACGTTCCGATAACGATATCGTTGGAATGATAGAGCGACTTGGACATAGGATTCATTTTATACATCTTAGAAGTACGAAAAGAGATAAGCTTGGTAATTTTTACGAAGCCAACCACTTAGAAGGTGATGTTGATATGTTTGGAGTAATGAAAGCGATTATAAAAGAACAAAATAGGCGATCAATCGCCGGCCGTAAAGACTTAAAGATCCCTATGCGACCCGATCACGGTCATAAAATGCTAGACGATCAATACAAAAAAACAAATCCTGGCTACTCAGGAATAGGAAGACTACGAGGACTTGCCGAATTAAGAGGTCTTGAACTTGGAATTAGAAAATCAATTACAATTCAATAAAAACAAACTATGTCAACAACATACGAATCAAGATACGCATCGAGCCCAAAAGAAGTAAAAAAATTAAACACTCAAGAACTTAGAGAAGAGTTTTTAATTGATAACATTATGAAACCTGGTGAAATTAACCTCACCTATTCTCATTACGACAGGTACATTGCAGGCTCTGCTGTGCCAACTAAAAAGGCATTAAAATTAGAACCTATAGAACCCCTAAAAGCAGACTATTTTTTAGAAAGAAGAGAATTAGGAGTTATCAACGTAGGTGGATCGGGTATTGTTACCGTTGATGGTACTGACTATCCACTAGAGTATAAAGATGCATTATATATAGGAAGAGGCAACAAAGAAGTTGTTTTCACAAGTAATAACGCTTCAAAACCCAGTAAATTCTACATCAATTCAGCACCTGCACATCGCTCTAATCCAACAGTAAAAATTACACTTAAAGATGCTAAAAAGATAGAATTAGGATCATTAGAAACTTCCAATCACCGTATCGTAAATCAAATGATTGTATCGGAAGTGGTAGACACCTGCCAATTACAAATGGGAATGACCGAGTTAAAAAAAGGAAGCATTTGGAATACCATGCCTGCTCATACCCATGACAGGAGAATGGAAGTTTACTACTACTTTGAAGTACCCGAAGATCAATCTGTATGCCATTTCATGGGACCAACAGACGAAACAAGACATGTTTGGATGCAAAATGAACAAGCTATAATTTCTCCACCATGGTCTATCCATTCTGGCGCAGGAACTTCTAGCTATACTTTTATTTGGGGAATGGCTGGTGAAAACCTAGACTATAACGATATGGATAAAAGCAAAATAACAGAATTAAAATAAGCACTATGTCCTCACAATTATTTGATATAAAAAACAAAGTAGCTTTAGTTACTGGTGCCACTCATGGCTTAGGAATGGCTATGGCTAAAGGAATGGGGCTTGCAGGAGCTACAGTAATTATAAATGGTAATTCTTCTCAATCGAAAATTGACAATGCAGTTGCTGAATTTAAAAAATTAGGCATTACTACTTACGGTTTTAAGTTTGATGTTACCAATGAAGCTGAAGTAAAGAAAGCTATTACTGATATAGAAATATCAATAGCTCCTATTGATATTTTAGTAAACAATGCAGGAATTATAAAACGTACCCCATTAATTGACATGGAAGTAGCCGATTTTAAGGAAGTACTAAATGTAGATTTAGTAAGTCCCTTTATTGTCTCCAAACACGTGGTTAAAAGCATGATCACTCGAAAAGAGGGAAAAATCATCAACATCTGCTCAATGATGAGTGCATTAGGCAGAAACAGTGTGGGTGCATACGCTGCTGCAAAAGGCGGCCTAAAAATGCTTACACAAAATATGGCAACCGAATGGGCAAAACACAATATACAAGTTAATGGTATTGGGCCCGGGTATTTTGCTACCGAACAAACAGCTCCTATTCGAGTAGACGGACATCCTTTTAACGATTTCATAGTAAACCGAACTCCTGCTGCAAAATGGGGCGATCCAGACGATTTAGCGGGTGCCGCAATATTTTTATCATCAAAAGCAAGTGACTTTGTTAATGGCCATATACTTTATGTTGATGGTGGAATTTTAGCAACCATAGGAAAACCATTAAACGAAAAATAATGAGCTACGCTAAGTATCTATACTCTTTAACTCTTATTTTCTCTTTATTGAGTTGTAACACAAAAAAAGAGCAAGCTATAAATTTGTTGACTTTTGAAAACACATTAGCAATACAAAGAAATCAGGAACCTATCTTAATCAGTAAAGAAAACATCTTAACTATTTTGGGGAAAATAGATAGAGATAGCGTTCCTGTTCTTGTATCCAAACAAGGAGAAATACTTCCTTTTCAGCTTGACGATACTAATGATAATGGTGATTGGGATGAATTCCTTACTGCATTGGATTTTAAACCTTTAGAATCTTTACAGTTAGAGCTAAAAACAGTTCACAAATCAGTAATCCCTGCTTTTATAAATTTTACGAATATTAGATTTGGTGTTGGAGCCAATAAACAAAGTGTTTCCGAAGTAAAGAAATATAAAAGAATAGGCGACCCTAGAGAAAAAAAAGATGCTCTTTTCTTTCAAATGGAAGGGCCTGCTTGGGAAAATGATAACGTAGGCTTTCGATGCTATTTTGACCCTCGAAATGGTATTGACATTTTTGGAAAAACCACTCCTAAAATGGTTTTAGATAAAGTGGGCTTAACCACCAACTATCATCATCTTGAAAATTGGGGAATGGACGTATTAAAGGTTGGCAATTCTTTAGGTGCTGGTGCTATTGCAATCAAAACCAATGACAACAAATTACACCGAGTAACAGGAGAAGCTTCAACGGTATTCAATATAATAAAAGAAGGCCCCTTAAAGTCTGTGTTTGAACTGACTTTCAAAAACTCAAAATTCAACAATCAAATTCTTGACATTACACATCGCATAAGTATTTCCAAAGGTAAATGGGGTTACAAAAGTGCAGTTTCCTTTTCAGGAATAGAAACACCTATAAACCTTGTAACAGGTATTGTTAATTTAAAACCGAATGCACAATATTCAGAAAACCTTGAGGGATACTTTGCCTTAAAATCTTTTGGCAAACAGTCTGAAAATAATGATGCCATGGGAATGGCAATTCTAACCCAGAAGGAACAATATATTTCGCATACAACTATACCTGCTAAAGGCAATGGTATTGGGAGTTCTTACATTTTAGAAATGAAAGCCAACAATGACAAACCAACTATTTTTCATTTTTTAACTGGCTGGGAGAAATCGGATACTAAATTCAATTCAAAAGAAGGTTTTAACCAAATGATACTTCAAGAAATACAAAAATTACAAAACCCAATAGTTATAAAATAACATGAAAAAACGAGTTGTCACTTTTGGAGAAATACTAACGCGCCTTACCACCCACAATTATGAAAGGTTTACACAGGCTAGTAACTTTCAAATAGATTATGGAGGTACAGAAGCTAATGTTGCTTTGGCGCTATCAAACTGGGGTGTACCAACTACTCATGTAACAGCATTACCTAACAACGATTTAGGTAAATCCGCTTATAACTACCTACGTCAGTATGGTGTAAATACAAAACACGTACTTTTTAATGAAGGACGAATGGGACTGTATTTCTTAGAAAGCGGTGCTATGCAAAGACCTTCAAAAATAATTTACGATCGTTTTGATTCTGCTTTTGCAAACATTAATCAAAAACTAATTGATTGGGATAACATATTAGAGGGGGTAGATTGGCTACACTGGACAGGGATTACTGCGGCTATTTCTTCAAATGCTGCACAAATGTGCTTGGACGCTTTAACTGCAGCACAAAAAAAGGGAATAACGGTAAGTGGCGACATCAACTACAGAAGAAATTTATGGCAGTACGGAAAAACTCCTTTAGAGATAATGCCTGCTTTAATCGAAAAAACAACGGTTATTGTTTCTGGTCTTGTAGACTTTGAAAACTGCTTAGGAATCAACAAACAAGACTATATCAAAACTTGCGAAGCAGTAGCTGCGAAATATTCTTCGGTAAAGAAAATAACAAACACAAACAGAGAAACGATAAACTCATCGCACAATAAACTTTCGGGCATATTGTGGGATCAAGGATCATTATTCGAGTCTTCTTCATATGACATGACTCACATCGTTGATCGAATTGGTGGCGGTGATGCTTATATGGCGGGACTAATTTATGGTTTACTACACAAAAACAATACTGATGCATTAGAGTTTGCTGTTGCCTCTTCAGTACTAAAGCATTCTGTTCCTGGAGATGCAAATTTAGTAAGCTTAGAAGAAGTTGAGCAATTAGCAGCCGGTAAAAACATAGGTAAACTTTTAAGATAAATCGAATGAAAAAAGATAGAAAACACATTACTCAATCTATGAAACACGTGGGAATGATTCCTGTGTTTAACCACTCCAATATAGAAACTTGTAAAAAAGCATTAGACGCTACCTATGCTGGCGGAGTACGTGTTTTTGAATTTACAAACAGAACTGATAATTCTTTAAACGTATTTACAGAACTTTATAAATATGCTCAAAAATACGATGATCTTATTTTGGGTATCGGAACTATTTTCACAGAGAAACAAGCCAAAGATTTTATATCTGCAGGAGCCGATTTTATAGTAAGCCCTGCCCTTGTTGAAGAAGTTATTACGACCTGTTACGAAAACGATATTTTATCTATTCCAGGCTGTGCTACTTTAACAGAAGTGTACCGTGCTTACAAACTAGGTTGCCAAACTGTAAAAGCATTTCCTGGAAACCTATTAGGACCAGCATTTGTAAAATCTATAAAATCCGTACTTCCAAATATCGAAGTAATGCCCACTGGAGGAGTAAAACCTACAAAAGACAATTTATCTGAATGGTTTGATGCAGGCGTGATTTGCGTTGGTATGGGATCTCAATTGTTCAAAAAAGAAGATATCGAATCTGGTAATTTCAGTAAACTTTCTAACGACATCAATCAAACTATAAAATTGATAAAAGAGATCAAAAAAACTAACCCCTAAGAAAGCTACAATGAAGTATATTTTATCGTTAACACTGATTTGTTTATTCCTTAATGGGTGCAAGCAAAAAAAAGAGGTAAAAGTTTTACGTCTTGCACATACTTTAAGCATAACTCACCCTGTACATAAAGCAATGTTAGTTTTAGGGGAACGTTTGGAAAAAAAGTCGGCTGGTAAACTAAAAATACAATTGTATCCTAGTGGTCAACTCGGTGGTGAAAGAGAATGCTTAGAATTATTGCAAATAGGCAGTTTAGATATCACCAAAGTATCTGCTGCTGTACTTGAAAATTTTATTCCAGAATACAAAGTGTTTAGTATTCCTTATTTGTTTAAAAACAAGAAGCATGCCTTTAGTGTATTTGATGGTCCTATTGGTGAAGAAGTACTCTCAAAAGGCACCAATTTCAGATTAAGAGGTTTGACATTTTATGATGCTGGAAGCAGAAATTTCTATACAAAGACGAAACCTATCAATAATCCTGATGATTTAAAAAACTTAAAAATTAGAGTTCAAAAAAGTAATATGGCAGTAGCTATGGTTAATAAACTTGGCGCAGCCCCTACTCCTATCTCTTGGGGTGAATTATATACCGCCTTACAACAAGGTGTGGTTGATGGTGCTGAAAATAATCTTCCTAGTTTTCATACTTCAAAACATTACGAAATTTGTAAATATTTTAGTTTAGATCAACACACTACAGTTCCTGATGTTTTACTTATTGGTATCGATTCTTGGAACACTCTTTCTACGCAAGAAAAAAAATGGCTTTCAGAAGCAGCAGAAGAATCTACTGTAGTACAGCGTAAGTTTTGGGCAGCTTCAGAAAAAGAAGCTTTAAAAGTAATTAAAGCGGCAAATGTTACTGTTATTAAACCCAACACAAAACCATTTCAAGAAAAAACAGCAACTATAAAAAACATGTTTCAGGAAGAGCCAGAAATTATGAGTTTGATTCAAAAAATAAAAGAAAATACTTATGAGAACTAGTATCGATAAAGTTTTAGAAGTGTTCCTAATCACCCTAATGGCAACCATGTTAATAAGTGTTATATGGCAAGTGTTTTCGCGGTTTATCATTCAGTCACCTAGCACATTAACCGATGAAATTTCAAGTTTTTCCCTTATTTGGGTTGGTTTATTAGGGGCCGCTTATGCAACAGGGAAAAATCTTCATTTAGCAATTGACCTATTGCCCGAAAAACTGATCGCTAAAAGTCCTGTTTTTTATGATCGTATTATAGCTGTGTGTCTTTTCGGTTTTGGTTTTGGTGTTTTAATCATTGGCGGTTTAAGATTATGCTGGCTTACCTTTTTATTTGAGCAAAAATCAGCTGCATTACAAATTCCTCTTGGATACATATACACCGTGGTTCCACTAAGTGGTTTTTTAATATGTTATTATTCAGGATTAAATTTTTTACACAAAAAAAGCAATTAAGACTATGGAAAATATTGGTGTATTAATTTTAGTAGTCAGTTTTTTAATATTTCTTGCATTAAGAATCCCTGTGGCCTTTGCTATTGGTATATCTGCATTGCTAACCATTGTAGTTTCAATGCCTTTCATACCTTCGGTAACCACCTTAGCGCAACGCATGGCAACTTCTTTAGGTAGCTTTACACTTTCGGCTATTCCATTTTTTATTCTAGCCGGTCAAGTTATGAACAAAGGGGGTATTGCCAAACGACTTATTGACTTTGCGAAAGCTATTGTAGGCCCTTTACCAGGAGGCTTAGCTTTTGTAAATATAATTGCTTGTATGCTTTTTGGTGCAATTTCAGGATCAGCAGTGGCTGCAGCTTCTGCTATTGGAGGATTTATGAATCCTATGATGGAAAAAGATGGTTATGATAAATCTTTTAGTGCCGCAGTTAATATTACTAGCGCTACAACAGGTCTTATTATTCCTCCTAGTAATGTACTAATTATTTATTCCTTAGCGAGTGGCGGTGTATCTATAGCGGCTCTTTTTATAGCGGGTTACATCCCCGGAATTTTAATTGGTTTAGCTTTAATGCTGGTTGCTGGAATCTATTCTTTAATAAAGAAGTATCCCACCGAAAAAATGGTAAGTTTTAAAGTTTTCCTCAAACGTTTTCTTAACGCTTTCCCTAGCCTTCTTTTACTGTTTATTGTAATTGGTGGAATTGTTGGTGGAATTTTTACCGCGACCGAGGCTTCGGCAGTTGCGGTAATATATACATTTGCTTTAGCTTTTATTTACAAAGAAATTACAGTAAAAGATGTACCCTCTATATTTCTGGAAACAATAAAAACATCCTCAATTGTATTGTTATTAATTGCAACTTCAATTGCTATGTCATGGGTTATGTCTTACGAAAATATACCTCAGGAAATTAGCGCTGCATTATTAGGTGTTAGTGACAATCCTGTAGTAATATTAATTATTATAAATTTAATTTTACTTTTTGTGGGCGTTTTTATGGACATGACACCTGCTGTTTTAATTTTTACTCCAATATTTTTACCTATTGTAACAAATTTAGGGATGGATCCTGTTCACTTTGGTATTGTAATGATTTTAAATCTTTGTATTGGATTATGCACCCCTCCCGTAGGCTCGGTGCTTTTCGTAGGCTGTAGTGTCGCAGAGCTTAGTATTCAAAAAGTAATACGTCCTTTACTACCGCTATTCTTAATAATGATTGTCGTATTAATAATGATCACTTTTATCCCTGGGCTAAGCCTTTGGTTGCCAAATATGTTTGACTTATAAATCTCAAAATATATTAATTGTTAATCTAAATGTAAAATCTAATTTATTAAACTTATTTCCGTATCAAACTATCCCTAAAAGCGGACAATCATATGCTAAATCTAGACTAATATTATAACTTATAATTACAACTAAATAAATCAATTATGTTTTTCGAAATAACTAAAAAATCATCCTTTATAAAAATCTGCTTGTTATTACTACTATCATCGACTTGCTTAACTTCTTGTTTTGAAGATGCAGAACCTGATGGTATTATAGGAGGTAACGGACTCGTTCCTGCTGTTTTTTCTTTTGAACCTAGCACAGCTGAACCAGGACAAAGAGTTACTATTACAGGTAACGATTTATCTAGTGCTAATTTGGTTACTTTTAATGGCGCCGAAGGGGAAATTGAATCTAGTTCCGACAATTCAGTGGTAGTAATAGTACCTCCAAATGCTACGACAGGACAAATTGAAATCACTACAGCTAATGGAGTAGGAAGATTTAGAGAAAACTTCACTGTATTTATTGATGGTGCACCAATAATTGATGAAATCAGTCCTAAATCTGCATTAGCAGGAGAGGTAATTACCTTAAAAGGTTCCCTTATGAATGCTATTAGCGCTATAACTATTAATGGTATAGAAGCTTTAGATTTAGAAGTATCTCCCGAACAAGTAGTTTTTACTTTAGGAGAAGATACTCCCTTTGGATTAAGTCAAATTCAAATTACTAGTAGTGTTGGAATATCAACAACTGATACCTCAAAGACACCCTTTTTTGTTTATGAAGTTTTAGAAACTCTAATCGAGACTTTTGATGCGAATGAAAACATCTTATCCCATGGATTTGACGCGGAAATTGATTTTAAGGGAATTAGTTCTGAAATTGATGCTTCTGCCCCATTTATTCCAACTCAAATAGATAATGAATATTACTATGTTGGTGGAACAAGTAATACTGGAGATTCAGGGAGTTTTTCAGGTTTAATAGGAAGTTCACAACAACCTGCAGGAACTTATGCTGGCTTTTTTAATGATGAAGCAAGTCAAGATATTAACAATGTTTACTTCAATTTAGATATCAATTTTGGCGAAACACAAGGAGATGGCACTGAAGACTTAGCAGGTATAAGAATGCGTTTTGATGAAGGTTATGATGCAGATAATGATGGTAGCACATCGGACGAGCTTATGGAATACAGACCAAGCATTATAGACTTGGCTGAAAAAGGATTTGAACCAGATGAAAATGGGTGGTTCTCGATATCGATTAAAATGAGTGAATTTATAAATAGTGGTCCAAGAGGTAATGCAGGGTCTTGGGATTTATACCAACTAGAAGAATTAACCCGTATAGCAATTGCTTCTCGTAGAGAATATGACGGACCATACTCCTTGAGTATCGATAATATTCGCATTACTAAAGGCGGACCTATTAACCCTGTTAACTAAATTATTTTAATTGTTGTTGTTGTTGTTGTTGTTGTTTTAAACTTCTCCGTTTTATATTATGTTGATTATTGAGAAGTTAAAAGCTCAAATCTTTAAAAAGATTTGAGCTTTTTTTAATTAAATTCCTCCAAATTATATAATCTTCAAGCACTAGTTTCACCAATTTTTAAATGGAAATTTAACCAAACTAGAGTTGTAGTATTTGTTTTGACCTGTAACCTCTTTACCTAACCATGTTGGTTTTTCAAAAATTTCTGTTTCGCTTTCTAATTCAACTTCTGCGACTATTAATCCTTTATTCTCACCAAAAAATTCATCAACTTCGTAACAATGATTTCCTATAGGTATTTCATAACGAATTTTATCAATACTTCCAGGCTCACACAGTGGTAAAAGATTTTCAGCATCCTGAATAGAAATTTCCTTTTCCCATTCAAATCGTGACATTCCTGTTTCGTTTCCTTTTCCTTTTACGGTAAGGATTCCTTTACTTCCTTTTACCCTTACACGTACCGATCGCTCGGGGTGGCTATTTAAATAAGCTTGAACTATTCGGGTTTGCTTTGTAGCTTCTTCTTTAAAAACTACTGAATTCACTAAAAATTTACGTTCTATTTCTAGCATATTTATTTACTTTCAACAACAATAGCTTCCTTTACTTGCGCTGCTATACGACGTGCCTCGTTAATATCTTTATTGACAATAGTTACATGTCCCATTTTTCGGAAAGGTCGTGTTTCGCGTTTACCATAAATATGTGGTGTAACTCCTGGTAAAGCCATTATTTTTTCGATGTTTTTATAATGCACATCGCCTTGATAACCTTCAGCTCCTACTAAATTTACCATTACTCCTGCAACTTTACTTTCGGTGCTTCCTAAAGGTAAATTTAGTACGCTACGCAAGTGTTGCTCAAATTGATTCGTAAAACTAGCTTCTATACTAAAGTGTCCGCTATTATGTGTTCTTGGAGCAACTTCATTTACTAATATCTCATCGGTTTGAGTTTGAAACATCTCTACAGCCAATAAGCCAACATGCTCAAATTTTTCTGAAACCGTAGTGGCTATTGCTCTTGCTTTTTGGGCAACCTCGTTACTTATTCGTGCAGGGCAAATAACGTATTCTACTTGGTTGGCTTCTGGGTGAAATTCCATTTCTACCACAGGGTAAGTTTTCACTTCTCCCGATGGATTACGAACTACAATAACTGCTAATTCATTTTTAAAATCTATCAACTGCTCAGCAATACATTCCAAGTCAGGCAAGTCGTTAATGGCTTCCTTTTCTTTAATAATAGAAACCCCTTTACCGTCATAACCTCCTTCGGTACACTTCCACACAAAGGGTAACGTTATTTTATTAGTAGCTACAGCTGCTTGTAAATCTTGTTTTGTTTCAAAATAGGTGAAATCAGCGGTAGGAATATTTTGCTCGCTGTAAAACAGCTTTTGTTTCCCCTTATTTTTAATTTGCTGTAATGTTTTTGAAGAAGGGTACACCTTAACTCCTTCTTGCTCTAGCTTAGCCAAAGCTTCAACATTTACCGCTTCTATTTCAAACGTAAGTACCTCTAAATTTTTACCAAAGTTGTAAACGGTATCAAAATCCAACAAATCCCCTTGTACAAACTCATCACAAGCTATTTTACTTGGCGCTTCGGCACTAGGGTCTAATACTTTTGTTTTTACATCGTACTTACGAGTTTCGTATAATAACATTTTACCTAATTGACCTCCACCAAGTATGCCTAAAGTAAAATCTGAAGAAAAAAAATGTGCCATAATTTGAATTTGTAAAATGCAAAATTACTTTTTTCTGAAACAAAAACAGCACCTAACTTACATATATAGTAATCCTCCTTAGTCTTCATTCTTAAATTAGTATATTTGCCCCTTATTCAGAATTAAAACTTCGATTATGATTAACGTTGTACTTTTTGGCCCTCCTGGTGCCGGTAAAGGAACTCAAGCAGAGTTTTTAAAAGAAAAATACCAACTTGTTCACATCTCTACCGGAGATGTTTTTCGTTTCAATATAAAAAACGCTACAGAACTTGGTGTACTTGCTAAATCTTTTATAGATAAAGGTCAATTAGTACCCGACGAGGTTACCATTGATATGCTTAACGCAGAAGTTGATAAAAATTCCGATGCTAAAGGTTTTATTTTTGACGGTTTCCCTAGAACAGAAGCACAAGCAAATGCTTTAGGAGAATTATTAGTTTCTAAAAAAACTGATGTTACTGCAATGGTTGCTTTAGAAGTTGAAGATGAAATACTTGTAAAACGTTTATTAGAACGTGGAAAAACTTCGGGTCGTGCAGACGATGCGGATGAATCTGTAATACGTAACCGAATTAAGGTATACTATGCAGAAACTGCTATTTTAAAAGGATATTACGAAAAGCAAAATAAATATTACGGTATTGATGGCGTAGGTTCTATTCCTGAAATTACAGAGCGTATTAGCACTGTATTAGATACTTTTTAAATAGTACTAGGTAATAACATATCGCGTAATTTTAATATCGCTTTACGGTTTTACTCACTACTAAACACAAAAAAATGACTGAAGGAAATTTTGTTGATTACGTAAAATTGCACGTAACCTCTGGTAACGGAGGAAAAGGTTCTGTACACCTACACCGAGAAAAATTCATTACCAAAGGTGGTCCCGATGGTGGTGATGGTGGTCGTGGAGGCCATATTATTTTGCGAGCAAGTTCCAACTTATGGACGTTACACCATTTGAAATTTAAACGCCATTTAAAAGCGGATCATGGTATGCACGGTTCTTCAGGAAGAAGTTCTGGATCGGATGGGCAAGATGAATATGTAGATGTTCCTTTAGGTACTGTGGTTAGAGACTCTGAAACGCAAAAAATTATTCACGAACTTACTGAAGAAGGACAAGAAATCATCATCGTTGAAGGTGGTATGGGTGGTCGCGGAAATTGGCACTTTAAAAGTAGTACCAATCAAACTCCGAGATATGCTCAACCTGGTATTCCTGGTTCTGAAACTAATATAACCCTAGAACTTAAAGTCTTAGCTGACGTTGGTTTGGTTGGATTTCCTAATGCAGGTAAATCAACATTACTTTCTGTTATTACTGCAGCAAAACCTAAAATTGCGGCTTATGAATTTACTACGCTAAAACCCAATTTAGGAATAGTACAGTATCGTGATTTTCAAACTTTTGTAATGGCCGATATTCCTGGAATTATTGAAGGCGCTGCAGAAGGTAAAGGAATTGGACATCGGTTTTTACGCCATATTGAACGTAATTCTACCTTGTTGTTTTTGGTACCCGCAGATGCTGATGATATTGTAGAACAATATAATATTCTTGTAGATGAGTTAAAGCGATACAACCCTGAAATGCTCGATAAGCAACGGTTTTTAGCGATCTCTAAATCGGATATGTTAGACGATGAGTTAAAAGCAGAAATCTCAGTTGAAATAAAAGAATCATTAGATGTTCCCTTTTTATTTATATCCTCTGTTGCGCAGCAAGGCTTAGTAGAGCTTAAAGATGCACTATGGAAAATGCTGAACTAATATAAAATTCAAAATAACTAACAAAAAAGACCGCAAGTTGCGGTCTTTTTTTATTAATTGAATATCTTTTATTAAAAAATTATGCGCTTAAAAATGAATTTTGTGGATTACAACATTTCATTGAAATGATATAATATTAAAAGAGATAGCACATATACTATCTCTTTTACTTAACAACTATTATTGATTGAACCCCCTAAATTCAATCAAAAACAACATGATCATTAAACCAAGTTTGCAATTTAATCTATATCTTTCATAAAAATATTTCATCATATTTCATTGAAATGATATAATATTTTATTTTTATTAAAAAAATCACACTCTTAAAACCAACCAACTATTTGCTCCAATGGCTAACCTCCAAAATTTAATAACAAAAGAAATTGTTTATTTAACCGCACAACATTCATTCGGCAGAAATGCTCATATTTGCAATACTTCCCTTTCAGAAATAGATATATCACAACTTCATGCCATTATAGCATGGAAAAGTAATGCCTGGTATTTAAACGATCAAAGTAGAAATGGCACTCTCGTAGACGGAAAATTCATAAATAATAATTCCCTAAAAATTAATACCGGAAACATTATTCAGTTTGGATCGAATGAGATAACCCAATGGAAAGTTATAGATACAAAGCCGCCTAGTAGTTATTTGAAATCATTAGATAAACCAAATAAAATTGTAGAGTTAGTCTCCTCACATGCTTTTCCTAATGAAGAAAACCCAAATACTTTTATATACCCTGTTAATGATATTTGGACTATAGAAAAAGAGGGGGTTTCTGAAAAAATGAACTCGTACAGTAGCTACACCATTAATGGTGAGAAACACTTGTTTATTGAAAACAGAACGATAGAAGACACCATGGATATGGGCTTTAGCACTAATGATGCTTTTTTTGAATTCACCCTTAGTTCGGACGAGGAGCACATACACATAAGCTTAATCACCAAAAATCAAACTATCGATTTAGGCGAACGCATTCATAATTATATATTACTAGCTTTAGTACGCAAAAAACTTTCCGACAATAAAGCTGAATATAAAGAGCCCGATCAAGGTTGGATGGATGTTAATGACCTGCTTGAAGAACTTAGTAAAGAACTGAACAAGGAAATAGATATTTATTACCTCAACTTAAAAATACATCGAATTCGAAAACTGATGTTAGATATAAAATCTTACGGACACCTATTTTCTAATATTATCGAGCGAAGACCGGGGGAAATTCGTTTTTCTCATCCTTACTTTAAAATAATTAAAGAAGAAAAAATTATAGGAGAAATCACCCCTTAATTAAAACGCTCATACAACTTATTAAACGATTTCTATGATGCCCAACTTTCCTAAAATTGATAAAAATAAATACAAATTTATTGAAATTGTTGGCGAAGGAGGTTATGGTATTGTATACAAAGCTACTCAGGTAAACACCGGTCAGTTTGTTGCTATCAAGTTATTAAAAATAAATACTATTGATCAACAATCTATTCAACAGCATATCGATAGGTTTGATAGAGAAACAAAGCTATGTGCAGGTATTAACCACCCCAACATTGTAAAACTAATAGATAAAGGTTTTTCTAAAAACAACGAACCTTTTGCTGTATTTGAATTTATTGATGGTGATACGTTAAAAGATATTATCGCTATTGAAGGGGGGTTGCCTCCAAGCCAAATTGGAGATATACTAGGGCAGGTTTTAGATGGATTAATTTGCGCTCATGACAAAGGTATTGTGCATCGTGATTTAAAGCCTCACAATATAATGATTACCCAGTCTGGGAGTCGATCTTTTGTAAAAATACTCGATTTTGGAACCAGCTCTTTTACAAGTAACTTAAATACCGCCAAGCAGACTACATTAACTAACGAAGTAATTGGAACACCTGCATATAGCGCCCCCGAACAACTACGTGGCGAACCCATTACCACGCAATCTGACTTATACACTTGGGGATTAATTATGTTAGAATGTTTCACTGGCCGACCTGTAATATTTGGAGACAGTGTATCCGAAGTATTTCAAAAGCAATTAGACCCCAAGCCAATTGCTATACCTCCTTCCATAGCATTGCATCCAATAGCTAAAATTTTAAAAGGAGTTTTACAAAAAAACACCAATCAAAGAACAAAAAATGTATCGCTCGTCGCTAATGATTTTTTCAAAATCAACTTTAATACTATTGTTGGACGTATTAAAACCCAAGTTAACTCAGTTCCCAATACTGAAAACAGAACACAAACCAACCAATTAGCTTGGAAAACCCCACATAGTGAAAAAAGACTCTTAACGGTACTTTGCGTAAAACTTAATCTATCCTATTCTGAAATTGAAGATGCCTCATTAGATATCGAAACTTTAGAAATGATTCTTCAAGATCAGCTTCAGTTTTGTAAAGAAACCGGAGAAGAATTTGGAGCCCATATTTCTGGAATAATGGCCGATACAATTACCATGTATTATGGCTATCCTCAAATACGAGCTAATGATGCTCGTAGAGCTGGTAGAACTGCCTTAGAATTAATGAGCCAAATTCAGAAAAGAAATGGCTACCTAAAAGAGCGTTATAATGTTAAGATTGATATCCGAATCACAATTAATTCGGGTATTACCCTAATTAAACATAAAAAAGAACCTGAAGGGCTTGTAATAAACACTGCTTTTAACTTGTTATTTAACACTCCTGCAGAAACAATACTAGTAGGTGGTGTAACAAAAAAGCTGCTAAATCCGTATTTAGAATTTGAGAACTTCAACAACTCCTCCCTATTCTCCTCTAACAAATCGTGTCCTGTTTTTTTACTTCTCGGAGAAAAACATTTTGAGGCTTTTTCTAACCTAAGCATTCATAGTGCCGATCAAAAAATAATTGGTAGGGAAACAGAGCAAAAAAAACTTCGCTATTTATGGGATAGTATCGATTCGTCTAAAGGGAAAGCCGTTTTAATTAAAGGACAGGCGGGAGTCGGGAAATCTAAAATTATTTTTGAAAGCAAAAAAAATCTTTCTCACGAAAAATACGTTGTGAGGGAATGCTATTGCCAACCCGAACATCAAAATAGTGCTTTATATCCTTTTTTCGAGCTTTTCAAACAAGATTTAGGAATCCAAGATAACCGAAAAATTAACTCTAAATTAGAAGCTAAGCTTGAAAGCCTAGACTGCGATTTAAACCAAGTAATTCCTGTTTTGTGCTCGTGGTTCTCTATCCCTATAGAAGATCCCTATTCGATATCGCAAATATCTTCTGTAGAACAAAAAGAAATTCTATTTGACACGCTTGAAAAGTTAGTTTTAGATATTGATCCAAGAAAGAAGTTTCTTTTGATTATTGAGGATTTGCATTGGATAGACCCCACAAGTATTGAGTTTTTAAAACGCCTACTCATTAATATTCATAAAACTGATTATTTTTTAGTACTTACTTCTCGACCTGAATTTGAAATAGAAAATGATTCGATTACCAACTTAATACTTGAGCCCTTAAAAGAAGAAAACACGACACAATTAATTAAAAACATTATTGGAGAAGAAAATGAAATTTCAATTGATGCACTATCATATATTAACGATAGAACGGACGGTGTTCCTTTATTTATTAACGACCTAACAAACATGCTGTTAGATCAAAAACTTTTACTATTAACAGGCACTATTTATAACCTTAGTGATAAAATTACAAATTCTTCAATCCCTATTACACTCGAAGGCTTATTAAATGCACAACTCGACAGCGTAGGAATGGCAAGAGAAAGCGCATTACTAGCTGCTGCTATTGGGCGTGAATTTGATTATAATTTATTGATAAAAGCCTCTACTAATGAAGCGGCTATTGTACAACAACACTTACAAATACTTATCGATTCAAAATTAATTTATTTAAGAAGAAATCTTCAAAACAACGTTTACATATTTAGACATGCCTTATTAAAGGATGCTGCTTACGATAGGATGGTTTTAGCTCAAAAAAAAGAAGTGCATACACAAATTGCTTATGCATTAACCGATTTATATGCTGAAAAAACTGAAACTATTAGCGATATAGTTGCCTTACATTTTGAAAAAGCGCAAATACTAGATAAGGCACTTTATTACTATGAAAAAGCAGGAGATGAAGCAATCAAAAAAAGCACCTTTGAGCAGGCTTCTTTATTATTTACCAAATCGTTAGATATAGTAACTATTTTAACCCAAGAAGATGCTCTTTTATGGAAACCCGTAAAATTGCGATTATTGGTTCAAAAAAGCATAGCGCTTAAACCTTTTAAAGGCTGGATACATCCAGAAGTTATTGACCTTTATAATCAAGCCTATAAAATTGGTCTTGAATTAGGAGAACATAAAACTATTGCTCCTGTTACTTTCGGTTTATGGGTAAAGCACTTGCTTTTTGTAGAATTAAATGAAGCTGAAAAATTTGCAAAAAGTTATTTTGAAACAGCAAAAAAGCTAAACGAAATAGCCATGATGCTTGAAGCCAAAATAAGTATAAGCAACACTCATTTTTGGTTAGGAGACATTCAAAAATCGTTAACAGTTGCTAACGAAGTTTTTGATGATTTTGACGCCGTAATTCACAAAGATAATATTCATAAATATGGACAAGACCCGCGAGCTTTTGCATATTTATTTAAAATACTATCCTTAAACATTTTAGGAAAAAATACCACCGCTATTACTAAAGAAGCATTAGACTGGGCCACCTCTTTAAATCATCCTTTTACCGAAGCAATTATTTTACAAACTATTGCATGGCTTCATTTTCAAAATCAGGATTTCGAAGAAGCAAAAAAAACATGTGATCAACTTAAAGAAATAAGTATTAAACACAACTTCAAACTTTACTTAGCAGTTGCTCATCTTTTTTCTACACCCTATTTTATTAAGATTAATGATTTTGACAAAGCGTCTGAAGAATTAGAAACTGGGTATACTAAATTATTAGTAAAAGATAATATTATTGTTTTTCATAGTATTTACTGCTTATTAAAGTCTCGGATTGAAATGGGGAATAAAAAAATAAATGCTGCCTTAGCAACTATTGATAAAGGAATAATTTTTTCAGAACAACGAAACGAGTCCCTTTACTATCCTCTTTTACTTCATCAAAAATCACTTCTCCTTAAAATATTATGCAAAAATACTGAAGCAGAAGAAGTAAAAAGCACTGCTTTAAAAATCGCATTAAATAAACAATATAAATTATTCTTTAACCAAATAAAATAAATTTATGTCTTACACTCTAAACAAAAACCAACTTGTACAATTAGCCAATGGCTGCTGTTTTTTTGCAAGTGGCGGTGGTGGTTCTCTAACATCGGGTCTTAACTTATTAAAACAATACCCTGAAGATGGTTCGACAAAATTTGCAACTAAAAAAGAAGCTATGGCCGATACCGATGCTTACACTTTAGTAGTTGCTTATATAGGTGCTCCAGATGCCATAGAGAATTTAGACACTCCAAAAGCAGCTGTACAGGCGTATAACTTAATGAACGAAATTACTGGTGGAAAAATTAAATATATTGTTCCTGTAGAACAAGGATCCTTAAGTACTATTGTTTCTTGTGTAGTTGCTGAGGAACTCGGACTTAGCGTTGTCGATGGAGATGGAGCTGGTAGAGCGGTGCCCGAACTTACCATGTTGACTTATGCCGATACGGTACCCATGGCAAACCAAAAAACACCTGAAGGACAAATTATTCCTGCTGCAATAATTGCCAGTAAAGATGGTCAAAAAGTAGAAATGATGGTAAGCTCTGCCGAAACAGTAGAGTCGATGGTAAGGCCTTTTATAAGCTCTGGAATTGCCGGATTTGATCAGGCTGCAGGATTAGCTATTTGGCTTATGAATAGTAGCGAACTAAACACGGCGCTACCAATAACAGGTACTATAGAAACTTCTTTTAAACTTGGAGAATACTTAAGTTCACTATCGCCTGAACCTTCCAATCAAAATTACGTTAATATTTTAAACTTCCTATCGAACCAACGATTTAATGCTAGTTGGGAATTTGTAGGTATCATGACTACTCCTATAGAAACCACAGGGGGCGGATTTGATACTGATAAAATAATTATTAATGGAATAGAAACTTTTGCGGGTGTAGACATGCATATATATGCTCTCAATGAAAATTTGATTGCATGGAGAACTGACAAGCCTTACCCTGTTATAATTGCTCCTGATAGTATTTGTTATATGACTAAGGATGGACAAGCATTTTCAAATGCTGATATTTCTAATTCTGAACTAAATATTATTGGACAAAATGTGGGGGTGTTTGCGCTTCAATCTAGAGCCGAATTAACCAATTCCAAACCTATAATGAGTGCTTTTAACGATGTACTTACAACTATTGGATATCCTGGAGGTTATAAACCTTGGAATAAATTAGCTTAAAATAATTGCACTGAGTTTGTCTGGTTTTTATTTGTATTCTGAACCAACTCAGTGTTTCTATTTTAGATATACCCCGTATTGAAAACATTCTAAAACTTACCAGCTACCGCCAGCACCGCCTCCACTAAAGCCACCGCCTCCGAAGCCGCCACCAAAACCTCCGCCAAAGCTACCTCCTGAAGAAGATCCTCCGCCAAAACTACCTCCGCCATAGCCACCACGTCCCATACTACTTAGAATAATCACATCTAAAAGACTCGAGTTTCTTTTTTTACGACCTCCATTCTTATGATCATCATCACCTCTTTTTTTAGACCAAATAATCAAGAAAAATATGATGATAATTATAATAAAAAACACTGGAAAATCGCTTCCTTCACTACCTATTCTATTTCGTTGAGGAACACCTTTGAATGTGCCGTCAAGCATTTTCATCATTACTGTAGTTCCTTTTTCTAAACCTCGATAATAACTTCCTGCTTTAAATTCTGGTAAAATAATACCTCTTACAATTTCACCTGCTTGCCCAGCAGTAATGAATTGGTCAATGCCATATCCTGGTGTAATCCAAATTTTACGATCATTTTTAGATAGTAAAATAAATATACCATTGTCTTTTTCTGCATCACCAATACCCCATTTTTGAGCCCAGTTAGTAGATACTGTCGCAATGTAATCCCCTTTTAAGTCGTTTATAGTAGCAATTACTATTTGCGTGCTTGTGGTATCTGCATAACGAACCAGCTTTGATTCTAAAGCACTTTCTTCTGCTTTGCTTAATATATTAGCATAGTCAAAAACGGCTCTTTGTTCGGTTACTTTAGTTGGTTTCGGTGGAATTTCAAATTGTGCATTACTCGAAATAATACCAAAAAAGAACGCCAAGATTATATTAAAAAAAGAAAAATTTACTTTATTCATAAGTTTAAAAGCTATTTACACTAGTTTTAATAAATATTTGAGTTTGCTATAGGTGTTTTTTGTTGTTATTCCTGAATTTACCCATTCTAAAACATCAATATATTTGTGAGAAACCCGATATAGTTTCACCCCATCTGGCAATTTATTTTTGTTTTTTGTTTCTTCTATTTTGATATGATTATCAATATCTAAATCCTCGACACCAAAAGAAAGCTTATTAGGAAAAGGAAGTTTATGAAAGGCAGATATAATTTCGAAATTAGCATAGTCCCTATCACATATTTTAAAGTAGTAGTCTTTTTCACTGCTACTTTCTTTCATTCTTTTTAGTCTTCTACTCCATTTAGAATATGCCTCTTCTTTATCCTTGTAATGCATAAAGTGAATTTCAACATCATTCAAAATACCAATAGGATAGTCTAAGCTATCGGTTGTCCATTTCGACTTTTCTATAAATTGAAGATCGCTATTTAAGTACGAATCAAAATTTTGTAATAATTTCAAATAGTCAGGTCCGTATAAATAAAGTCCAATAAAAGGAGTGTTATAAGCTTTATTTAGTCGTTTGTAAATTTCGGCTCCCCAACAATTATTTGAAACAATTACAAAATCTCTATTTGGATAGATTCTTCGGTCAATTACGCTAATCACTTTCTTTAAAGGTTTATTAAGCCGTTTCATTAATTCAACTTATTATTGTTAACCTTTTGATATTTCGTCCGGAAGTTCGTTTATATCCCCTTCTTTCCAAGGGAAATAATGCTCCAATTCTTTTCCTATTTGAAGTACTCCTTCTGATAAGCCTTTAGCAAATTGTCCTTGCTTAAAAGCCGCCAATATAAGATCGCGTGTGCTTTGCCAAAAAGAATCTCCTACCTTAGTATGAATTCCTTGATCGCCATAAATATAAAATTGTTTTTGATTAACAGCTACGTAAACAATTACTCCGTTATGCGCTTCGGTAGCATCCATTTTCAGTAATTGGAATACTTCTTTAGCACGTAAAGAAACTTCTTGCTCACTATTTTCTAAATGCACACGAATTTCTCCTGACGTTTGTTTTTCAGCTACTCGAATAGCCCTAACAACCTCTGCTTCTTCTTCAACAGATAAAAAAGATTCAACTGTACTCATTAGTTGAAATCAAATTCTACTTCTACAGGCTTTTCTGCACCTGCTTCAGCGTCAAAATAAGCTTTTGGCTCAAATCCAAACCAGCCTGCATAAATGTTTTGAGGAATCGTTTTTATGTAATTATTATAGGGCTTAATTGCTTCGTTAAATCGAGTACGAGCTGTTAAAATTTGATTTTCAGTACTTGTTAACTCATCTTGTAATTTTAAAAAATTCTGATTTGCTTTTAAGTCAGGATACCTTTCTACAGTAACCAATAAGCTTTTTAACGCTCCACTTAACCCACCTTGTACTTTATTGAATTTCGCTAATTGCTCAGGCGTAATATTTGAAGGGTCAATCGTTATTGAAGTTGCTTTCGCACGTGCATTAATAACATCAACTAAAGCACTCTTTTCGTAATCTGCAGCTCCTTTTACCGTTTTTACTAAGTTTCCAATTAGGTCATTCCTTCTTTGATAGGCTGTTTGCACATTTCCCCAAGCTTCCGCAGTATCTTCATTTAAAGTTACCATATTGTTGTACCCGCAAGAGTTTAGGGTACATGCCAATAGAATAAGTGCTGTAATTCTGATAAATAGTTTCATGATTTTATTTAAGTATTTATGTATGTGTGTTTAAAGGTTTCTTTTTAAAGCTTCTAAATCAGCTTTAATTTTTTCTAATTTACGAATTATCTCAAAATTTTCTAGCGCTTGTTTTTTTTCAGATTTCAAATGCACTTTTGCACCTTCAAGGGTATAGCCTTTTTCTTTTACAAGATGGTAAATAAGTTCAATATTTCTTACATCTTCTTTTGAAAAATACCGATTTCCTTTGGCGTTTTTCTTTGGTTTAATTACCGAAAATTCCTTTTCCCAAAATCGCAACAGGGATGTGTTTACGTCAAAAGCCTTGGCTACTTCTCCGATAGTATAATATAGTTTTTCAGGAAGTTGAATGTACATATTAATCTAAAGATTGATTTTCTTGACGTGATTTTTCTAACAATGTAGCGAATTCTTTTGGGGTAAGGTTTCCGTAATAAAAATTAATAGGATTAATTTGCTTACCATCTTTAAATACTTCGTAATGTAAATGAGGTGCTTGTGAACGTCCCGTGCTCCCTACAAAACCAATAACGTCGCCACGCTTTACACGCTGGCCTTTTTTAATGTTGTACTTATGTAAATGAGCATACAAAGTTTTGTATCCGTAACCATGATCTATACGAATATGATTTCCGTATCCCGAAGATCTATTATCAGCACGTATCACAATCCCATCTCCTGTAGCAAAAATAGGAGTTCCTCTTGGGGAAGTAAAATCCATACCCTTATGCATTTTTCTTACTTTAGTAAAAGGATCACTTCTAAAACCAAAACCCGAAGCCATCCGTTTTAAATCTTCATTCCTAACAGGTTGAATTGCCGGAATTGATGCTAATAAACTTTCTTTTTCTTTAGCCAATGCCGCAATTTCATCTAAAGATTTAGATTGTATTGAAATTTGTTTTGCTATTTGATCTACCCTTTGATAGGTTTCCTTTATCAATTCTGAATTTTCGTAACCATCGTATTTATTATAGCGACTTACTCCACCAAATCCGGCTTTACGCTCTTCTAAATCAATTGGGTTTGCTTCAAAATACAACCTGTAAATACTATTATCTCTTTCTGCTATTTCGTCCAAAATAGATTGCTGAAGGTTCATTTTTTTATTTAACAACTTGTATTGCAGCGTAAAATTCTCCAACTCCAAACGGTATTTTTTTTCTTTAGGAGTTTCTATTTTAGGTATACTATAATAGCTAATTAACAAAATAAAAGCAGCCAAAAAAATACCTAAAGTCACCAATATAACCACACCAATTTTCTTCCCTGGCTTAGGCTCTATTTTTCGATAGGATAATGTTTCACTGTCGTAGAAGTATTTAACCTTTGACATAATTTAAAATATACTATTTTTGCGCAGCCTTTAGGCTTATTAATTAATTCTAATTTTCAAATATAAGAAATTGTACGAAGCCTTAGTTTCCTAACAATCTCTAAATATATAAACTTCTTTTTTTCGATGAAATCGCAAGATATCCGCAAACAGTTTCTTCAATTTTTTGAATCTAAAAAACACACTATAGTTCCTTCGGCTCCTATGGTTATAAAAAATGATCCCACATTAATGTTTACCAATGCAGGGATGAATCAATTTAAAGAATTCTTTTTAGGTAACGGAATCCCTAAAAACAATGCCATAACCGACACCCAAAAGTGTTTACGCGTAAGCGGAAAACATAACGATTTAGAAGAAGTAGGAATGGACACCTACCACCACACCATGTTCGAAATGCTTGGTAACTGGAGTTTTGGTGACCCAACAGGTAAAACTAAAGGGTATTTCAAAAAAGAAGCTATTCAGTGGGCTTGGGAATTATTAACCGACGTTTTAGAAATAGATAAGGATATTCTTTATGTTTCTGTTTTTGAAGGAGCCAATGATGATGGTTTAGGTATGGATCAAGAAGCTTTCGATTTATGGAAAGCTATTGTGCCTGAAGACCGCATTATAATGGGTAACAAAAAAGACAATTTCTGGGAAATGGGCGACCAAGGACCTTGTGGACCTTGTTCTGAAATACACGTTGATATTCGTTCTGCAGAAGAAAAAGCTGAAATTTCGGGTCGTGATTTAGTAAATGCCGACCACCCACAAGTGGTTGAAATTTGGAATTTAGTATTCATGCAATTCAACCGAAAGGCTGATGGCTCTTTAGAAAAACTTCCTGCACAACATGTTGATACAGGTATGGGGTTTGAGCGTTTGTGCATGGTTTTGCAAAATGTAAAATCAAACTACGATACCGATGTTTTTACTCCTTTAATAAGAGAAATTGAAACTATTACTAAATCGGTTTACGACAAAAATAGCTTACCTACCAACGAAAATGGTAAAGTAAGTGTCGCTATTCGAGTTATTGCCGATCACCTAAGAGCTGTTTCTTTTTCGATTGCCGATGGTCAACTACCTAGTAACAATGGAGCTGGCTATGTAATTAGAAGGATTTTACGTCGCGCCATCCGTTATGGAT
This sequence comes from uncultured Aquimarina sp., assembly GCA_937958985.1. Lineage (GTDB taxonomy): Bacteria > Bacteroidota > Bacteroidia > Flavobacteriales > Flavobacteriaceae > Aquimarina. Next base: position 146,031 of record CALGLV010000006.1, read on the forward strand.
TTACTTTTTTAGACACCAAAGAACCTTTTATTTATAAATTGGTGGAAACACTTAGCACTCAATTAGGCGAGGCTTTCCCTGAATTGGTTACTCAGAAAAACTTAATTACTAATGTAATTAGAGAAGAAGAGCAATCATTCCTTAAAACATTGGATCAAGGATTACTATTACTTGACCAAGTCATTGCAAACACTAAAGGCGATATTGTTTCAGGAGAAAAAGCTTTCGAATTATACGATACCTTTGGCTTTCCTATTGACCTAACAGCTCTTATTTTGAGTGAAAAAGGGCTGAAATTGGACAGTAAAGGTTTTGATAGTGAGCTTACAAAACAAAAAGACCGCTCAAGAGCTGCTGCTAAAGTTTCTGCAGGAGATTGGGAAATTTTAAATACAGAAAACGACATAGCATTTATAGGTTATGATTCCCTTTCGGCACCTGTAAAACTAACTCGCTACCGCGAAGTTGAAAGCAAAAAAGACGGAAAATTATATCAATTGGTATTTAACCAAACTCCTTTTTACCCAGAAGGAGGAGGGCAAGTTGGAGACAAAGGTTATTTAGAAGCTTCGAATGGAGATGTAGTTTATATTATTGACACCAAAAAGGAGAATAATTTAATAATTCACTTAACCAAAAACTTACCAAAACAAATCGACGCTACTTTTACGGCAGTTGTAGATAACAAACAACGCACGCGATCTGCTGCAAACCACAGTGCCACACACTTATTACACCAAGCACTACGCAAAGTATTAGGCACACATGTGGAGCAAAAAGGATCGATGGTTCACAGTGGTAATTTACGTTTTGATTTCTCTCATTTCAGTAAGGTAAATCCTGAAGAAATTATTGAAATAGAAAATTTTGTAAACGCCCGTATTCGCGAAAAGCTTGCGCTAGAAGAAAATAGAAATAATACTTACGATAATGCAATATCTGAAGGGGCTATTGCTTTATTTGGAGAAAAATATGGCGACACCGTGCGCTCTATTCGTTTTGGTGAATCTATGGAATTATGTGGCGGTATTCATGTCGATAACACCGCTGACATATGGCATTTTAAAATCACCAGCGAGAGTGCTGTAGCCTCAGGTATTAGGCGTATAGAAGCCATTACTGGAGATGCTGCTAAAGAATATTTTGCCAAACAAGCAAAAGCGTTTGACGAGGTAAAAGCAACCTTAAAAAACACTAAAGATCCTGTAAAAGCAATTGTTTCTTTACAAGAAGAAAATAGCACGCTTAAAAAACAAATAGAACAACTACTTAAAGAAAAAGCCGGCAATCTAAAAGGCGATTTAGTTAATGCTTTTAGTGAAATAAATGGCGTTCAATTTTTGGCTAAAGAAGTCGATTTAGACGCACAAGGCATTAAAGACCTTTGTTTTGATTTAGGTAAAGGTTTAAATAATACTTTTATTATTTTTGGTAGTGCTGCAAATGGCAAGGCCTTATTAAGTTGTTATATTTCTAAAGAATTAGTTGCTAACAAAGACCTAAATGCAGGTACTGTAGTTCGCGAGTTAGGAAAGCATATCCAAGGTGGTGGTGGCGGACAACCTTTCTTTGCTACCGCGGGTGGTAAAAACCCTGCAGGAATTTCAGAAGCTTTAGAAGCTGCTAAAAATTATTTAAAATAAACATCCTTAAGCATGTTTCAAATTATAATTGAGACATGCTTGTAATAAAACAAGTACTAATTATGCATCAGTTTTTTTTAAATCTTCCGCCTAAGATTGAAAAGAAAACTATTACATATAATAGTAATATCCTTTTATTCGGCTCTTGTTTTGTTGAAAACATAGGTAGAAAATTTGATTACTTTAAATTCCAAAACACAGTCAACCCCTTTGGAATTATTTTTCACCCCGAAGCAATTAATAATCTTTTAGAAAGAATAGTTTCACAAAAACAATTCACTGAAAAAGACTTATTTTTTCATAATGAACAATGGCACTGCTTTGAAGTACATTCTAAATGGAGTAGCGTTGATAAAGCTCAATTACTAAATAATTTAAATTTAACTTTAAAAGAAACTCTTTTAAAAGTTAAGAATGCCTCACATTTCATAATTACATACGGTACTGCTTGGGGCTACCAAAAAAATGATTTCATTGTAGCAAATTGCCACAAAATACCTCAAAAGGAATTTAAAAAAACACTTTCTTCAATCAATACAATTGAGATAACAATTAAAAATACCTTTGACAAAATCCGCTCTTTAAACCCTAAGCTTACCATTATTGCAACAGTATCACCGGTAAGACATATTAAAGATGGTATAATCGAAAACAATCGTAGTAAAGCTCATTTATTATCTGCTTTACATAATGCTGTTGGTAATTCTGAAAATACAAATTATTACCCCTCGTATGAATTGGTTACAGACTGCTTGCGTGACTATCGCTTTTACAAAAATGATTTAGTTCATCCCAACCAAACCGCCATAGATTACGTTTGGGAACATTTTAGAAGCACTTGGATACATGAAGCAAACACTAATGCTACCATAAAACTTATTCAAGAAATACAGCAAGGATTATCCCACAAGCCTTTTAATCCTAATGGTGAAGCACATCAAAAATTCATTCTTTCTTTAGAAAAGAAAAAGCAAATAGCAATAAAAAAACACCCTTTCTTAGAATTTTAAATAGGAACTTCTTTTCTTTACACCTCTATGAATGATTGGTTTATAAAAACAGCTTATTTATGGTCAGTATCGCTTTTACTGCCCTTTTGGTTATTGGTTTTTTTTATTAGAAAAGACTTACGCCGTAAACTGTGGCATACAGGTCGTGCTTACGGCTTGGCTTCCGTTATAATGGGGCAACTTTTTACATTTGATTACTGGAATCCCACTTATTTTTTTGGCCCCTATTTCCCTTTAGAAGATTTTCTGTACGGACTAATCAATGCTTCTTTTATCACAGTGTTATATCAATTCACATTTAAAGTCAACTATTCATCGGAAACATTGCCTTCTGCCAAAAGGTTTACGTTAATTTTCGCTGGACTATCATTTATTATATTGTATTTCCTTATAAAAAAATGTGGCTTAAACTCTATTTACGGACAAATATTTTTATTATTAACTATAGGTGGTTACACCATATTTAAAAGGCCCGACCTTTTTAAACCAATTTTAATAAATTCAATTTTTACCGTAGTTGTTGTTTTTATTTGGCTAACTACTATTTTCTGGATCTACCCACAAGGGGTTACCGATAACTGGGAAACTACTATTTTATTTGATATCTATTTTTTTAGAGTACCTATTGAAGAATTATTTTTTGCCTTTAGCTTAGGCTTTGGCGGATCCTTTTTTTATGAAATTTCTAACGGAAAGCTGCTCGCTAAAGGTTAATTTTTAAATTTGGCTAAGTTTTTGATTATTTCTCCATAAATTCATACTATGAAACATTTACTTTTAGTTATTACTTCACTAGTATTATTTGCATGCTCTACCCCTAGAGTTGCTTATGATTATGACACAAAAAAAGATTTTAACACTTATACCACTTACAGTTATTACCCAAATTTAAACACTAATTTAAGTGATTTGGACACTAAACGATTACTTGCTAGCACCGATAGTATTTTAGCAACTAAAGGCTTAAAAATAAGCGATACACCACAATTATACATCAACTTTAAAAGCAAGCAATACAAAACACCTAATAACAACAGAATAGGAATTGGTATAGGTAATGGTCCTTTTAATATTGGCGGAAGCATTCCTTTTGGCGCCCCAAATCAGCACATTCAATTAACTATGGATTTTATTGATGTTTCAAAAGATGAACTTATTTGGCAAGCAGAGGTAGATGATGTTCAAAATTCTACACACACACCTGAAAATAGAGAAAACTTTTTTTATGTAATGATGAACAAGGTATTGCAAAAGTATCCACCAAAAAAATAGCTCACATTAATAAAAGTACGCCATTAAAATTCTATTTTTACATCTATAATTTATAGCTATGAATAATGAGATTTTGGCTTTTGACGTTGCCATTATAGGGGCTGGCCCCTCAGGTGCTTCAACAGCTTTAAAGCTAGCCAAAGAAGGTATTTCGACAGTTATTATTGAAAAAGAAAAACTTCCAAGATATAAAGTTTGTGGGGGTGGTTTTGTATACCGAGGACTAAGCAATATGTCGTTTGACGTAAACGAAGTTATTGAAACCAAATTCCACACTGTAGATATTTTTTTAGGCGAAAAGCTTCACTTTAAAACAACTCGAAAAGACCCAATCATTAGCATGATTATGAGAGATTCTTTTGATGAATTAATCATTAAAGAAGCTAAAAAATATGGTGCTACTTTAATGGACGAGCACAAAGTAATGAGCTTAGAGAAAAACGAATCTTTAACAACAATTGTTACTAACAAAAGTAAAATTACTGCAAAAATTATTGTTGCCGCTGATGGTGCTTATAGCCCTATTGCAAAAATGGCTGGCTGGAAAACAGATACACGCAAGTTAATACCCGCATTAGAATATGAAGTTTATGTAACCGACGAGGAATACAAAAAACATTGTGATAGTGTACGGTTTGATATAGACGCCGTACCTGGCGGTTATGGCTGGAATTTCCCTAAAAAGAATCACTTTTCAATAGGCGTAGGTTGTTTTGAAAATAAAACTTCAAACATCAAAGCTTTATGCGAAGATTACATTAATTTTTTAGGCATTAAAAATATTACAAGTATTGAAAGACACGGTTTTCAAATTCCCGTTAGTGCACGTACAGATGGTTTTGTAAAAGAGAATGTCTTTTTAATAGGAGATGCCGCAGGATTTGCTGATTCTATTACCGCAGAGGGAATATCAAATGCTATTTATAGTGGAAACCTATTAGCAGATGCGATTATCGAAAGTGACTTAAACATACAAGAAACAGAAAATAGCTATCTTAAAAAATTAAACTTAAGGCTACTTCCAGAGCTTGAAAGTTCGGCTAAGTTGGCGAAGTGGTTTTACAGGAACAAAACCCTTAGAAATTTAATCTTAAAAAAATACGGTCAGCGTTTTAGTGAATATATGGGTGACATTTTTATGGGAACTAAAACCTACCCTGTTGACGTTTACGACACTTTAATGAAAAAGGTGAAAAATGCTATTCTGTAAGCTAAATTTACAACTGCTTTTAAGTGAAAAAATAAATCTATTTGGATTTCAATGAATCAACCTCTTTGGTGAGACGTTGCATAGCCAATTGAATATCATGTATACTCGCAGACTCACCAACATCGTCAATATCAAAACTTAATTTGCTATTTACCTGCCAAACTTCCTGTATATCTTTCAATGAAACATCAAAAGGCGGATATTCCTTGTTAGAAGAGATTAACGTAACAAAATTGATATCGCTAGACTTCTTCAATTGCTTGATTAAAACACTGTCTTTCAATACTACCACACATGTTTTATTATCCGACAAGTTTTGAATGGCATCAACAGCCTTGGCAATAACCCATTCTTTGGGTTTAAAATGAGGGTACATACTATCACCTTGTATTTGAAATCCTCTAAAAGTAGCATTTTTATATTGGGGCAAAGGAAAATTAAAAGCTGGTAGTTCATTATACCAATGGGGCTCTTGAACATTCGTGGGATAGCCTGCCGCTGCTTTCACATCTACTAGCACCATATTCTCATTATTCTCAACATCTACAGTAATCACTTTAGGGCTAGTGTCAACCTGTAAGTCTTTTAAAAGTTTTACAGCACTCAATCCATACAACCACATTGGATTAACTCCGTAAACTTGAATTAATTTAGCCACCGCATAACCTGATATTTTAGTTCTACCACGCTCTATATCGGCTATAGTATTTCTAATCTCTAAAATTTCAGCAAATTGCTTCTGAGTTAAATTGAGGTTTTCTCGTATTACTTTAAAACGTTTTGCTGCTAATTCATTTGACTTGTCCATAATTCAAAGATACAAATTTGGAAATAATCCAAAATAAATTCTTTAAATAATTTATTAAATGGATATAATCCATATATTTGTAATAAATCCAAGTGTTAGTTATGCGTTAAAAAACGACTTTAACCTTAATAAGATTTACTATGAATTTAGCTCCACATACCCAACCTAAAGAAAACCTAATAAAACATTCATTAAATAATATTGATGAAAGTATTTCTGTATTAAAGAAGAAGCTATTTTTTGAGAAAAACTTTAAGAATAAGTTTAAAACAAATTATAGTTTAGGGAATTATCATTTTGATTTCTATTTTGAAGAATTAAGATTAGGAATACAGATAGATGCACTATCTTACTCTTACTCAAATATATACAATAGTGATTCCACAAAACTTATGTCTATTCCTCATAAAAATATGATGGCCCTAAAGGTTAGTGACTATCAAGTACTTGTTGACAGCGATGAAATTGTGCGTTTTTTAAAAAATTATTCTTCATAGTAACGTAAAAATTATATTAAACGTATTTAAACTACCTTTAATCCTGTTTTTATTCACTTAATCTGTTTTTTTCTTAGCAAAATCAAATATTATGAAATATTAAGAGTTATTTAAATGTATCTTTATAACTAACTAAACAAATATTCCATAATCATGAAAAAAATATTTTTAAGTATTGCTGCTTTGTCTTTAATTGTTGCTACTTCATGTAGAGAAACTGTAAATAAAGCACAATCTGCAGTAGGAGATGCAGCTAACGCTGTTGAAAACGCTTCTTCAGAAACAATGAATGCCGCTAAAAACGGGGCTAATTCGGTTAAAGATGCTGCAGGTAATGTAGTAAATACGGCTAAAGATGCTGCAGGTAATGTAGTAAATACGGCTAAAGATGCTGCAGGTAATGTGGTAAATACGGCTAAAGATGCTGCAGGTAATGTGGTAAATACGGCTAAAGATGCTGCAGGTAATGTGGTAAATACAGCTAAAGATGCTGCAGGTAATGCTGTGAATTCTGTTAAAGATGCTGCAGGTAATGCTGTAAATTCTGCCAAAGATGCTGCAGGTAATGCTGTAGATGCTACTAAAGATGCTGCAGGTAATGCTGTAAATTCTGCCAAAGATGCTGCGGGTAATGCAGTAGATGCTACTAAAAGTGCAGGTAATAACACCGTTAATGATGCTAAAAACGCATTAAACAAAGCTATACACTAAAATTATACATAAATAAAAAAAGCGTTCAAATTTTAGATTTGAACGCTTTTTTTATACCTAAAATACAAATCTGATACATTAAATTTCTAGTAATCCATTTTCAGAACCTGAAAAGTCGTTCCAAACTAATTTATCAGCTTGTTCATCATTAACCCATATTTTTCCATCTACTACATATTTAAATTCAAACGAGTTATTTACGGGTAAATTAATTACTCCTTTGAAAACTCCGTCTTTTCTCTTTTTTAAAGGAAGCTCCTTAGGGCTCCAATTATTAAAAGCTCCTGCAACCTCTACAGATTTTGCTTCTTTTGCAGGTACAGTAAAGGTAACCTTACATTCTGGCTTTGATTTTAAAAATTGCTTTGAAATTGCCATATAATAAATTTTAATTAATGCTGTGAAGTTATAAAAAACTTTTATTCAAACACGGTAAATGCATATGAATCAGCTAATTATTAACATGCTGACAAAACTAACCCTCTTTTTTTACCAGATCTGTATTTAAAATCTTATTTTTAAATAAAAAAAATGTTTTCTAAATCAAAAAAGACTGAAGAAAATATAGATTTACGACAAAAAGAAATTTTTGAACACGCCCAAGAGCGTATAAAAGAAAAAAAAAATCTATACACACATTTCTTATTTTACTTAGTTGGTTGTGTGTTTTTTATAATACTAAATGTGCTGCTGGATTTCGGTTCTGAATTCAAACCTTTTGAACTAGATTGGTTTGTATATGCAGTTTTAGCTTGGTCATTTTTTATGATGATTCACACTTTTCGAGTATTACTTTTTAGCAAATTTATGGGTAAAGCTTGGAAAGCTAAACAAATGACCTATTTAGTAGAAAAGCAACAAATTAAAATTGCAGAAATGCAACAAAAGCTTAGCTTAGAAATTCCTAAGGAAGCAAATACTGATAAAAATATACTTTTGGATAAAACCAATAATTCTGAAATCAACAATTAATGTTAACACTAATAGTAGCCGCATCTGAAAACGATGTTATTGGAAAAAACAATGACCTTTTATGGCATTTACCAAACGATTTCAAACGCTTTAAAAAACTGACTACAGGCCATTATATCATAATGGGCAGAAAAACATTTGATTCATTACCTGGTATATTACCCAATAGAACCCATATTATAATTTCTCGCAAACGCAATTTAACAATAGAGGATTGCTCTGTAATTAACTCCCTTGAAAATGCTGTTCGATTAGCCTATGCAAAAGATGAGCAACCGTATATTATTGGTGGCGGTGAAATTTATAAGAAAGCAATAAATATTGCTGATAAGTTGGAAATAACTCGTGTTCACACAACTTTAGAAGGAGATACTTTTTTTCCTATTATAGATCCAGCAGTTTGGGTTTTAACTGCTGAAGAGGTTCATAAAAAAGACGACAAACACAAATACGACTATTCGTTTTTAACATACGAAAGAAGAAAACCAAGATTCAAGTAATTTCCAAGGCAATTAACATCCTATTCCATTAAGTCCAAAGCTTCTTTTACAGAAGTTACCGGGTACTTACACGCATTATCTTGGCAAATAAATATAAAGGTGCCGCTTTCTTTAAACCTTCCTTTAAAAAGAGGGTTTTCAGAAGACACATCGGTACCTGCTATAATTTTATTAGGGTAATAATTTTGATTAATTTTTTGGACTATGCTTTTTGCTTCCTTACCAGTAACCACAACCTCATAAAAAGTATCTGAAAAATTCAAATAAAGATCCATCCAATTGGAGTAACCCGATGGGTACTCAACAATACTTGGCTGAATGTTATGCAACATTGCTTTAGATTTCTCAAGGTATTTTGGGTTTGAAAAATAATGATACAACCTATACAAATTCTTAGCCATTATAGAGTTAGACGCAGGTATAACTTGATCCAAAGATTCTATATTTCTACTTACTAAAGAGTCATCTAGATTAGAAGTAAAAAAATACAATTTACTTGTTGGGTCATAAAAATGATTATCAACATAATCAATCATAATCTTCGATAGCTTTAAATACTTCTCATCGAGTGTTACCTCATAAAGAGAAATGAAAGCTTCTATTGTGGCCGCATAATCCTCTAGATAACCATTTATGGTACTTTTCCCTTCTTTATAATTATGCCAAAGTTTTCCAGAATTATCCAATTGATTTTTTTCAAGAAAAGCGGCATTTTTAAGTGCTACATCTAAAAAAGAGGAGTCATTAAAAGCTTTAAAAGCATCCACATATCCTTTTAACATTAATGCATTCCACGAGGTTAATGTTTTATCATCAAGCCTTGGTCTTTGTCGTTTTGCCCTTGCTGTAAATAGTGTTTTTTTCCACTCCTTTTGTTTATTTAAAAATGAATTTAAATCGAGCTTGTTCTTTTTTACAAATTCATTATCACTAGCATTACGAATTAAAACGTAGTTATTATGTTCCCAGGCTCCATAATCATTAATGTTATAATATTTTGAAAAAAGCTCAAAATCACCTGCTAATAATTCCTGCAATTCTTTTTTATTCCACACATAAAAAGCGCCTTCTTCTAACTCTTTAGAGTTATTTAAACTATCCGCATCTAACGAAGAGTAAAAAGCACCTTCGGAAGAAGTCAACTCTCTTTCTACAAAATTAAGCGTTTCATATACTACTTGTTTGTACCAATCATTTCCTGTCTTTAAATAAGCTTCTGAATACAAACTAATTAGCTGAGCATTATCATAAAGCATTTTTTCGAAGTGAGGGACATGCCATTTAGCATCTGTAGAATATCTAGAAAAACCGCCACCAACATGATCGTAAACGCCTCCGTAAGAAATTTTATCGAGGGTATTTATAACATATTTATTTAAGTCATCGTTATTTATTTGATGTGCGTAACGTAACAAAAACTGATAGTTATTTGGCATCATAAATTTTGGATCTATATTTAGTCCGCCTTTCTCTCTATCAAAACTCTTGCTCCAATTGTCTAATGCTTTTACTAACGTATCACTATCAAATTTAATTTCATTTTCGTTGGGAGAAACCAAGCTAAGTTGTTTCATGCCTTTTGCAAGGCGTTCGGCATATTCAATTAATTTTTCAGGATTGGTATTGTAAGCATTTTGTACTTGATTTAATGCGTTCACCCATTGTTCTTTTGGAAAATAAGTGCCTCCCCAAATAGGTCTTCCATCGGGCAATGCAATTACATTTAAAGGCCAACCACCACGACCTGTCATTAATTGCACGGCACTCATATATACCTGGTCTATATCTGGGCGCTCCTCTTTATCTATTTTAATAGCTATGAATTTACTATTCATCAAATCTGCAACAGTAGAATCTTCGAAACTTTCTTTTTCCATTACATGACACCAATGGCAAGCTGCGTAACCTACGCTTATAAGCATTAGCTTATTTTCTTTTTTTGATTGCGCAAGGGCCTCTGGATTCCATGCTTTCCAATTTACTGGGTTATGTGCATGTTGAAGCAAATAAGGACTAGTCTCCTTAATTAAGTCGTTAGTAAATTTATGTGAAGACATCGATTTCTTTTTTTGTGTGTTGCAACTAGAAAGCAATAAGAAAAAAGAAACCAAAAAAACTGCTAATTGTAAAAACCTCATATTGTAAAAATACACAAGGTGTGCTAGTTTATTACTAACACACCTTGTAAATTTCAAAAAAAGATGAATTATTTTACTTCAAAAGTAATTTTTAGATTAACTCTAAAATCGTCAACTTCACCATTATCGTTTACTGTAGCACTCTGAGATTGTACGAAAACAGATTTAATATTTTTTACAGATTTTGAAGCATGCTGTACCGCTTTTTTAGTTGCATCTTCCCAACTTTTTGATGAATTTGATAATACTTCTATTACTTTTAAAACTGCCATTTAGTTATTCTTTAAAAAATTAATAATTTATTTACATAAATATACTTTTTTAGCAGATAATATCAAATATATATACTTAAATTATTAATTATTAACCATTTATTGCTTCTACCGTAGATATTTTACCCGGAAGCATTTCTTTAAGCATGGTTTCAATTCCGTTTTTTAATGTAAATGTTGACGATGGACATCCACTACAGGCTCCTTGTAAAATCACCTCTACCTTTTGTGTCGTTTCATCATAATTTTGAAACTGAATATTTCCGCCATCACTAGCCACAGCAGGCTTTACATATTCTTCAATAATGTCAACAATTTGTTTAGATATAGGATCTAAACTGTCTACTTGCTGTTCGCTTTGCTCACTTGAAACCTGCGAGTTTATATTTTTAGTTTCGCTTTCAGAAACAACTTCCTTACCTTCTTCTAAATACGATCTTAAGAATTCTCGAATTTCATTAGAGATATCATTCCATTCTACCCTATCATATTTAGTAATAGAAACGTAATTATCGTCGAAAAACACTTCTTTAACAAAAGGAAACTGAAAAAGTGCTGATGCTAATGGAGAGTGTATTGCTTCATCTAAATTTTTATATTCCAAAGACCTAAGAACCAATTTTTTATTTGCTACATACTTTTGAACACTAGGGTTTGGTGTGCTTTCAGCATAAACAGTAACAGGTACTTTTTTTGTGGTGTTATTTTCTGCGTTTATAACTAAATCACCAGAATTTAAATAAGCTTCAATTTGCTCAGACACTTCATTCTGAACATCTTCCCAACCAACAATATCGTATTTATTGATTGCAACAAAATTTTGAGAAATAAATATTTGCTTCACAAAAGGCAAATGAAATAACTGTTGGGCTAAAGGAGAAATTTTCGCCTCTTCTATATTAGCAAATTCATAGCTAATATGTTGGGTAATAAAATGATTAGCTTCAAACTTCATAATATCATCATGAGAAGTAGGAACGGTTTTTATTGTAAACTTTTTCATAGTAAAATGGTACTAAAACTAAAATTTATGTTTCAATGCAAATTTAAGCATTAGATAACAATACACTAACTACTTTAATCTTCATTAACAAATAAAAAAGAAAAAGCCAACTTATAAATAAGCTGGCTTTTCCATCATCAAATAACTCAAACAATCAAAATATTTTAAGCGTAAACTTCCAATTTATAAGAAAAAGGAGTTTCGTTATATAACCAATCTATAGTGTAATAAAACTCATAAGCAATCATTGTTTTTGCTTGCTTCATTTTAGCCTTCTTTTTGGCTGGTATTTTTATTTCTAATTTTTCGTAATCTAAAAACTGACTATCAACACTTTTGGTATTACCTAATACCAATCCGCTTATTCCTAAAAAAATAACTAAAAATAATGTTTTCATAGTGTCGAGTTTTTTGATTTAGTCGTGTATATTGCTTTCAATTACAGATACAATATAGCGACACTAATCGTTACTTAACGTATAAAAATGTTAAAATTATGTTTTTGTAGGTTTATTCTTACTAAAAATCATCGATTAAACACACTTTAGCTTCGTCAAAGTACATTTTTGAGATAAATTTAATTGTTTTTTTATTGAAATTGGTATAGAAACGAACGTTAAAAGTCTTGTTATCGGTATTTAATAAATTTTCATCTATCAATACTTGCTTTGTTTGTATTGCTACAGCAGCTCCCGAATCTATTATTTGCACTCTTTGAGGCACTATTTTTTTTAATAAAGGAATTAAATATGGATAGTGACTACAACCAAGCACCAAATAATCAATATTAGCTTCTACCAAAGGATCCACAAAACTTTTTAAAAGGTTCTGTAATTTAATGCTATCAAAATCACCTGATTCAATGTGCTCTACTAAACCTTTACCAACAACTTCTATTATTGTGGTATTTTTTGAATACAGTTCCGCTGTTTCATGAAATAACTGGCTTGATAGTGTGCCCTTAGTCGCTAAAACACCTATGGTATGTGTTTGCGATCTCAAGGCCGCAGGCTTAATTGCCGGTTCAATGCCTATAAACGGAATATCATAGTTTTTACGCAAGCTTTGAATTGCGTTTGTTGTGGCAGTATTACATGCTACTACAATTAACTTGCAGCCGGCAGATAGCAACCAATCAACATTTTTTTCACAAAGTGCTAAAATCGCTTCTTTTGAGCGCTCACCATAGGGTGCATTTTTGCTATCGGCTAAATAAATTATATCCTCATTAGGTAACAGCTTAACTATTTCTCTCAAAATAGAAGTTCCTCCAACACCAGAATCAAAAACGCCAATAGGTTGATTTCTCATAATTTTCTAAAATAAAAAAAGCCACCCTATTAAAGGTAGCTTTTTTATTTTTTTTGTAATTTATATTATTGAATTCCCAAATCTTTCTTTACATCAGCCATTAAATCATAACCTTCAGCAAGGATTAATCCTGTACCTGTGGTAGCATCCATAACATACTGAAAACCTTTAGCACGAGCTACTTTTTGAACTGCTACTCTAGCTTTTTCTATTACAGGCTTTAATAATTCCACCTCTTTCTTTTGCAAATCTTTTAATGCGTTATTTCTGTACTCTCCAATAGTTCTTTCTGTTGATTGAACTTCTTGAACTCTTTTAGTGTTCTCTTCTTGAGTTTTTGTTGCTGCCTCAGAATCGTAACGTTTAGCTTTAGCTTGAAGCTCACCCATCATCGTTTTGATTTCAGCATCGTAATTCTTTTGTAGACGCTCTAACTCATTCATAGCACTTTTATATTCAGGCATACTATTCACTAATTCTTGAGAAGCGATATGCGCTACTTTACTTTGTGCATTTGCGAAGTTACTTACTCCAAAAATTAATGCTACTGCTACAATAAGTGTTTTAATTTGTTTCATTATATTTTGATTTATCTAAATTTATTATTGTTTACTATTTTTTTTTGCTTCTAATATAGAATCTCTTTTTCTTTTTCGAGCTTCTAATAATTTATTTCTACGATCTTCGTATTCTTTGATTTTTTCTTGCCTTAATTTTTCTCTAGCAGCTCTTTTTTCTTCAATCAAGCGTTCTCTTTCTGCCAGTTTTGCCTCAGCTGCTGCTTTTCTTTCTTGCAACTCTTTGTCTACTTCTAAAGAGTTGTCTTCGTCATTCTCAAGAGCTCTTTTTGCTCCCTTTCCTTTTAACTGTTGTCTTTTAGCTGAGCGTGTTATTATTCTTAAAACAAGATCACTTATATCGTACCTATCCGCACTATAAAGCATTACCAAATCTGCTGATTTATCTAAAATAAAATCGTACTTCTTGTTTTTAGCAATTTCTTGTACTGCATTAAAAACTTGATCTTGAATTGGTTGAATTAATCGTTGCTTTTGCTTTACTAAATCACCCGCTGGGCCAAATCTTTTTTGTTGATAATCGGAAACTTCTTTTTCTTTAAAATAAATATCTTCTTCTCTTTCCTCAACAAGTTCTTTGGTTAATAAAACCTTTTCACTCTCAAGGGCATTTTTTAATAAATCTACCTCAGCATTCAGTGCATCAATTTCACCTTTCCATTTCACAACTTTGTTTTCCAGTTGACTTTTTGCTTCGTTGTAATCTCCTACATTTTCTAGAATATAGTCCATATCAATATAACCAACACGAACACCTCTTTGCGCATTAACTGACAAACAAATAAAGGATACTAAAAAAGAATATATGTATAACCTCATTTTAACTATGTTTTATTAATTATGAAATAATCGTGCCAAAATACTAAAATTGTTGCCCTAATACAAAATGTGTTTCCCAACCATGAGCTCCGGATTCTCCGTTTAAAGGGTCAAATCCAAAAGCCTGATCGATTCCTAAAAGCCCAAAAGCTGGTAAAAATATACGGATTCCAACTCCTGCAGAACGATTCAATTGAAAAGGATTAAATTGTCTGAAATTATTATAAGCCGATCCTCCTTCTAAGAAAGTAAGGCCATATACAGTCGCAGAAGGTTTTAAACTAATTGGGTATCGAAGCTCTAATGAAAACTTATTATATATAGTAGAAGCCCCTTCATTGACAACACTATCAGGTGCTAAGTCTGAGGTATTTGAAATTACCTGACCATCAGGATAACCTCTTAATGCAATATTTTCTACCGAAGCTAATCCACTATTGTTTCCACCTAATCCACTACCACCTAACTGAAATCTTTCAAAAGGTATTTCTCCTTTATCTGTGTTATACGCACCCAAGAAACCAAATTTAAACGAAGATTTTAAAACGAATTTTTTAGGCAAACTTGTATACCAATCTCCAGAAAAACTAACTTTATAATACTCTAACCATTTAAATCGCTGCTGATCTATCTCTGATACTCTTTGAGGAACTGGCTGTCCATTGATACTACCGCCTATAGCGTCAATTTCTTTGGCTCTTTCTGCTCTTAACGCAGCCCAATCTGTGTTTTCAAATAACGAATATGGGAAAGATGTTTTAAACGAAAAAGAAAGATCTGAACCTCCCACAGGAAATATCGGGCTTATCGAAGTATTATTCCTACTTATACCAAAAGTATAGTTTAAATCATTCGAGTTACCATTACCGAACGTAAAAAGTCCGAATTGAAAGTTATTTAAATCATAATAATTAAATCCTATACTTTGTGATAATGTAAAGAAATCATCAGGCCATTTCAATCGTTTTGCAATTCCTATTCTACCTCCTGTTAGCAAGAAACTTTGATTTCTATCAACTTCTCTTGTATCAAAATTAAAACGAAACTGATTTCTATGTTGAAATGAAACCGATAACTGAAAAGGTTTTTTACCTCCTAACCAAGGCTCTACAAAAGACAAGCTATAAGTTCTAAATGACTGACTAACTTGCGCTCTTAATGATAAACTTTGTCCGTCACCAGAAGGAAGGGGTTGGTACGATTTTTTATTAAAAATATTTTTAATAGAAAAATTATTAAAACTAAGCCCTACTGTACCTATAAATCCGGTACCTCCAAAGCCACCTTGCAATTCAAATTGACTGGCTCCTTTTTCTACTACCGAATACTCAATATCAACAGTACCAGCATTAGGGTCTGGGTTTTTAATATTTGGTATTAGTTGTTCTGCATCAAAAAAGTTGGTTTGCCCTAATTCACGTAATGTTCTAATTATTTTTTGCTTACTATAAACTTCACCTGGTCTTGTTCTAATATTTCTGTATAAAACATGATCGTTGGTTTTTGTGTTACCCACCGCAGTAATACGGTCAAAACGGGTTAATTTGCCTTCTGTTATTCTTATTTCAAAATCAATGGTATCATTTTGAACATTTACTTCTACCGGATTAATTCTTGAAAAGAAGTATCCGTTATTTTGATATAAATTAGTGATATCATTAGCATCAGGTCTTGAAGGGTCACTGATTCTTTTTTCTAATAAGACTCCGTTATATACATCGCCTTTTTTTAAGACAAGCTGCTTTGCTAATTGCTCATCTGTATAAACACTGTTACCTATAAAACTAATTTTTCCAAAATAATGCCTGTTACCTTCTTCAATATTCAATTGAAGTGCAATATCTTCTTCTCCTTTAATTATGGTATCACTAATAATCCTAGCGTCGCGATACCCTTTCTCTTTATATTTTTCAAGGATTTTTTCTTTACCCTCTTTATAATCTTCTGCAATAAATTTTGAGCGCTTCCAAAATCGAAATGGATTTTTTCGTTTTGTCTTTTTTAAATATTTTCTGATTTTTTTATCAGAAATTTTATCATTCCCTACAATAGATATGCTGTCGATTTTTACTCGGTCGGCTTTATCTACCCTAACAACCATATTTACCGAGTTGTTCGCTATTGTATCTTTAACCTCTGTAGTATTGATTAAAACTTTAGTATTTAGATAACCTTTATCTCTGTAGCTTTTTTTAATGTAGTTTTTTGTATTCGTAACTAAGTTTTCGGTTACTTTAGCTCCTTTCTTAAGTTCATTATCCTTTAAAAAAGTGGCTCTTTTAGATTTACTTACACCATCTATTCTAACTTCATTTAAAACGGGTACTTGAGTAATCTGAAGCTCTAAATCTGCTACATTATCCTCTATTTTAGTGATATAAAAATTAATATCCTTAAAAAGGCCTAAGTCCCATAATTTTTTAACGGTTCTACTAATTTTATCTCCTGGCAAATAAATTAGTTCTCCCTCGCGTAAACCTGTATATGTTATTATGGTACTTTTACTGTAGGTTGTGGTTCCCGTAACTTCAATTTTACCTAAAGTATATTGTTTACCATCGGCTAAGGAAATATCCTGAGCTTTTAAAACAGTAGTACTTATTAGTAATAAAAGTGTAAATATATGAAGCTGGAAAGCAGTTTTGATAACTACTTTAGGTGAGTTGCTCGCTTGTTTTTCCAAATCTTCGTTCTCTTTGTTGATAATTTAAAATTGCTTCGTATAGATGCTCTGCAGTGAAATCAGGCCATAAAACTGGCGAAAAAAACAATTCTGCGTAAGCTATCTGCCATAACAAAAAATTGCTAATGCGTTGTTCTCCGCTAGTGCGAATCAACAAATCTACATCGGGCATTGATTTTGTATATAAATGCTCTTTAATAACTTGCTCTGTTATTAAATGTGGCGAAATTAAATTATTTTTTACTTTATCTGCTATTTCTTGAAAAGTATTTACCAATTCTTCTCTTGCCCCATAACTCAATGCCAATGTTAACACCATTTCGTTATAGTCTTTGGTTTCTTCAATAGCCGATTCCAACTCTCGTTTAGCCTTATCTGGAAGCGAATTTATATCGCCTATAATATTAAGGCGTACTTTCTTTGAATGAAAAAGCGGAAGTTCTGAACGCAATGATTTTACTAATAATCGCATTAACGCATTCACTTCTAGCTTTGGACGCTTCCAATTTTCTGTGGAAAAGGCATATAGCGTTAAGTAACCTATCCCAAGCTTAACACTTGTTTCAATTACTGTTTTCACACTTTTCGTTCCATTTTCATGCCCAAAAGCCCGCATCATTCCCTGACTTTTAGCCCAGCGACCATTACCATCCATAATAATGGCGACATGCTGAGGGATTTTAGAAGTGTTTATTTGTTCTTTTAAACTCATTTTTCATTAAAACATTAAAAAACGCAGTAACACGGGCGCCTACCAAAAGTATATGTTAGTGATATGGAATTAAAAAAATACCAATCGTTATTATTTTGATTCCCAAAATTCAAGTCAATTCCATTACCGCCTGGCACAGAATCAAGATTTAGGTTTGACGGATTACTACCATCTATATTATCGGTAAATGCATATCGAGCCCCCATTTCAAAAGAAAACACAAAGTGTTGCCCTAGAGTAGTTTTAATTCCTATTACCATAGGTATTGCTACTCCCCAAGCATCTTCAAATGCTTTAAGCTCTCTGTTAGGCGATGGTGTTAGTGCTAAATCACCATAGTTAATTACATTAATACCCGTATACAAATAAGGTGTAGTTTGTTTTTTACCTGTATGTAAATTCCACTCCCAAAAAGTATACTCTATCCCTAAAGAAAGTTCTTTTATTGAATTTTCAAATTTAAAATTTCGTGCTTGTCTACTTGGGTCAGACGATAAATTGTCATCCGCAGAAATTGGCAAGTAAGAAAACGATGCTCTAAACGAATGCCGATCACTCCTATTCCATTTGGTTAATATTCCAAAACCAGTATCCTGAGGCCTAACAATAGTAGTATTACCCACATCGCCAACAAAATTTGTTTGACCTAGCTGAAGACCAATTTCGTAAGTTTGGGCATTTAAAAAAGAGGCCACAAAAGCTACTATTAATAAGATTATTTTTTTTAACATAAAAATAAGGTGCTTGCAAATATAACAATTAAGTTTTTGTGTAAAAACTTCTATTTTACTCAAAACATATATCAAATAAAACTATGTTTTTTTCAAAAAAGTATACCTAATTGCGTTTGTCTTCACCCCAAAGTAACTTTTCTCGTAGCGTTTTCAAAAAACTTTCTCCTTTAAGGCAAACCATATTAATTTCAAAAGGAGCTTTTTTTAGTGTTATTTCTGTTTCGTTTTTTAATATGTAAGTTCTCGAATCTAGCGAAACCAAATGCTCTTCTTCTCTTCCTGAAATAGTTAATGTAATTTCATACTCTTGAGAAACTGAAAGTGGTCGCATGTTCAAGTTATGCGGCGCTATAGGAGTTAACAAAAAACTACAGGTTTCGGGCATTATAATTGGACCTCCACAACTAAGCGAATACCCTGTAGATCCTGTTGGTGTTGAAACTATTAAACCATCGGACCAATATGAGGTTAAAAACTCATTATCAACTTTGGTATGAACGGTAATCATTGAGGTTGTGTTTTTCCTACTTACGGCAATTTCATTTAAAGCAAAATTAATTCCATCAAAATCTTTCCCACAGGAAGACTCTATTTGCAATAAAGAGCGACGTGAAACTGTATACTCGCCTTCAAAAATTTGATTAACCGAAGTTTGTATTTCTTCTTTTCGAATGGTTGCTAAAAAACCCAAGCGACCTGTGTTAATTCCAACTATTGGAATTCCTAAATCTCGGACGTAAGTAACCGTTTTTAATATAGTCCCATCACCCCCTATACTAAAAAAAAGATCGTATGAAGTGTCTAATTCTTTAAAAGTACTGAAATAAGAATAGTCTTTTTTGATGCTTTCATTGTCATGAATTAATTTCAAAAAATTTTTCTCTATAACCACTTCTGCTGAGCGTTCATCTAACAACTCTAAAAGCTGCTGTATATACTGTCCTGAGTTTTTGTGGTAAAATTGGCCGTAGATTCCTACTTTCATATATTAAGTAGTATTTTATTACATATTTAAGTACTTATCAAAGTACCTTGAGCGCTCCTTAAGGGTATTTAAAAATACATCATCATAATGGTCAGACATAATTGTATATCCATAGCGCCTAAACGTTTGTATCACTGCATTAAAATCTCCATCACCAATTTTCAAAGTAGTTTCAACCATATCATTTTCGATTTTTGATATATAACATGATAACACTTTAACGTTATTCGACTCTACAATTTGGCAAATCTCACTGAATGATTGATCTGATATTCCTTTAGAAACAACTATTAAATTTCCATGTTCACTCAAAAAAGGCATATCGCCAAAAATATCAAGTACATCTTGTAATTCAACATATCCAATATATTTCTTTTCCTCCTGAGATAAAACAGGCATTATATTAGTTTGGCATTTACTAATAACTTCCAAAAAACCCAATGAATTGGTGCCTTCTGTAACGCAGAAGTTTTCAAACTCGTATTTTAAGTCTCCAACTAATTTCTCTGAATCACTATCCGCTATATCATACAAAGCAATGCAACCTAGGTAACGATTTTCTTCAACCACAGGAAAGTGAGTAAAGGTAGATTCACTACATAGTAATTGTGCTTCTTTTATTGTTAAAGAAGGGCTTAATGGCGAAACATCATTTAATAAAACTAAATTCATAAGGTTTTACTGCTATGCAATTATTTAATACCGCACAAGTTTGTATTTTTGAATCAAAAATAAAGCCATGACTAAGCTTAGTGTAAATATAAATAAAATTGCCACGTTAAGGAACGCCCGAGGAGGTAATATGCCCAATTTATTAAAAACCGCAAATGATATTGAGCGTTTTGGAGGGCAAGGAATTACCATTCACCCACGTCCTGACGAGCGACATATTCGATATCAAGACGCTAAAGACCTAGCAAAAACAGTTACAACCGAGTTTAATATAGAAGGAAATCCTATTCCTAAATTTATTGATTTGGTGTTAGCTACAAAACCTCAACAGGTTACATTGGTACCCGATGCAATTACTAATATTACTAGTAATGCTGGCTGGGACACCGTTAAAAATAATGATTTCCTTACAGAAGTTATTAGTGAATTTAAGCGAAATAACATCCGCACTTCTATTTTTGTAGATCCTGTAGCAACAATGATAGAAGGCGCCAAAAAAACAGGAACTGATCGCATAGAACTATACACCGAGTCCTTTGCGGAGAACTTTCCTAACGATCCAAAAAAGGCAGTTAATCCTTACATTGAATCCGCTATTATAGCTTCATCGCTTGACTTAGGGATTAATGCTGGACACGATTTATCCTTAGATAACATTCAGTTTTTTATAGAAAATGTACCCAATGTACTTGAGGTATCTATAGGGCATGCGCTTATTTGCGAGTCATTATATTTAGGTTTAGAAAACGTAATACAAATGTACTTACGTAAGATGTCCGGCGCTCTTAGTAAATAAGTATTTAATTCGTTCTTTTTTAATTCAACATTACGCTACTCACTCCTAACTTTTCAATTAATGAAATTACACTCAAATATTATCGGCTCTGGTTTTCCTCTTATTATATTACATGGTTTTTTAGGAATGGGCGACAATTGGAAGACTTTAGGAAAAAAATATAGCGAATTAGGATATCAAGTGCATTTAGTAGACCAACGCAATCATGGTAGAAGCCCGCACTCTGAAGATTTTTCATACCAATTTTTAAGTGACGACTTGTTAGCCTATTGCTTAGATCACAATTTAGATAAAATTGCTTTACTTGGACATTCTATGGGAGGAAAAACCGCCATGCACTTTGCTTGCGAAAATCCCGAAAAAATTGAACATTTAATTATAGCTGATATATCTCCAAAATATTACGCTCCTCATCACCAAGATATCCTAGACAGCCTACAATCTTTGGATTTTTCAGAAATTAAAAGTCGTACCGATGCAGAAAATGAATTAAGTAATTACATTACTGATAAAGGGATACGTATGTTTTTACTTAAAAATATCTATAGAAAATCTCCTTCGGAATTTGCATTGCGCATAAACCTTAAAACATTATCCGAGAAAGTTATTGAAATAGGAAAACCTTTGGCAGAAAACGCTATTTTTAAAGGTAAAACGCTATTTTTAAAAGGGGATCGCTCCAATTATATATTAGATAACGAACTCAATATAATTGCAAATCACTTTCCTAACTACACGCTAAAAACAATAAGTAAAGCAGGCCACTGGCTACATGCGGAAAATTCGTTTGATTTTTTCACCGCTACTTCAGAATTCCTAAACAACTAAATAATTATTATGCCTGCATAGTATTTAATAAAATTTACTTAAATTTGATTATTCCAGAAATAATGGTGCTTTTTTTTATCAATATCACACATATTAAGTAATAATATTACTTACATTGTTATATATTAACTAGCAACTTTCTTTTTAAACCTAATATTAAAACTTATTGTATTATGAAAAAACTACTTTTTGTATTGGCTTCATGCTTAACCTTTTCTTCAATATACGCTGGAGGTTACAGGGTGAGTATTCAAGGCCAAAGAGCTCTCGCAATGGGACATACAGGTGTAGCGGTGGTCAATAGTGCCGAACTTGCATTCTTCAACCCCGCAGGACTCGTGTTTCTAGAAAACAAATTAAATGTTTCCGCCGGAGTCACAGGAATTATAACAAACACCAAATATCAAAACCTTGATACTCAACAAGCTTTTGAAACAGATAGCCCTGTAGGAACCCCTATTAACCTATATGCTACTTATAAAATTTCCGATAAATTTAGTGCTGGTATTGCGGTTTACACTCCTTACGGAAGTAGAGTAGACTGGCCAAATGATTGGGCTGGAGGATTTTTAGTGAATAGTATTGAACTATCAGCTATTTTCGTAAATCCTGTAGTTTCGTTTAAAGTTAACGACGCTTTAAGTATTGGTGGTGGTCCCATATATGCAATTGGCGGGGTTAATTTTAACAGAAATGTACTTGTACAAGGAAATTCCGTAAGTAGTGCTTCCGGACCTACTTCAATTGAAATTGATGCTGAAGGAGTAACCTCATGGGGTTGGAAAGCTTCTGTTTTATTCAGGCCTACAGATAAATTAAACATTGGTGCTAGTTACCAAAGTCAAATTGATATCAGTGCTGAAAATGGAGATGTAAGTTTTCAAAACTTCCCAGGAGAAGCACCACAAACTGGATTTAACGCCACACTTCCCCTTCCTTCTGAATTAACCTTAGGATTATCATACCAAGTTAACGATAAGCTTCTATTAGCGTTTGACTTCAACAGGGCCTACTGGGGAGCTTATGAATCTTTAGACATTACTTTTACAGATGGCGAAACTCCTGCTTCTATAAACCCTAGAAATTATGAAGATGCTAGTACCTACCGATTTGGTGCGCAATACGACTACAATAGTAAATTTACCTTTAGAGCAGGTTATTACTTTGATGAAACTCCTGTAGCTTCTGGTTTCTTTTCTCCTGAAACTCCACGTAACGATTCCCATGCATTTACAAGTGGACTTTCCTTTAACATAAACGAACATTTAGCGATTGACGCTTCATTCCTATACATTTATTTTGCTGAAGTTGATGAATCTTTCGACTCGCCTAATGATACCGTACCAGCTTTTGAAGGAACTTATAAGTCTAATGTTTTTGCACCAGGATTAGGAATTACATACAAACTATAATACATAAAACACATGAAAAATAATAAATATATATACATCGTACTGTGTTCTTTAGGTTTTATAGCCTGCGAACCAGAATTTGACCAACCGCTTGAAGACAATCCAATTACTCAAGAAAGAGGAACAGCTGATTTTTCAACTTATGTGGCGTTAGGGAATTCCTTAACGGCAGGCTTTGCAGATGGTGCATTATACAGCAGTGGACAAGAAGTTGGATTTGTAAATTTAATAGCCACTAAAATGAAAGCCGCTGGTGGTGGTGATTTCACGATTCCTTTTATGAATGATAATGTGGGTGGTTTTGCCGGTTTTGAAAATGCTTTTGGAACAAGATTGGTAATTCAAACTGATGAAAATGGCAATCAAGGTCCTGCTAGATTAAATAATAATGTAGCTACTAATGATATTGCTGCAAGAGCAGAAGGTTCTAACTTTAACAATTTAGGAGTACCAGGAATTACAAGTTTCCAATTTAATTTTGAAGGCTTAGGAAATCCTGCTGGCTTAACAACAAATCCTGTTTCAGCAAACCCTTATTTTACTCGATTTGCTAGCAGCCCAACAACCTCTATTTTAGCCGACGCTTTGGCTAAACAACCTACCTTTTTCACCTTATGGCTAGGTAACAACGACGTACTAGGCTATGCAACTAGTGGTGGTACAGGCGTGGATCAAACAGGTAATCCAAATCCTGCCACTTATGGAGGCAATGATATTACCGATCCAGGGGTATTCAACGCCTTACTAAATGGTTTTTCTACTGCATTAACCGCTAATGGCGCAAGTGGACTTTTAGTAAACATTCCTAATGTTACGGATATTCCATTTTTTACTACTGTACCTAATAACGCTTTAGTTTTAGATGCTGAACAAGCTGCTGGACTTACAGGATACTTTCAAGGATACGTTGGCATCGTAACACAAGGAGTAATTGCCCAATTAACCGGCGGAACAAGAGCACCAGTTGCTGCAGAAACACAAGCTGCTCAACAAATAGCTAGTCAATATGCGTTTACTTTTAACCCAGGTCCAAATCGTTTTTTAATTGACGTTCCTGTAACTCAAAATAATCCGCAAGGCATTCGTCAAATGACCAATGAAGAGCTATTACTCTTAACTATTAACCAAGGAGCTTTAAGATCAGAAGGGTATGGTAGCGTAGCTGTAACTCCTGAAGTATTAGAAATTGGCGCAATACTACAAGCCGCACAAATAGGTGCAGGCGCACCACCAACTCAAGAACAAGCCTTAGCCTATTTAAACGCCGTAAATGCAATTGATGATCAAGACGCTCTTGACACCGAAGAACTTACTGCTATAAGCACAGCAGTAACCAGCTACAATCAAACCCTAGAAACAATTGCAGATAGTAATCCAAACATTGCATTATACGATGCCAATGCAGATTTAGCAACACTTTCTTCGGGCGGAATAACCTCTAGAAGAGTAACTATTACCTCTACCCTTGTTACTGGAGGAGGATTTTCTTTAGATGGCGTACACTTAAGCCCTAGAGGAAATGCAGTGATTGCCAATAGAATGATTGAGGCAATTAACAGCAACTTCAATTCAACACTTCAACCTGTTGAGCCTAGCTTATTCACTTTTATTCCAGTACCTTAATTAATAGTTTAGTAAGCAAAATTACACACAACCCCATATTCAATAGAATTATGGGGTTTTTTTATATCATCCTTTTCAAAATTAAAAAAATTGCTCATTTTTCAAAAATAACTTACTTTTGCACCCAATTTTATTCGAAAAAATTAAGTAAGGATGAATATTTCTAAAGAGCAGATTGATAATTTGAACGCGGTAGTTACCGTAGAAATTAAAAAAGAAGATTATAGTGAACGCGTAGAAAAAATCTTAAAAGATTACCGTAAAAACGCAAATATTCCTGGATTTAGAAAAGGCCACGTTCCTATGGGAATGGTTAAAAAACAATACGGAGATGCTGTAATGGCAGAAGAAGTAAACAAATTAATTCAAGAATCTTTGAATAATTTCCTTACTGAAGAAAAATTAGATGTTCTAGGAAACCCATTACCAAAAGATCAAAAAGATTTTTCTTGGAATGACGAAGATTTCAAATTTGAATTTGAAATCGGTTTAGCTCCTGAATTTGAAGTTAATCTTCAAGGTAAAGAAGACTTAACTAGTTATAAAGTTATAGCTACTGATAAAATGATTGAAGATCAATTAGCATCAGTACAAAAACAATATGGAAAATTAAATCCAATTGACGCTGTTGTAACAGGAAGTCTTGTAGCGGGTATGTTTGTAAACGAAGCTGAAAGCATTAGCAAACAAACTACTATTGAACTTAGTAATGTTGAAGAAAAAGCTCAAAAACTATTTATTGATGCTAAAGTTGGAGACACAATTACTATAAACACTAAAGAACTTTTTGAAAACAATCAGTTACTAGTAAGTCATGTTGGAGTTGACCAAGCAGATAAAGATATTGCCGATTTTGACGTAACTTTCACAATCAACGAAGTTAACGAGCGTATTTTAGCTGAGCTAAATCAAGAATTATTCGACAAATTATTTGCTGATGGTTCTGTTAAATCTGTAGATGATTTAAAAACTAAAATCAAAGAAGATGCTGAAAACCAGTTTGTACAACAAGCAGATCAGCAATTACTAAACACAGTTACCGAAAGCGTAATAGAAAATACCACTTTTGACTTACCAGCTGAGTTTTTGAAAAAATGGTTACGTACTGCAGGAGAAAAACCTTTAACAGAGGAAGAAGCTAACGCAGAATACGAAAAAAGTGAAAAAGGACTTCGTTTCCAATTAATTGAAGGTAAAATAATTAAGGATAACGGATTACAGGTTACTTTTGAAGAAATAAAAGACCACACTAAAAAATTAATTACCGCTCAAATGGCTCAATACGGTCAAATGACGCCTGAAGATGCTGAGTTAGACGGAATAATACAACGCGTATTAGGAAACCAAGACGAAGTAAAGCGAATTAATGAGCAATTAATAAGCCAAAAGCTATTAACTTTCTATAAAGAAAACGCCAAATTAAAAGAAAAAGAAGTCACTTTTGATGATTTCATAAAAGAAGCTTACAATCAATAAGCGATAGGCTTTCTTTTAAATATTGATTATCTTTAAGGCGTAGAATTAATTCTACGCCTTTTTTACAATTTAAAAAAAAGCTTTAATGGATTACGGAAACGAATTTGAAAAATACGCTACTAAGCACCACGGTATTAACAGCAACTACTATAACAAAATAATAAGTACTGTTACCCCTCCTGTAGGAATGACACCAAATATTATTGAAGAACGCCAAATGAACGCTGTTGCGATGGATGTTTTTTCTAGATTAATGATGGATCGCATAATTTTTATGGGAACAGGAATCAACGATCAAGTTGCTAATATTATACAAGCACAACTTTTATTTTTAGAAAGTACTGATGCTAAAAAAGACATACAAATTTACATTAACTCGCCAGGAGGTAGTGTATACGCGGGCTTAGGTATTTACGATACTATGCAATTTATCAAACCCGATGTAGCAACAATTTGTACAGGTATGGCAGCCTCTATGGGAGCCGTATTATTATGTGCTGGCCAAGCAGGAAAGCGTTCTGCATTACCACATAGTAGAGTAATGATTCATCAACCTTTAGGTGGTGCTCAAGGACAAGCAAGTGATATCGAAATTACAGCTCGTGAAATATTAATCTTAAAAGAAGAGCTTTATAATATTATTGCTAAGCATTCGGGCCAAACTTATGATAAGGTATATAACGATAGTGATCGTGATTACTGGATGAAAGCTGACAAAGCTAAAGAATACGGAATGGTTGATGAGGTATTAACTCGTAGCTAATAAATTACTGAGCATAGCTTAAAAAGAAAAAAAAGAAAATGGCTAAAGAAGATTTAGAATGTTCGTTTTGTGGACGAAAAAAACCTGAAACTAGTTTATTAATTGCTGGTTTAGATGCTCATATTTGCGATAAATGCATCGAACAAGCTCATGGCATTGTCGCAGAAGAATCAAAAGAAGATGTTTCTGACGAACTAGAGCAAGAACTAAAACTTAGCAAACCAAAGGCTATTAAAGCCTTTTTAGATACTTATGTAATTGGTCAGGATTTCTCTAAAAAAGTAATTTCTGTTGCAGTGTACAACCACTACAAACGTTTATTACAAAAATCTGATGATGATGATATTGAAATTCAAAAAAGTAATATCGTCCTTGTAGGTCAAACAGGTACAGGAAAAACACTAATTGCAAAAACTATTGCAAAAATGTTGAATGTTCCTTTAGCAATAGTTGATGCTACTGTTTTAACAGAAGCTGGATATGTTGGTGAAGATGTGGAAACCATACTTACTAAACTTTTAGCTGCTGCAGATTATAATTTAGAAAAAGCGGAACGCGGAATAGTGTTTATTGATGAAATCGATAAAATTGCTCGTAAAGGCGACAACCCAAGTATTACTAGAGATGTATCTGGCGAAGGTGTACAACAGGCCCTACTTAAGCTTTTAGAAGGAAGTGTAGTGAATGTTCCGCCAAAAGGTGGGCGTAAACACCCTGATCAAAAATTTATTGAAGTAAATACTGAAAATATTTTATTTATTGCCGGAGGTGCCTTTGATGGTATTGAACGTAATATCCAAAAGCGCTTAAACATGCAAGCTGTTGGATTTAGCGCTTCTTTAAATGAAGATAGTATTGAACAGGACAATATGCTACAATACATCATCCCAAAAGATTTAAAAGATTTTGGTCTTATCCCTGAAATTATTGGGCGTTTACCTGTTTTATCTTACATGAACCCGCTAGACACTAAAACGTTAAGAGCCATTTTAACAGAGCCTAAAAATGCTATCATCAAACAATACACTAAATTGTTTGATATGGATGAAATTGATTTAAAAATTAGTGAGGATGCGCTTGATTTTATTGTTGAAAAAGCAAATGAATATAAACTAGGAGCTCGTGGTTTACGATCTTTATGTGAAGCTATTTTAACAGACGCTATGTTCGAATTACCAGATAGCGGCGAAAAAGAATTAGAAATTACTCGTGAATACGCAGAACAAAAAATAGACAAATCTAATATTAGAACTTTGAAAGCAGTTTCATAATTCTTAGAAATTAGTATCAAACAAAAAGGCTTATTGAATTTAAATTCAATAAGCCTTTTTTATTAAAATTTACGTAGTTATTTAAATCCCTTTTCTTTTTGCAATTGATCATAGGCCTCTTGAACAGATCTAAATTTATCTTCAGCACCCTTTTGCAAGTGCTTAGGTAAATGCTGTAATTTATCTGGATGGTATTTTTTTGCCATTGTTCTATAAGCTTTCTTAATCTCTGAAGCCGTAGCTGATTTCTCAATCTCCAGTATTTTATAGGCATTATCAGCTTGTTTAAAAAACATCGCTTTAATACTTTCAAAATCTTTATACTGAATTCTAAAAAAACCTGAAATTTCATTAATCTTCCTCAACTCGCTTTCACTTACGTGACCATCAGAATTAGCGATACCAAACAAAAAGTGAATAATTTGAAGGCGTGATTCATACCTTGTAAACTGAGAAATATAGGTTGTTATTCTTGCCGTATCTATTTCTCTATTTTTAATAACCTCGTTAAAAGTTCTAAACGTGGCATTTGCTCTCTCCTTACCATAATTAGCAACAAAGTATTTTCTTACATAATCCAACTCTACTTGATTCACTTTGCCATCCGCTTTAATTACTAAAGAGGCCAATGACAATAAATTGAGTTCAAAATCTTTTGGAGTTACCTGAGATCTGCTACTTGTATTTCTAGTCGACCTTCTAGAAGTACTTGACTTGGATTTCTGAGACAACTGCTCAATAAAATATCCCGCAAAGTAACCAACCATAGCCCCGTAAAAATTTCGAGTAAAAAACCAACCCGCCACAGCACCAATCCATTTAAACATATTTATTTCTTTTTTTGCAAATATAAGTTACTACCACTAATTTTATTCCAATTACTAATAACCTGACATAAAGTTAGTGCTTTATCGTATGGAATAGTATTTGTAACTTTGAATTAAATTAAAAAATAAAACTATGTACCCAGAAGAATTAGTACAACCTATGCGTGCTGACTTAGCCAATTTTGGTTTTGAAGAATTACGCAATGCCGAATCTGTAAATGCTGCCTTAGCAAAATCTGGAACTACGTTAGTTGTTGTAAACTCAGTTTGTGGTTGTGCTGCAGCAAATGCACGCCCAGCAGCAAAAATGTCTTTAAAAAACGATAAAAAGCCAACAAATGCAGTAACAGTATTTGCAGGTGTAGACAAAGAAGCTGTAAATACAGCTAGACAACATATGGTGCCATTTCCACCTTCTTCACCTTGTATCGCTTTGTTTAAAGACGGTGAATTAGTACACATGTTAGAGCGTCACCACATTGAAGGAAGACCAGCTGACATGATTGCAGAAAACTTAACTGATGCTTACAACGCACATTGTTCGTAATTACATCTTTAGTACCACATAAAAAGTCAGAAATGTTCTGACTTTTTATGGTTATTGGCGTATTTGTAAGCTGAATAATTGTTCATTTTAAAATAAAATTGGAACTTGCATTTTTAAGCCAAAAAAAAGTTTCTGTATGTTTAAAAAGCTCGTAGCAGCAATATTGTCACTAGTGTTTTATCCACTTTTCTTTGGCTGCTTGTTAGTTTTCCATGCAATACAGGTTATCTGTAAAAATTTTATAGGAAAAAAAACACATAAAAAAAGTGTTGACTTACTAAACTTTTTTTTAATTCGCTGCTTAAATGTGATGGGAAATCGCACTCAATTTATTAATAAGCAACAAATTCCATCAAACGTACCGTTGTTGTTTGTATCAAATCATCAAAGTATGTTTGACATTACAATGATTGTTTGGTACATGAGAAAGTTTAGCCCTCACTTTATTTCTAAAAAAGAATTAGGCAAAGGTATACCAAGCATATCATACAACTTAAGGCACGGAGGTTCTGTTTTAATCGACAGAAACAACAGAAGGCAATCATTACCAGCGTTAATAAATTTTGGAAAAAGACTACACGCGAATAACGAAACTGGCGTTCTTTTTCCTGAAGGTACTAGAAGCAAAAATGGAACTCCAAAAGAATTTATGGATGGAGGTTTTAAGGTTTTAACAAAAGCCATACCTAATGGTTACGTAGTACCTTTGACATTAAATAACAGCTGGAAATTATTACAATGGGGGTATTTTCCTGTAGGTGCATTTAACAAAGTTACCCTAGAAGTGCACCCACCTATTAAAATAGCTTCTTTGGAAGTTAGGGAATTGTTAGAAAAAGTAGAAAGCCAAATCAAACAGGCTATAAAATAAAAACATATGGCATTAGACAATATTCGTTTAGAAGTGATGAAGCAATTGGAGCGCAAGGTGGATGGCTTTATTGACCAATTCTTGGTTCCTATAGATAAGGTATGGCAGCCTACTGATTTCCTTCCTGATTCTCAAAATGAAGATACTTTTTTTGACGAAGTAAAAGAATTAAGAGAGCTTGCTAAAGAATTACCTTATGACTTTTGGGTGGTTCTTGTTGGAGATACAATCACTGAAGAAGCATTACCAACTTACGAATCTTGGTTAATGGATGTAGAAGGTATTAACCAACACGAAAAAAACAGTGAATTTGGCGCCGAAGGCGGCGGTAATGGTTGGTCTAAATGGGTGCGCTATTGGACTGGTGAAGAAAATAGACACGGTGACGTGCTTAACAAATACTTATACTTATCGGGTAGAGTAGATATGATCGAAATTGAACGCACCACTCAACACTTAATTTCCGATGGTTTTGATATCGGTACCGATCGTGATCCTTATAAAAACTTTGTATATACTAGTTTTCAAGAATTAGCCACAAATATTTCACATAATAGAGTAGCTAAATTAGCTAGGGGGTATTCTAACAAACCTTTATCTAAAATGTGTAAAATCATTGCAGGAGACGAAATGAGGCACTTTAATGCCTATAGTACTTTCGTTGATGAAATTTTCAAATTAGACCCTAGTGAAATGATGATTGCTTTTTCTGATATGATGAGAAACAAAATTATTATGCCTGCTCATTTTTTAAGAGAAACAGGTCAAGCTATAGGAGCTAAATTTGATGAATTTTCTGTATCTGCTCAAAAAATAGGCGTGTACACCTCTCAAGATTATATTGACATAATGCAACGTTTAATCGTAAAATGGGATATCGCAAACGTAAACGACCTTAACGATAAAGCAGAAAAAGCCCGTGATTTTGTAATGAAATTACCTGCACGTATGCAACGCATTAGTGAACGTTTAGTTTTACCAGACGAAACAGAACAGTTTTCATGGGTTAACCCTGCTGTAGTTGCTAAATAATTAGCAACTACAACATGGATAATACACTTATTACAAACACTATTACTTTTGTTAAGCAGGAATTAGCTAATGCCGAAGGTGGACATGATTGGTTTCATATAGAGCGCGTATATAATAATGCACTACTCATAAGCAAAACAGAAACTGTAGACCTTCTAGTGGTTCAATTAGCCGCTTTACTACATGATATTGCTGATTCTAAGTTTCACCATGGCGACGAAACTATTGGACCTCAAAAAGCCGAATTATTTTTAAAATCTCAAGATGTTGAAATAACTACTATTAACCATGTGGTTGCTATTATCAAACATGTATCTTTTAAGGGAGGAAATTTTAAAAGGAAATTTACATCAAACGAACTTGATGTGGTTCAAGACGCAGACCGATTAGATGCCATAGGTGCTGTAGGCATTGCACGAACTTTTAATTATGGAGGCTATAAAAACAGGGCTATTTATGATCCCTCGATACCTCCGAAACTCAACATGACTAAAGAAGAGTATAAGTCTTCAACAGCCCCTACAATTAATCATTTTTACGAAAAACTTTTACTGCTTTCTGATAAAATGAATACTATTACTGCTAAAGAAATCGCTAAGAAAAGACATGATTTTATGGAGTTGTTCTTAAAACAATTTTATGCTGAATGGAATGGAAATGCTTAACCTAATAGGCTTTATCCTGACCCTTAAAAAGAATAATTATGGTATCAAAAATTATCTTCATATCTAAAGAAAAAGACCAATTTTCAATATAAAAAATATCATATTTTATACGATTAATAATATCTTCATCAGACTTAATTTCTCCTCTAAAACCTTTAACCTGAGCTAAACCTGTTATTCCAGGACGTACCGAATGACGAAATACGAATTGATATTTATCTATTTTTTTTGCATAAGCATCCGTATACCTAGGCATATGAGGACGTGGTCCAACAATAGACATATCTCCTTTTAATACATTTACAAACTGCGGTAATTCATCTATACTTGTTCTTCTTAAAAAGCGTCCGATCTTTGTAACTCGATCATCCTCTTCCGAAACATGTAACCGCTCTACACTACCAGGCTTCCTCAAAGACCTAAATTTATAGCACTTAAACTGCTTATAATTAGCTCCATTCCTTTGGTGAATAAAAAACAACGGCCCTTTACTCTCAAACTTTATTAAAAAATACAATATCGGAGTTAACCAAGATAAAATTCCTAGAATAATTACAACAGAAAAAATAATATCTAAAGCCCTTTTCAAAACAATATTAACCGTACTGTGTAACGGCATTTTAGGTACTGAAAACACAGGTATATAATCGTAATAATCTGTTTTCATATTAGCTACCGGCAACCTTTGAACATTTGGAATGAATTTCAAAACTATCCCACTAGACTCACAATAATCTACTATCTCATTAATTTGAGGATTGGAAGTTTCATACAAAGCACAATAAACCTCATCAATCCTGTTATCTTTCAAAAAATCAATTCCTTTTACTAAATCGTTCTCGGAATTGTCAGAAAAAACACCCTTAAGTTGATAACCTAGATTCTTTTTTGAATTGAAAAAATGAATCAATTCTTTTGTAGGCTTTGAATTCCCAAAAACAAGTACCCGCCTACTATTTCCGCCGAAACTTAAACGGTATTTTTTTAACGCGTAATAAACTGCAAATTTCAATATTCCTACAGTAAAAACAACACTAGAAACATAGCCTAATAAAACAGGCGTTGATACTGGTCGGTAACTTAATACTCCAAATAAAGAAAACAAAATAAAAACAAACAACACCCATTGTTTAAGAATGAGTCCTAATATTTGTACTACAGATGTAAACCTATACACATTATAAAAACCTATAATCAAACTAATTACAATCCAACCAATTAATATATATCCATAAAAAAAAGGCTCTAAAATATCTGAAGCAAGTAACCACGTAAAAAAGATAACAATCCACAAATCAAAACCAATAATTAGCGGACGTATTAAGAAAGAATATCCTTTTTGAGCTTGTTGTTGAATCATGAGTTATTTAATATAATCTCCAAATGTTTTGTGATCAGTAGCGTACCATTTTTCTTCCGGAAGGGCTTTAAAATAGTTTAATGTTTGTTCCAAACCAAAAGCACGATCTATTTTCGGTTCCCAATTTAATATTTTTTTAGCCAAGCTAATATCAGGTCTTCTTTGCAAAGGATCATCAGCAGGCAAATCTTTAAAAATTACCTTTTGATTAGTCCCTGTTAACTTAATTATTTCATCTGCAAATTCTCTAATCGTAATTTCTGAAGGGTTTCCAATATTGACTGGCTGTGAATATTCGGATTTTAACAATCTATACAAACCTTCAACTTGGTCACTTATATAACAAAATGAGCGTGTTTGAGACCCGTCACCAAAAACAGTGAGATCTTCACCTCTTAGAGCTTGACCTATAAATGCTGGTATTACTCTGCCATCATTTAATCGCATACGCGGACCATAGGTATTGAATATACGTGCTATCCTTACGGGTACTTTATGAAAAGTATGGTAAGCCATAGTCATTGCTTCTTGAAATCGCTTAGCCTCATCATATACACCTCTAGGGCCTACGGAATTTACATTCCCGTAATAATTTTCGGTCTGCGGATGCACTAACGGGTCTCCGTATACCTCGCTAGTAGATGCTATTAACATTGTTGCTCCTTTTGCCAATGCTAATCCTAAGCAATTATGCGTACCCAACGAACCTACTTTTAATGTTTGAATAGGTATTTTCAGGTAATCGATTGGACTTGCTGGTGATGCAAAATGAAGTATGTAATCTAGATTTTCATCAATAGTTATATGCTCGCAAATATCATGTTCAATAAAACTAAAGTTTGGATGTGCTTCCAAATGTTTTAGATTATCAAAATCACCTGTAATAAAATTGTCCATCCCGATGACATGATAGCCTTCCTTAATAAACTTATCACACAAATGAGAACCTAAGAAGCCTGCCGCTCCTGTTATTAGTACTCGTTGTTTTACTTTAGACATATTCTTTTTAATAATCCGTATTTACTGAAATTAAGCTTCTAAAATCACAAACTACTATTTAGTTTCCAATATTTGCTCAATAATCTTTTTTGTAATTATATAAGTAGGCTTAACACCTGTTGTACCTAACCCTCCCGAAGCTAGGGTACTTCCTGTCTCCAAAGGATTATCGGAAGCATAATACGCATAACGTACTGCAACATCATTTCGAATACTTTTCCTAATTTTTGAAGCTGCTTGAATAGCTTTTTGATAATGAGCTCCTTCCATTTCCAAACCTATAACGCCCCACGTAGATTCGTGAAAAAAGCTAAGCAACTCCCTATTTTGAAGCGAAGTGCCTAATACCGTAACCATACTTCCATCAAAACATTTTAACAAATCACTGTCTTCAAAATCGGTTGCTTTTAATTGATTCTCGAAAGGATAATTACCTGCTGTCCCCTCCAAAATATGAGCCGAAGGAATCATTATATCTCCTTTATCTCCGCATAAAATACCTGCTTTACCCATAATTGATATAGAGCTTACATTCATATAAAATAACGTTTCCTCAGCTACCTCATATGGCTTAAGCAACTCATCCATTGCACCGTAAGCTTGTTCACCAAATGCATAATCCATCACTAAAACTACTGGCGCTTCTTCTTTTCCAAAAGTAGGTAAGTGTGTTATTTTAGCCGTATCGAAAATTTGCATATTTATATGGGAGCTACTACCATCTTTAATATCACCCATTCCATTTTTTAAAGCATAAGCCTGTACTTTTTTGCGCAAAGCCTTATTATCATCATCGCTTAGTATTTTATACAAATCCATTGGTGTAGCCTTTGGATATTCTTTTCCAAGCACTTTTTTAGCAAAAAATGTATTCATTACACTATGCATGTTCGAACTTATAATATGCAACGGACGCTTTGCTAGCTTAAGATCATATAGATACTTTTTTGCTTGCTGTGCCCAAACTGCGCTATAAATATGGTGACCAATGCGCTCCCTTAAAACAGGGCTAAAAGTAATTTCTCGTTTCTTCCCTTCATTCTCGTCTTGAAAAGCTATTTTCCCTAACCAATAAACTACATGTAGTAACCGATCTGGGTTGGTAGCACTTCCAAATTTAGGGTACACCTCAACAACTTCTTGAAAGCTTCTTCCTAATATATATGCCAAATGTGACATCGCAATATCACGATCTTTTTCAGTTAGCTCGCCTTTCTCAACAAAAGAAACCACCTTTTTCCAATCGCGTTTTAAACTCCTATCTTCTTCTGTATGTATTCGTTTTCTGATTTTTTCAGATTCGATGTACATAAAGGTCAAATGCGTTAAAATATCGTAAATCTCAGAACGTCCACGAGTAATTTCAATGTTCATTTGGTCAGCATCGACTCGGTAACAATTTCTTCTCCTTTTTTTTGGAACTATTATCTTAAAGTGAGCATTCTTATACCCCTCCTCGCTTGTTAAACTTACAAATCGACATTCCTCAATTCCTTCAGGCAAACGCTCTAAAACATAAAGCATTCCATTTAACTCTACTTTATCTTCATTAAGCGAACCATAAATCTCTGGACACAATACTAAAAGAGCTTCTCTCAATATTTCGCCAGAAACCCCCATAGGGTTATAAAAACCTCTATTAAACAAATGGCGCATCCCAACATACAAACGCTCAATAGCATTTGTACTTTCTTGGGCTCTGGTTTGCTTATTATTTAAAAAATCTTCCATTACACAATATAAGTTTTAAGCGCTTCTGCTATTTTTCGATCGTTAGATAATCTAGGTAATTTATTTTGCCCTCCTAATTTACCAATTGATTTCATATAATTAGTAAATCCATTTGGTGTTATTGGAGTTATTTTTAATGGTTTTAAAATATTTCCGGTAATTAAATCATTATAATACGAATTCTGAAGCCTTAGTTTCTCATCTAGAAAAAGCGCTAATTTTTCAATATCACGAGGAGAGTTTTGGAACTCAATAAACCACTCGTGATAAGGCAAACCATTTTCTGGATTAACTTGCGGTGCAACGGTAAATTCCTGAATTATATCATTCGTAATTTCTAGTGCTTGTTGCATGGCTTCTTCAACTTCTTTACCAATAACATGCTCGCCAAATGCAGATATAAAATGTTTAATTCTACCCGAAACTACAACTCTATATGGCTCGGTACTTGTAAACTGTACGGTATCACCAATATTATAACACCATAAGCCGGCATTTGTAGATATTAGCATCACATAATTAACCCCCAATTCCACATCTCCAATGGTAATTCGCTTGGGGTTTTCGTCAAAAAAAGTATCTGCTTTTACAAATTCATAAAAAATTCCCGAATTTAAACGCAGCAACATCCCCATTTCTGTTTGGGAATCTTGAAATGCAAAAAAACCTTCAGAAGCTGGGTAG
Source organism: uncultured Aquimarina sp. (assembly GCA_937958985.1). Lineage (GTDB taxonomy): Bacteria > Bacteroidota > Bacteroidia > Flavobacteriales > Flavobacteriaceae > Aquimarina. The sequence goes on from CALGLV010000006.1 coordinate 183,446, forward strand.
AGCTCAATACTCGGCACTGATTTACCTATCAGTTTTTCAAAAATTGGTCGGTAAGGTTCATAGTTTACGCCTCCATAAATAAACAAGTTGAAATCAGGAAAAACCTCTTTTATTTGCTTGCCTGTTGTTTCAACAATACGTTCAAAATACATTTGAACCCATGGAGGGATTCCGCTTATTATACCCATATTTTCTGGCAGGGTTTCTTCAATAATAGCATCTATTTTTCGCTCCCAATCGTCAATGCAATTGGTTTGCCAACTTGGCAATCTATTTTTTTGCAAATATTTAGGCACATAATGTGCTACAATACCTGATAACCTTCCTAAATTTACTCCATTTTTAGGAGTTAATTCGGGGCTACCTTGTAAAAAAATCATTTTATGATCTACAAATTCTGATTTCCCTGTTTCCGCTATATAACTTAGAATAGCATTTCTTGCGCCTTTTATATGAGTTGGCATAGAATCCTTTGTTAAAGGAATGTATTTAGCGCCACTTGTGGTTCCTGAAGTTTTAGCAAAATATAAAGGCTTACCAGGCCAAAGTATATCCTCATCTCCATTTACAACTTTATCTACATAAGGCCGTAAAGCTTCATAATCTCTTATTGGCACCCTTTTTTGAAAATCCGAATAGGAATGTATGCCCGAAAAATCATGATCCGTTCCGAAAACAGTACCCGAGGCTTTGTTTATTAATTCGTCGAAAACTTTTTGCTGAGTTTCAACAGGCTTCGAAGACCATTTTTTAATTTGTAGCGCTATAATTTTAGCGAAAATTTGTGCTGCTTTTGCTTTTAACGACATCGTTTATTTTTCAAAATCTATAAACTTGAGTGGATCAAGCGCCTTTCCGTTATCCCACAACTCAAAATGCAAATGTGTACCCGTACTCAACTCGCCTGCTGAACCCGCAAATGCAATTACCTCGCCAGCCGTAACATGCTCGCCTTGTAATTTAGTGAGTTTTGAGTTATGCTTGTACACTGATGTTAAGCCCGATTTATGTTTTAAAATTAGCACATAACCTACATCTGGTGTCCATTCTGAATAAATCACCACTCCTGTAGATGCTGCCTTTATAGGTGTATTCTTAGGCACAGCAATATCAACGGCATAATGTTTTTCTTTAAAATTAAACCTACTGGTAATTGATCCCTTTACAGGAGGAAAAAATAAATAGTCCGTTTTAAAATCTGTTCCATTTTGGACACTATATTTTTCAATTTTATCTACTTCTTTTCGCAATTCTAATTCTTGTACAGAAGGGTTTAGCCTTGCATTCTTAACATCCAAAGCAATAGTCGATTTAGTAGAATCTATATTAAAATTTTTTGCTTTTATATCGCCTTTAAGTACCTTTTTAATAGATTCATAAAATTGCTCTTTCCCTGAAATTTCTATGAATAAAGAATCTGTTTTATACACCAAATCATTAGCCTGTGAAGTTAATTTTGTTGATGAATATCCTGGAATATATTCTCTGAGAGAAGTAAAGGCTATTAAAAGTACCGTACTAATTATTAAGAGCAAAGAACTCACAAAAAAAAGCACAAAAACATTAAGCCGAGTTAGCTTGAATGAAACTTGTTCTTCAAATGTATTTTCGTTTAGTATTACTAAGCGGTATTTACTTACCAACTTATCTACAAACGTTCTTTTTTTTGTTATTTTATTTTTCATATCAAGCAATTACAAATATAAGTTTTTTTGCTTTTTGTTACCGTTAATTAGATCTAAAGGCTATTAAAAAACGAAGTAATAACCGAGTTATTCTTATTTCTTAGTAACTTTGTAACATATTTACTCAAATCTTAAAAAAAGATTTGAAAATCAATTACTATATTATGACAACTTACAATATGTTTTTAGCGATTGGACCTCAGCAAATAGTTATTGTTTTGGTAGTAGTTTTACTTCTTTTTGGAGGCAGAAAAATACCTGAATTAATGCGTGGACTTGGTAGCGGTATTAAAGAATTTAAAAATGCTGCTAAAGAAGATGATGACGACCAAGAAGAACCTAAAATAGATAAATAGCATATAAAAAATTAAGCCTCAATAAGTATACTTATTGAGGCTTAATTTTTTATAAATTCAACTTTAAACTTAATCGATTAGAGATAGCTGGATGCGCTTACGAGCCTCATCCACCTCAACTACCGTAACTTGAATTTGCTGGTTTAGTTTTACTATTTTGTTTACATCTTTAACAAATGTATTTGCTAATTTAGAAACATGAATTAACCCACTTTCTTTTATTCCTATATCTACAAAACACCCAAAATTGGTGATATTATTTACTATGCCTGGAAGTTTCATTCCTATTTTCACATCGCTAATTTTCTGAATATTCTCATCAAATTGAAATGCTTTTAAGCTATCCCTAGGATCTAGTCCTGGTTTTCGCAATTCCTTTTGGATATCCTTTAGTGTTAACAAACCTACATCGTCACTAACATAATTATTTAACTCTATTTTATCGACGATTTCCTTATTACCAATTAAATTCGACAAACTAATTTTTAAATCCTTTGCTATTTTTTCAACCAATTTGTAGCGCTCAGGATGTATTGCCGAATTATCCAAAGAGTTGTCACTAGTAACCACTCTTAAAAATGCCGCACTTTGCTCATAAGCTTTAGCACCCAAGCCTTTAATTTTTAGTAATTGCTTTCGCGAATTAATACCATTATTTTCAGTACGAAAATCCACTATATTTGAAGCCAACTTAGGCCCTACGCCAGACACATAACTCAACAACGATTTACTCGCGGTATTCACATTAACACCTACAGAATTTACACAATAAGAAACCGCGCTATCTAATTCTTGTTTTAACAATTGCTGATTAACATCGTGTTGATATTGCCCTACTCCTAATGACTTTGGGTCTATCTTAACTAATTCTGCTAATGGATCGCCTAATCTTCTGCCGATAGACACTGCTCCACGCACAGTGATATCATAATTAGGAAACTCTTCTCTCGCTACAGAAGATGCCGAATAAATTGAAGCTCCACTTTCATTAACAATAAAAATTTCCACCTCTTTATTCAATGAGATTTTTTTCACGAATTGCTCCGTTTCTCTCGATGCTGTTCCATTACCTATTGCAATGGCTTCTATTTTATAGGTATCTACTAATTTCTTTACTTTATCCATAGCCTCAGCAATTTTATTTTGAGGAGGATGTGGATAAATATTTTCATTATGCTTAAGATTTCCTTGAGCATCTAAACACACTAATTTACAACCCGACTTAAAACCTGGGTCTAATGCTAAAATACGCTTTTCGCCTAATGGGGCTGCTAAAAGCAATTGCCTTAAGTTATCCGAAAACACTTCAACGGCTATAATATCTGCTTTTTGCTTGGCATTCTGAAGCGCTTCCGTAGCCATTGATGGTGCTAACAGGCGACTATAACTATCGGCGATGGCTGCAAAAATCACATCGGTACATTCTTCGTTGTTCGAACTCACAAAGTACCTATCTATTTTCTCTATAGCTTTATCTTTATCGACAACTACTTTTAACCGAATTACCTTTTCTTTTTCGGCTCTCATAATAGCCATTAATCTATGCGATGGACACTTATTTAAAGATTCTTCAGAATCAAAGTAAGGCTTATACACCAAAGATTTCTCTTCTTTATCTTTTCCTTTTATAACTTTCGTTTTTATTATAGCCTCTTTTTCAAACAAACGCCTTAAGCTTTTCCTTACACTAACATGCTCACTCACCCACTCTGCTATAATATTTTGAGCTCCCTCTAACGCTTCTTGCTCCGAAGTGATACCTGCTTTTATAAATTGACTTGCTTTATACTGCAAATCACTCTCTCGTTGAGCCATTACTATTTTAGCTAAAGGTTCCAAGCCTGCTTCTTTAGCAACAGTTGCTTTTGTTTGCCTTTTCTTTTTAAAAGGCAAGTATAAATCCTCAAGCTGTGTTAAGTTATCGGTAACTTCTATTGAGTACTTTAATTTCTCTGTTAAGATTTGCTCTTCTCCTAAAGTTTTAAGTATGCTGTCTTTCCTTTTCTGCAAAATTTGAAAAGCTTCCCATTCTCTTTTTATAGTTTCAACAGCTACCTCATCTATATTCCCGATTGCTTCTTTTCGGTATCTTGAAATAAAAGGCACTGTCGCTCCTTCATTAAATAATTGTAACGTATTCTCAATATTTTTTTGAGAAAAACCGGACTTTTTTGCAATAAAATCAACTGCTCTCATTAATTAATCGAAACTAATAGTTTTTATAATTGCCTCTAATTCAAAAATATAATCACGCTTGGTAATCGTTGGTGCAAATACAAAACCTTCTAACACCTTAAAATGATCCGAGCTTGTATCATTAATTACATAATTAACAAAAGGCCCTGCCATATACATATTTTCAACCTCCCAAGTACCTTTAGTTTCAAAAGCTGGAAATCCTTTAATTTGAACTGTGTTAAAAAAAGGAGAAAACGCTGCTTCAGTGATAAAACGCCCTCCTTCATTTACAGGAATATGATCTCCTGAAATTTTATTCCTCATTTTTATAATATTTTGAATTACACTTAAACTGTCCTTAAAAAAAGTTTTAGGCACATTATAAAGTGTTAAATTCAAACTCCCTTGAGGAATGTCTTTTCTTAGCCATAAAAAATCCGCAGAATCTTTAGCTAACCGATATGCCTTAGGCACTCTTAAGGAGTATCCTAATTTCTCTTTCAACGTATTTAGCTCAAGTGTTGTTTTAAAAAAACTTTGTTTATGAGTTAATTCTAATTGTTTAAACGTCTTTATAATTTCTTTTTTATGAGCTAAAAAATTTGCTCCAAGCTCTTCAGGAGTTACTCCTGTTAAAGCAAGGCCGATTTGTGGACGGGCAAACTTGTTTTTAAAAGAAGTAAACCCTATGCTTTCTCCTTCCTGAAAAGCTATATAAGCTCTGGCCTTTTTCGCAAAGCCCGCAAAAGCTGTTTTAGGCATTTGCTTTATAGTAAACAAAGGCTCTTCTTGTGGCAATCCGGAGACGCTACCTGCTAATTCACGCCTAACAATATCACCTAACGAACCTTCCCATAAGTGATTTTCCATTATTACTGTTAAAGTATTAATTCGACCTGCAGAATGCGCGTATGCTCCGTCCTCTGATATTGCTTTTTTTTGTTCTTCGGTAATTCCGTTTTTACAAGAAACTAAAGAAAGTAGTCCTAATAGTATTGCTAAAAAATATTTCATTAGTTGCTTTTTAATTTTAAACGCATTCCTGGTTTTAATTGATTGGAATTAATTCCATTCCATTGTTTTATATTTTCCACACTTACTCCTGAAAACTTACTCGCTATTGCCCACAATGAATCTCCTGATTTTACCGTATAATACCCCGTATTAGAAACACCTGCTTTTTTATTTGATGATGTTATTCCTGAACCGTTTTTAGGAATTCTGCGCGGGTAAACACTTAAATACTTCCCAACTCTAATATTATTGTTTCGGAGTCCGTTCCATTTTTTTAAATCAGATACCCGTACTCCAAATTTTCTTGCAATTAACCCTAAATAATCACCGCTTCGAACACGATATTTAACTTTTCGGTCCATTTCAAAAAGCTGGGGTAGCACTTTTTCTTTTTTATTAAATTCTTCTTCTGCTTTAGCATAAATAGCTTCTTCATTAAGCACAAACTCCCCTACTTTATCGTAAGGTAGCCTTAATGTATAATCTTCTTCTTTTATAAAAGGAATAATATCTAATTTATATTGAGGATTTAAAAACTGAAGCGTTTCAATTTTTTCATCCAATACCTCAGCTACCTGATCTAATGTTATTTGTTTTTTTACGCTAACCGTATCTGTTTCAAAATAAGCGAAATTTACCCGCTTAGGTTTAAACTCATGTTCATTTGCAAATTCAAACACATACATAGTTGCCAAAAAAGCTGGTAAATAGCCTGCCGTTTCTCTTGGTAAAAAGGGCCTAATATTCCAATAATTAGTATACCCACCACTTCTTCTTATGGCTTTACTTACGTTTCCTGGACCTGAGTTATAGGCGGCTAACGCTAAATCCCAATCTCCAAAAATCTTAAATAACTTTGACAAATATCGTGCCGCAGCCTCAGTTGCTTTTATCGGATCCATGCGCTCATCCACATAGGAGCTTACATTTAAACCGTACATTTTTCCTGTAGCAAACATAAATTGCCACAAACCAGTAGCTCCTACTCTAGATTTTGCGCGGGGCTTTAAAGCAGACTCTACAATGGCTAAATACTTAATTTCCAAAGGCAAGTCGTATCGATCTAAAACCTCTTCAAATAATGGAAAATAATAATCACTTAAAGCCATTAAGCGCTCCATAGACAAGTGCCTGTTTTTTAAAAAATTTCTAATTACACTTTCTAATGAGGGGTTATACTCTACATTAAAAGGCGTTATTGTATTCAGTTCTTTTAATCGCTCTTTTAAAACTTCTGTAGATAAATTGGCTTCGTAAATAAACTTTTGGTATTTCTGGCGCGTTACTGTTTTTTGTATGCTATCAAACAGCCCATGATTCATTAACTCTTGCTTCCACTTTTCATCAAATTCTTCAAGTATCACATTATCCCTTAGTGGCTGACTAAAATCTGTAGCTATTTTTATATTTTGCAGTTCTGTTTTAAATTCTTGTTCTGCAGTTATAGCCTCAGTAATATTTCCTTGTAATGTATCTGTAACTTTTACCGTATTGTTTGTTTTTACAGTAGGGGTGTTTTCAATTACGATAGTGTCGGTAATTTTTGTTATTACAGAAGTGGTTTTTTCTTGGTTTTTTTTCTTGGTTTTTCGCTTTAATAATTGCTTCTTTTTTACTGTTGATGGTAAAAAAATAGTATCCTGCGCCACCACTAGTTCTGAAACAAAAAAGAGAGTAATAACTATATAAATACACTGCTTTAAATTCATAAGAATAGAATCTGCTTTTTTTTATAAATATAATTTAGTTTTTGGTACAAAAAAAGACTGTTATCTAATGAAAACAGTCTTTTTAAGAATTTTATTGTTTTGCTCCTTATGAAATAGCAGCAATTCCTGGTAAAACTTTACCTTCCATATATTCTAATAATGCACCACCACCTGTAGATACGTAAGATACATCCTTACCAAATCCTAGGTTGTTAATTGCTGCTGCAGAATCTCCTCCACCTATTAATGAAAAAGCACCATTAGCGGTAGCCTTTTTAACAGAATGAGCTATTGCTATAGTACCATGTGCAAAATTTTCCATTTCTGCAACTCCCATTGGTCCGTTCCAAATAACTGTTTTAGAGTTTTCGATGATTTCAGAAAATTGTTTTCTAGTTTCTGGACCGATATCTAAACCTTCCCATTTCTCAGGAATCATTCCTCTTTTTACTGTTTTAATATTTGCGTCATTTGAAAAATCATCTGCAATAACAGTATCTAAAGGCAAGATAATTTCTACGTTATTAGCCTTCGCTTTTTCTAACAATTCCAAAGCTAAATCTAATTTATCATCTTCACATAAAGATATTCCGATGTCACCACCTAAAGCTTTTACAAAGGTATAAGACATACCCCCTCCAATAATAATATTATCGGCAATAGAAAGTAATTTTTCAACAATTAAAATTTTATCAGAAATTTTAGAACCTCCCATAATTGCAGTAATTGGAGACACTCCTGTTTCCAATACTTTTTTAGCATTTACTATTTCTGCTTCAATAACAAAACCAGCTCCTTTTTCTTCAAAGAATTCTGCAATAATAGCTGTTGAAGCGTGTGCTCTATGAGCTGTTCCAAAGGCATCATTAATATAAACATCACCAAGCTTCGATAATTTTTCAGCAAAATCTTTATCGCCAGCAGTTTCTTCTTTGTAGTAACGTAAATTTTCTAGTAATAAAATTTCACCTGGTTCTAATGCTGCTGCTAAAGCTTCAACATCTGCACCAATACAATCAGGAGCCATTTTTACTTGTACTCCTAAAACATCCTGCACCGTTTCAACTATATGTTTTAACGAAAATTCTTCTTGCTTTCCTTTTGGACGACCTAAGTGCGACATTAAAATTGCACTACCACCATCTTCTAAAATTTTAACTATAGTTGCTTTTGCAGCTTCAATACGCGTAGTATCCGTAACATTAAAGTCACTATCTAAAGGCACGTTAAAATCCACACGGATTAGAGCTTTTTTATTTTCGAAATTAAAATCGTTAAGAGTCTTCATATATAAATACGTTTTTACGTAGGATTTAATAAATTTGATTTTGCACAAATATAATTGTTTCTTACAAACTTGCTCAATACATTTAAACAATGGTTTAATTTTTCAATTTTCATCAACCTTTTATGAATCTTTTGACCCTTAAATGCATTTAACTAGCAATTTACCCTAATGAACAACGAAAACATTTTAGCAATTCCTTATTTACAGATTCATTAGATAGGATAAGAAAATAGTATTTTAGCCATATGAATTTTGAACAAGTTGTTGGGCAATTACATATAAAGAAACACTTACAAACAAGTGCTGAGCAAGGGAGAATAGCTCATGCACAATTATTTACCGGAAAAAATGGTAGTGGCACATTACCTATGGCACTAGCTTATGCTAGGCATATTTTATGTGGTGCACCTTCTAACAATTCGCGTTCACACGCTATGTTCGATAAATTTTCGCATCCTGATTTACATTTTGTTTTTCCTGTAAACACAAATGCTTCTATAAAATCGAGCCACCCGACTTCCGATTTATTTTTAAAAGACTGGCGCGAATTTATTTCGACCACTCCCTATGCGGGATTGTTTGACTGGTATCAACATATTGGAATTGATAACAAACAAGGAAATATTTCTGTACATGAAGCTCAGGAGATCTACAAAAAAATGTCTCTTAAGAGTTTCGAGGGAGGTCATAAAGTAATGATTATTTGGATGGCCGATCGCATGAGTTCGGCAACCTCAAACAAATTATTAAAACTTATTGAAGAACCCCCTAAGGACAGCGTTTTTATCCTTATCACCAACAGCAAAGAAGATATTATGCAAACCATTTACTCTCGCTGTCAGTTGTTAGAATTCCCCCCTATTAACGCTGTGGCGATAGCTGCAGGCTTAGAAAGAGATTTACACTTACCTACAAACGAGGCTTTAAATTTTGCTAATAAATCTCAAGGAAATTATCAGGTTGCTTTGAATTTGAGAAACGAAAACACCAACGAAACTCAATTTGAAGAATGGTTTATTACCTGGGTGCGCTCCGCTTTTAAAGCACGAGGAAATAAATCGGTAGTAAACGAACTTATACTATGGAGCGAAAATATTGCCAGCAATAATAGAGAAACTTTAAAACAATTTTTAAATTACTGTATCGAGTTTTTTAGACAAGCGCTTCTTACTAATTACCAAAGTAGTTCATTAGTATACTTATCACCTAAAACCAATAATTTTAAATTAGAAAAATTTGCCCCTTTTATACACGGCAACAACATACTCCCTATTTTTGAAGCATTAGAAACTGCTCAATATCATATTGAAAGAAATGGGAATGCTAAAATTGTACTTACCGACCTTTCGTTTAAACTCACCAGATTTTTACATGTAAAAGGCTAGCTGTTTTTAATTACCCCAAATTTCATCAAAAACTATATTATGCGATTTTACGCCTTCAATTAACTGCGCATATAGTATTTTTTCAGTAGGAATACACACGCCTTTAAGTTGTGTTTTGTTTTCTAAAACCAACTTAAATGCCTCAAAAATCGTAGCACCAACCGTTATTGCCATAGCGGTAAAATGATGATCTTTACCCACTACCTTTAAGCTACTTGTTGCTTTTTCTGTTTTTCCATTTAGCTCAAAATCCACCTCGTGCTGCATTACCAACATATCATTATCAGAGGGCGTGATTTTCCACGACTCTACTAATATGCTTTGCAAAATAGCAGCTGGAGTCCCTCTATGCAAAACTAAAGCCGTAGAATTTTCAAAGAAATTTAATTGTTCAAATTTTTTGAAAACAGGATTTTTAGAGGTAATGTTTAAAGTGTCCAAAAAAACTTCCTTGGTACTTTTTTCTGATTTCTTGCTTAAAAAGAAAGCTAAAAAATCTTGTCGCGTACTATTTTCTTCAAACTGAATCACTTTACTATCATCCGTTATTCCTAATTGAATAAAAACATCCCATGCCTCGCAAAAACCTTCGTGCCGTAACGTACCCCTATAACAACCAGTCACTTCATGAAGGTTATATTTATCAATATATTTTAAACTGTCACGATTGGGATAACTATCGTAGGGTTCATTATACATTTTAATAGGCTGAATTGTAGAAAAAACCTTTAAATAATCTACTTCAACATGTTGATTTTCCTTCAAAAAAACAGCTCCACCCCTGCCTGCCCCAACAACATTTTTAGGATTCCAAGTAATTTTATAATTCCACAAGTTCTCAGGATTTTTCTCTGCTACAACACCACCTGTGTGTGATTTAAAACTTTTAATTGACGCTCCTTTTGCTTTAATTTTATCTATAAAATCCAGTGCACTTACATGATCCAAACCAGGATCAACCCCTACTTCATTCAAAAATAACAATCCTTTTTTTCGAACTTCAGCGTCTAAAAGTTTCATTTCTTCACTCACATATGAAGCCGTTATCAAATTTTTACCCTGATGCAAGCACAATTTGGCAATAGCCACATGTAACAATGGGGGCAACATGGAAATCACCAAGTCGCTCCTATTTATCTCCTGACTCACAACTGCAGTGTTGCCTACCGACTCTTCAACATACTGCGTTTGGGCATGGTTCTTTAAAGCAGCTGGCAATTCTTTTAGGTTTTGATCTAAAAGAGTCACAATTCCGCTATGGCATTCACAATATTTTTGCATTTCACTAATCAAATAAACACTCGATCGTCCTGCTCCAAAAATTAGTATCTTCATCTTAGATTTTTACATCTTGCTATTGCGCAAAGATACTTTTTAGATATGGAAAAAAAACTATTGATTACTGCTTGTATTTTAGGTTTTACAGCTGTTTTGCTAGGAGCTTTTGGCGCTCATGGACTTAAACATATTTTAAGTCCAAAAGATTTAATTTCTTTCGAAACCGGTGTTCGCTACCAATTTTACCATACTTTCTATTTGTTATTTGTATCGGCAACCTCATTAATTTCCAATAAAACTAAAAAGCAACTATTGTATATTACCACAATCGGAATTCTATTTTTCTCAGGTTCTATTTATGTACTTGCTTTGGATGAGTTTTTGCTCAACACCTCCATTAAATCTATTGTATTTATTACCCCTATAGGCGGTTTCTTTTTATTAGGAGCTTGGTTTTTATTATGTTTCAGTGCTATTAAAAAACAACGTACTTAAAATAAAATTGATGTTACGCTTTTGAAAACCTATTTTTGGGGTGTAAATTAATGTTATGGAAGATAAAATTCGCTTTGCAGTAATTGGTGGTGGTAGTTGGGGAACTGCTATTGTGAAAATGTTATGCGAAAATGTTTCAATCCTTAATTGGTATGTTCGTAGTCCTGACACGGTAGAATATATTAAAACCCATAAGCACAATCCCAATTATTTAAGTTCGGTTGAAATTCACGACAATCAAATTAATGTAAGTGCTGATATTAATGAAGTTGTATGTACTGCCGATTATTTAATTTTCGCAATTCCTTCTGCATTTTTACATTCAGAATTACAAAACCTTTCCGTTGATTTGACGGATAAAATTATTTTTTCAGCTATTAAAGGTATTGTTCCTGAGAGCAGTTTAATTGTTGGCGAGCATTTTCATGAAAACTATAATATTCCTTACGAAAATATAGGTGTAATTTCTGGTCCTTGCCATGCTGAAGAAGTTGCTTTAGAAAAACTATCCTACTTAACTATAGCTTGTAGTGATAAGGACAAAGCATGTAATTTAGCTTCTCACTTAAAAAGCGATTATATTACTTGTAAAACTAGCGATGATATTATAGGTACTGAATATGCTGCGGTATTAAAAAACATTTATGCCATTGCAGCTGGAATAGCTCATGGTTTAGGGTATGGTGATAATTTTCAAAGTGTATTAATGAGTAATGCGATACGAGAAATGAAGCGTTTTATAAAAAAGCGTCATCACATGAAACGTAACATTAATAATTCTGCTTATTTAGGCGATTTGTTGGTTACCGGATATTCCATTTTTTCCAGAAACCGTATGTTTGGAAACATGATTGGCAAAGGCTATACTGTGAAAAGTGCAATTATGGAAATGAATATGATTGCCGAGGGGTATTATGCTACTAAAAGCGCTTATAATCTTAACGACAAAAAAACACGGACTCCTATTATTGATGCTGTTTACGCAGTGTTATACAACAAAAAAAATCCGAAAAAAGTTTTTAAAAAACTTACCGATCAATTAGATTAAACTAAACAACTTTCCTGGTAGTGGTTGGGTTATCCCTTTTAACTCCATTTGTAATAATAAACTCGCTAATTTATAGGTGGGTATTTTACAGTGTAAAGCTATACTATCTAAATCTTGCTTATTATTATCTTTTAAAAAATCTACTACTTTTTGTTCTTCTGCGGTTAAATTTTGAAATAATTGAGGCTGAATAACTTTTTTAGGAGTATTTGGCGTTTCCCAATTTAATAAATAAACCAAATCGGCTACACTAGTAATTACATGGGCTTGTTGTGTTTTAATAAGCATATTACATCCTTTACTCATCGCATCGGTCGTTCTGCCTGGCAAGGCAAAAACATCCCTATTATACGAATTTGCTATTTGAGCTGTCACCAAAGACCCGCCCTTGTCGGCACTTTCAATAACAATGGTAGCTTGGGACATTCCGGCAATGATTCTATTTCGTCTTAAAAAATTTTGAGGCACAAAAGATGCATCACTCCAAAAATCAGTCATAAAACCTCCGTTTTCTTCCATCGACGCCATATATTGCTTATGCGATTTTGGGTAAATTTGATTTAAACCATGACCTAAGCAAGCTACTGTTTGTAACTTATTTTTAATAGCTGCTTTATGAGCGGTTATATCCACTCCGTATGCAAAACCAGAAACTATTACAGGATCAAAAGGAACTAAATCCTCTATCAACTGTTCACAAAACTGTTTGCCATAAGTGGTTACTTTACGTGTACCCACAATACTTACAATTCGCTTTTTGGGTAAATTCAAGTTCCCTGTATTAAAAAGCACTACAGGACTATCTACACATTGCTTCAAATAAAAAGGATAAGCTTTATCTGTATATGAAATATAATTTATACGATTCTTTTGCATAAAATCAATCTCACTTAAAGCTGCTTTTCTATGAAGTGTATCATGTATCGCACTTAGTTTAACCTTACCTATGCCGTCAATTTTTAAAAGATTGGCTTTTTTTTCTTGCAATACTTCCTCGGCACTTCCCACAACTTGTATGAGTTTCTTTATAGAACTATCTCCTAAATTAGGAATGTGCTGCAAAGTTAGTAATGCTTCTATTGATGTCACTTAAGGTTATTTTTTACTAATATATTTATTCTTTCTCACATACAGAATACAATTAACTGATTTTCAATTAATTGAATCAAAAATAAAACTAAATACAAAAGTGTTAACAACTCTTTGACAAAGTCTTTACGATGCACCTAGTTTTTTTTAAATTTGTAGCTATGACATTATCCGAATACATCTGCGAATTACTTTATAGATACAATTGTGTAATTATTCCTGAATTTGGAGCATTTTTAACACAACGTATACCAGCAACTATATCTAATAACGAGCAGTTGTTTTACCCTCCTAAAAAGAAGCTTTCTTTTAACAATCAAATCACTAATAATGATGGGCTTTTAGCGAATTATATTGCTAAGCACGAGGGTATTTCTTTTGAAAGCGCTAATTACAAAATCAAACAATTTGTTCAAGAAATTACGAATGAATTAAACACGAAAGGCACTATTTCATTTGCTGAAATAGGTGGCTTTACAATGAACCAAGAGAAAAACTTAATTTTCGAACCAAAACATACTGTTAATTATTTGACAGAATCTTTTGGCCTTGCTACTTTCAAAACAACTGAAATTACTAGGGAACAAGTTTTAACTAATGAGAAAGATGTTATTACCCTAATTAGTGATGAAGAAACCAATACTTCTAAAAAAGGTGGCTACTTTTTAAAATATGCTGCTGTAGGTGTTTTATTATTAGGTATTAGCGGTATTGCTTTAAATTCTCACAAGAAATCTATTGATACTTATAATACAGAACAATACGTAAAAGCAGAAAGTGCTGTAAACAAACGTTTACAAAGCGCCTCTTTTGTTTTTGAAGTAGAAGATGTATTGCCAACCATTGTAATGGAAATTGAAAAACCTAAAGAACAGGCTAATTATCATGTTATTGCAGGGGCATTTAGAGAATATGATAATGCTACAAAAAAACTGAAGCAATTATCTAACAAAGGTTTTGAACCTACTTATGTGGGCGAAAACAAGTACGGCTTACATCAAGTAGCTTACCAATCATTCTCCAACAAAAATGAAGCAATAAACTACTTAAATCACTTAAAAAAAACCAAAAACCCTGCTGCTTGGTTACTTACTTCAAAAAAATAATTTTTACCTCCTTAAGATTATTTATTTTTAAGGAATGAAATCAAAAAAACCTTCTACATCATATACGGTACAAACTGATATTGTACTTCCTAGTGAAACAAATTCTTTAAACCATTTATTTGGTGGCGAATTACTCTCGCGAATGGACAGAGCTGCAAGTATTGCAGCCCGCAGGCATTGCAACCAAATTGTGGTTACTGCTTCCGTAAATCACGTATCTTTTAGCAAACCGATCCCACAAAATAGCGTGGTAAGCGTTGTTGCCAAAGTTTCAAGAGCCTTTAAAACTTCTATGGAAGTGATTATTGATGTTTTTATAGAAAACCCTGAAACAGAACAAAAAGAACAAGCTAACCAAGGTATTTATACTTTTGTGGCCGTAGACAACAGTATGAAACCTGTTGCTGTACCTGCCATTATTCCAGAAACAAAAGAAGAGCAATTAAGATTTAAAGCAGCCCTTAGAAGAAAACAGTTAAGCCTTGTGTTGGCAGGAAGACTTGATCCTAAAGATGCCACTGCATTGAAAGCTATTTTTGAGTAGTTATTACATTAATGCTACATTATTGCACTTGCAATTTATACACAAAAATTCTAAAAAAACAAAGGGCTGCATATGCAGCCCTTATATATCTTATAATAAATGAAAAAAGTAACCAACTTAAATATTCACACTCTAAACTATAAGATAATACAAACTTAAAAAACTAACCCGCTTGATTACTCTTTTAAGTGAATTTTCATCAAAAAAATTAGATTAAAAGCAAAATTAGTCGATTAAGTGTATTTAAAACCTAAAAAAGGCCCTGTATATGAAGAAATAATTATTAACCAACTTAAATATATATAAACTTCACAGGGCCAATATTCCTACAAATATAGAACATAATATATAATAAAACAGATTAAGTGTATTATTTTAACGTTAAATATAATTAGTTTCAATTTTATCTAATCATCGACTTCAGTCTTTAGAAAAATTTCACAAATGTTTCTTATTAGATCTGTATCTTTGGCTTCATGTTTATTTAATCTAAATTACAATGACAAATCCTTTATTGACTCCTTTTAAAATACCCCCTTTTTCTAAAATAGATAATTCACATTATTTACCTGCATTCAAAAATGCTTTAAAAATTGCTAAAAGTGAGATTGATAAAATAGTTTCTAATCCATCAGAGCCCTCCTTTAGCAATACTATTGAGGCCCTTGAATTTAGCGGAGAGTTACTTAGTAATATATCTTCTATTTTTTTTAATTTAAATAGCGCCGAAACTAATGAGGAAATTCAGGAAATTGCGCAAGAGGTTTCTCCTATGCTTGCTGAATTTGGCAATGACATTACATTAAACGATTCTTTATTTAAGAAAGTAAAAACGATATATAGCAACATTGATTCGTTAGAGTTAAATCACGAGCAACGAATGCTATTACAAAAGCACTTCAAATCATTTTCTCGTAATGGCGCCTTATTAAACGCTGAAGACAAAGAAAAGCTAAGATCCATTGATAAGCAACTGTCTCAAAAAACACTTCAATACGGACAAAATTTATTAGCTGATTCTAATAATTACGACTTACTTTTAAAAGACAAGAACGACCTAAAAGGATTGCCTCAAAACGATATTGATGCCGCAGAAAGCTTAGCTAAAAGCAAAAACAAAGAAGGCTACTTAATAACCCTTGACTATCCTAGCTATATTCCTTTTATGAAATATGCCGATAATAGGGAGCTTAGAAAAAAACTATCCTTAGCTTTTGGAGCTCGAAGTTTTCAAGACAACGCTAATAATAATGAAGCATTAATAAAAGACATTGTTTCCTTACGCTTAGAGCGCGCCAAACTTTTAGGTTATGAAACGCATGCTCAATTTACATTAGAAGAACGAATGGCTAAATCGTCTGAAAATGTATATTCATTTTTAAATGATTTATCTAAAAAAGCAAAACCCGCAGCAAAAAAAGAATTCGAAACACTCGAAAATTTTGCTAAAAAATTAGATAATATAGATGCTCTTGAAAAATGGGACAGCTCGTATTACAGCGAAAAACTAAAACAACAATTATACAACATAGATGATGAAGCTTTAAAGCCTTATTTTAAACTACAAAATGTTGAGAAAGGTGTTTTTACTATTGCGAACAAGTTATTTGGACTTCGATTTGAAGAAAACACTACTGCTGACAAATACCATAAAGATATAACTGTTTATGACGTGTATGATGCGGAAGATAAATTTGTGTCATTATTTTATACTGATTATCATCCAAGAGAGGGAAAACGTGCTGGGGCATGGATGACCTCTTATAAGTCTCAAAAAATAAAGGAAGGCAACAATGAGAGGCCTCAAGTTTCTATAGTTTGCAACTTCACTACCCCAACAGAAAGCACTCCATCATTACTTACTTTTAATGAGGTAACTACCTTGTTTCACGAATTTGGACATGCACTTCACGGCATGCTAGCCAACACAACCTACCCTAGCCTATCCGGTACATCTGTATACTGGGATTTTGTTGAGTTACCAAGTCAAATCATGGAAAACTGGTGTTTCCAAGAAGAAGCACTACAGCTGTTTGCACATCACTATGAAACTGGCGAAGTAATCCCAATGGAGTATATCAAAAAAATTAGGGCTTCCGCTTCTTTCCAAGAAGGCATGGCAACTTTAAGACAACTAAGTTTTAGCTTATTAGACATGGCTTGGCACACTACTCCCCCTAAAGAAAACTATAATGTAAAAGATTTTGAAAGAAAAGCTTTTGAAGATTGCCAATTATTTGCTGATGTTCCTTCCAATTGCATGAGTACTTCTTTTGCCCATATTTTCCAAGGCGGATACTCTTCTGGTTACTATTCGTATAAATGGGCTGAAGTATTAGATGCAGATGCATTCTCTTATTTTGAAAAGGAAGGGATTTTTAATACCGAAATTGCTACTAAATTCAAAACAGAAATATTAGAAAAAGGAGGCACAGAGCACCCTGAAATTCTATACAAAAAATTTAGAGGTAAAGAGCCTTCGAATACGGCATTACTTAAACGCGCTGGACTACTATAATTAATCCAGCGATCAAAACCGAAATGAAATAAAAATTACTACATTTGAGTGGTATAACATTTGTTAAATATTATGGCCCAACATGAATTAAATCCTGATGGTTGGATTAAAAATTATAGCGATTACCTCTTCAATTTCACAATTGTAAGAGTTAACGATCGTGAAATTGCAAAAGATTTAGTTCAAGAAGCTTTTTTTGCAGGTTTACGTTCTATGAAAAATTTTAAAGGAGAAGCGTCAGAACGAACTTGGTTAATTTCAATACTTAAAAGAAAAGTTATTGACCATTATCGAAAAATAAACAGTAATAAGGGTAAGGCTGAAGTTAGAATGAACTATAATTCTGAATCAGAATCTGAAGGAGACTGGCTAGAAGAAAGAGTTGCAGACCCTTTTGCATCTAACGCAGAAAACGATATTGAAAACTCTGAATTAGGACTTGCCATACATGATTGTTTATCTAAATTACCTGAAAAGCAAGCAACCATCTTTAAAATGAAAACTATAGATAATTACGATACCGAAACCATTTGTAATGAATTTGATATTACTTCGTCTAATTTATGGGTTATAATACACAGAGCCCGAACTGCTATGGCCAGTTGTATGGAAGAAAATTGGTTTTAAAAAAAATTATTATGGAAAAAAAATACAATCTATTTATATCGTGTGATGAAGCTAATCATAGCTGTGACAAAAGTCAGTATAATGAAGCTTCTATATTAGAAAAAATAAAATTAAGTGTTCATTTAATTCATTGTAAAGCCTGCCAAACTTACACAAAGAACAATTCAAAGTTAACTAAGTTGATTAGTAACAATGATGTGCATGCAATGAAATCTAATGAAAAAGAAAGTTTAGAAGCGCTATTCAAAAAAGAATTATCCAACAATAAATAACAAATATAGTAGTAGTTTTAAAACTGGTACACTTTCAATGCCAAATGAACAGTAATATTTTGCTGGTTTATTTGGCATTTTATATATAGTAAAACAAGTTAGCGCTATTACTAATAGCGAAACTAAGTAGTATGTTTTATTGTTCAAAACCACATCAATTACTAAATACACTCCTAACAACAAACAGGCCGCTATCTTAGATTGTTTGATTCCTATTTTTTGCGGTATGGTTTCTAAAAGACTGTTATCATATTGTAAATCTCTTATATCAAAAGGAATTATTAAAGCCACAACTAAAACAAAAACCTGTATTACTTCTAACATTAATTGATATTCTAAAGTAATATTATAATGAACTACAGGGGCTATTACAACTGCAATAGTCCAACTAAAAGCCACTAAATAAATTTTCAATTTACCTACAGATCGTAAATTTCTTCGTTTAAAAACCGGAAAAACATAGGCAAACACAATCAAAGTCCCCAGAAAAAAACAACTAAGTGTTTTTATAGGTAATTGTACTGCATAATATATTAACGCCACAAAGTTAATTAACGAGAATAACTGAATAAATCTAAGATTTTTAGTTAAGCTCTTGTGATGTAATTTAGCTACAGGGGCATACTTTACAAAATTATATCCCGTAATTGTACCGTAAAAAATGGTGTAAGCCAACGCTTCACTATAGGGGAGATTATGTTTTACTATAAACAAATAAAACAATGCATACACTGCTAAAGCTACATGAATACTAGCATCAATATAAAAGTTGAATAAAAAACGTAAAGCTTTAACCACAAATAGAAAAGATATAAAATTAATAAAATGCAAGCTACAAAGCATACACTAATGCTAGTAACTGATTATTTAGTTTTGTTTCGTAAATTTGTACTAAATCTATTACATATCAACCACACTAGTTGCTTGTAAGAACAAAAAAAAAATTGTGAGTATAAAAATAACAGGCTTAGGAAGTTATATTCCCACAGAAAAAATACCGAATACCCATTTTGAAAACCATACTTTTTTAGATGAAAAAGGAACTGTATTCAAACAAAACAATGCAACGATTATTAGAAAATTCGTAGCTATTACAGGTATTAAAGAACGCCGTTATGCCCCTAAGGACATGAACGCATCTGACTTAGCACATATGGCTGCAGCTAATGCGATAAAAGATGCTGACGTAGATCCTGAAACAATTGACTATATAATTGTTTCTCATAATTTTGGAGACGTAAAGTTTGGACATACCCAAACTGATGCTATGCCCAGCCTAGCCTCTAGAGTGAAACAAAAATTGAACATAAAAAATCCATCTTGTGTTGCTTATGACCTTATTTTTGGTTGCCCTGGTTGGATAGAGGGAGTAATTCAAGCTAGTTGTTTTATCAAAGCAGGTGTTGCAAAACGCTGTTTAATAATAGGAACTGAAGCATTATCACGTGTAGTTGACAACAATGATCGGGATGCTATGATATTTTCCGATGGTGCTGGAGCTTGTATTCTTGAACTAAGCAATGAAGAAGGCGGTATACAATCACACGAAACAGCTACTTACGCTAATGAAGAAGCAGATTTCTTATTTAATGGAACTGGATATCATTCCGAAAGTGACGATAGAAAATATATTAAAATGCTTGGTCGAAAAATATATGAATTTGCTTTGACCAATGTTCCTTTAGCCATGAAAACTTGCCTTGACAAAAGTAATTTTAAAATAGAAGATGTTTCCAAAGTTTTAATTCATCAGGCTAATGAAAAAATGGATGAAGCTATCGTTGACCGTTTTTACAAACTTTACGATTTAGAAATGCCCTTAGGCGTTATGCCAATGTGTATTGACAAACTAGGCAATAGTAGTGTAGCTACTGTACCTACATTATATGATTTAATAGTTAAAGGAAACCTAGAGCCTCACGAAATTAAAAAAGGAGATGTTCTTATACTTGCTAGTGTAGGTGCTGGCATGAATATTAATGCTATTGTATATCAGCATTAATAATGAGAATAGGCATCGTTGTAGATAATGAATTCGATAATGACCATAGGGTTCAAAAACAAGTAAATCAGCTTGTAAAAGCTAAGCATGATGTATTTGTTATTTGTTTTGATTTCGGAAGGAAATATAAAAAATACGATACTTTTAAGGTAACTCGTATTTCAATCAATCAGAATTTAAAAAATGGATTGGTTCTATTGAGCACCCGGTTTTCTTTTTATGAAAAGCTATGGGCTAAGAATATTTCAAATTTTATAACTACTAATGATCTTGAAGCCATTCATTGCCACGATTTATATTTATCAAAAGCTTCTAAAAAAGGTATTGAAAGAAGCAATTCAACAACTTTAAAACTTACTTTAGATTTACACGAAAACTACCCTGCGGCAATAAATACGTATAATTGGGCTACAAAAGGTTGGCGAAGATTAATTGTTAATCCTAAAAAGTGGTACGACTTAGAGTTTGAATACCTAAACTATGCTGATGCTATTATTACACTTAGCGATTGGTTTTCCTCTGATTTAATTAGCCGCTTTCCCGCCTTAAAAGAGAAAGAATTTATTACTCATCCTAACTTATTAGATCTTCCAAGTTTTAAAACATTCGAAAAGAACAAACCTGAAATTCAATTTTCTAAAAAAAATATAACTCTTATTTACTTTGGGGTAGTCGCTCAGCGTAGGGGTATTATGCAAATAATGCCATGGCTGGAAAAAATGTTAAAAGATGGATTCCTTTTTCATTTATTAATTATTGGACCTGTAGACAAGGCAGACAGTAATCATTTTTATAGTTTATTAAAATTACCTAAACTAAATAAAAACACCACTTATATTGATTGGGCAAATATAGCTTCGCTACCAGCTTATTTAAAACAAGCTGATATTGGACTAGCGCCATTCGAAGTAAACGCTCAACACGACTCGGGAGTGGCAAATAAGCTATATCAATATATGTATGGCGCAATACCTATATTAGCAACAGCCTGTAAAGCTCAAAAAGAACTTATTCAAGAATCTGAATGCGGATTTATATATTCAGATTTCGAATCTTTTGAAAAAAAACTTAAAAGCCTATTGACCAACAAGGAATTGAGGTCGAAAATGGGAAAAAACGGGTACACAAAACTAAATCAACTTTACAAAAGCAAAACTGACGAAAGGTTTCTTAATATCTATAGCTAACGAAATTTCGATTAACCTTGAATAAGCTTAACTTTAGACCTGAACTTTTCTATTTGTTTAGGATTCAGAATAGCCTCTACAGCTTTGTGGTGTGATGTTTCTAAACTGGCTAATTTTGTATTTAACTCATCTGCCGATTCAACATCAGATTTATAAATTTCATTTTTCTTCATTTCATAAGCAGTAGTTAAACTTAATAACTTTTCAGCTTGCTTAGTAGTGAGTATTAATGTGTTTTTCCACCTATGTGTTCCAATTTTAGCTATTTTCTTTACAGACTCCGGAGCTTCTGAAATATCTTGGCTAAACACAAATTGAGTTCCTAAAAACATAAAAAGGACAATCGATAAATGTTTTACATTTTTCATCAGTTAAATTTTACCGTTAAAGCACTAAATTATAAAATTTTATTAAGAAAACCTTACAAAACCACTTAATTAATAATTTAAATTATACTTTTTCATTAAAAACTCCAATCTAAATAACCTTTTTAACCTAAAATTATATCTTAATCCTACCTTATTAATTTACAGCACTATAACACCTACTTAATAGTGCTATATATTTTAAGATCATCTATTTCGTATGTAGAAGTAATTACAGGATCAAAACCTTTATACTGAAAAGCTATTCTTACTTTTCCTACTGCACATGAGATATTTTGTTGAAGAGTTCTGAAATTTGAAGATTCTACAGGTATATCAACTGGCAATAACATCCAATTAGTTGTTAGCGGATCACCTGAATAGGAATTGGTAATCCATATTTTTAATGTTTTACCATTATTAAACCGCGTTCGTACCCGCACACTCATTGTAGCACTCTCTATATTAGTCAAGTCTATTTCTGGAGTTATTAACCAGGCTTCTAATGGGCGTAAGTTACTATTGAATGCCGAAATAGTTAATGTTCTATTATCAACATTTGTAACTTTTCGATCTTCCCAACGCTTTTCATCGCCAGTAACGTTTATATTATACCACCCTAGAGGTTCTAATTTAATTTCATTAGTAATTTCTTCAAAATCCTCTTGAAATATAATTGCATTTGCATTTTTTCCGTTACTTGGGCAATCAAAGAAAACTGATTCACACCTGTCTTCTTGCTCAAAATTTAAATCCGTAATGCTATTCATTTTAATTACAAAAAAATCGTCTCTAAAATCTCTTGTTAACACTCCTGAAATTTTACCTGAATTTATTGGAATACTAGTATTCTTGAAACTAGAAAAAGTACTGGTACACATCACTAGCTCAAGGCTAGAGGGACATTGCTGAATTATTCTTAATCCATCAAAATTATCACTGAGCTCTCCTGCAATAGTTTTGTTAATAGGAGCTATTAAACTTTTTTCAAATTGAATATTATTGAATAAAACATAAAGCAATTCATGATCTCGTGTAATTTGTTCTATAGTTAACTCAATAGGCTTTAAGTCGTTTTGAATAGCTGTTCTAAAAATATGATCATCTACAGAAGAAAAATCAATCGATGTTATTTCTTTTTCTTTTAGAACACCTAACTGCAATACTCCATTTTTGAACCCCATACTTAACCCTTGTAAACGAATACGGATTTTACTTCCCAAAGGATAACGTTGGTATAATGCTCTTTCATCTATCAAAATACTTATACCAGCTGTAGGGTTTTCTGGCTCATCCTGAATTATTATTTCTTTAAAAAAATTACCTTCTTTATCGCTAGATATCACAAAGCCTTCAATAAATTGATCCTCTTCAAAAAAAGATATAGTCTGTTCTTCAACAAAACGATCAATACCAGCCTTTAAACTGCTTATAGAAATAATAGCTCCTGTTGGAATGTTTTGAGTTTTGACATTAGGAACTTCTGTTTCTCCTTCAGAACAATTGATTACAAAAAATGTAAGTAGCACTCTAATCAT
This sequence comes from uncultured Aquimarina sp., assembly GCA_937958985.1. Lineage (GTDB taxonomy): Bacteria > Bacteroidota > Bacteroidia > Flavobacteriales > Flavobacteriaceae > Aquimarina. Next base: position 207,130 of record CALGLV010000006.1, read on the forward strand.
TAACTGTTTCATGAGCTGTAAATTAAAACCTCCAATAAGTATTTGCGTAATAGGTAGTTCCGTTTCCTAGCCAGTACCTATTACCAAAAAGAGAAAACTCTCTATTTCTATCTTCGTTTAAATCATTAAAATTTGAATTTCTGGATTGTTCGAAACCACCTGTTTTAAAAATTTGATTTAATATATTCTGAATCCCTAGAGTGAATCCTATGTAGTTATTATTTTTAGTTTTCCAAGACTTACCACCTATTGCATTCCATAAAAAATAACCTCCAAAATCTTCTTGCTTTAGTAACTCCCTTGCGCGGTCTTCCGTATAATTTAACAGTGGCTGTCCATCGATATCTGTCGCAAAATTTTGTGTTCTAGTAAATGGACTAATATCTATAAAGGCATCTAAAAAATAATTTAACTGGGTAGAAAACCACCAGTACGATGGATCGCGATAACTAAAGCCCAAACCATACGCTTGTTGAGGGCCATTAGCTAAGCGGTGATTTTTTAAACTAGATTTCCCTAAAATCAAGGACTCTTCAAAACTATCCGAAGTAATATATAAATTAGGATTGTTCACGAAAATATGTTTTCCGTAAGCCATTGATAAATTTACCGTTAATGCACTTGTAGCCTGAATTTCCGCCCCAAACTCTATACCCGTATTTAAAGTTTTAACACCAGTGATAATTTCTTGAATAAAGGCCGAACTGTCGTTTCTGTTTAATGACGCTATATTTTCCGTGAAAAAGAAAGAAATATCTGTCATATTATTTCTAGTAATGTAATAGCCTGAAAGTCGCGCTAAAATTCGTCCGTATTGATAATTTAAAGCTCCATCGAACTGAAGTTGTTGTTCTTGCGCTAAGTCAATAACCGTATCATTGTTTTGTCTCGGATTGGAGAAACTCTGCCTTATTGTTGGCGGCGATACAATAAAATTGAATGACGATGAGGCATATAATTTATTTGTTAATTGGTACGTAGCCCCCATTTTAAAACCATAGCCAATAAAATTTAATTTTTTACTTTTCCCTAAAGACAACTGCCCTGGATAGTTTCCATTTTCATAATTACCAATGCGCTGATAGCTTGTTTTAGACAAAGATAAACCCACAAATGTGTCCCATTTTGGGATCGAAAAATTTGCTTGAAAAAACCCGTTATAATTAAGCGCTTTAATAGTATAGTTATACCTAAATTTATTCCCCTTACGCACGACCCTATTTGGAGTAAGTAAATTATTCTGAGCATTATTTCCTTCTGAAAAACCATCTATATCTAAAAAACCACTCGACCCCAATAAATCGGTAATCTCGGCATAGTTTTTACTGTTTAATATGCTCGAAGCTAATTTGGCATTAAGGTTAATTTTTGAAGATAAATCGTAATTTAATATGGAGTTGGCAGCTATAAAATCATTTTCAACAGTATCATTATAAAGGGCATAAACACCTGTAGTCGTTTGTTCATTTCTTCTATACAAATCACCCCAATCCAATTGACCTTCTTCCCTAAAATTTTGGCTAGCCCTGAAAGCACTTTCAAAGTTTTCCTGCCCTTCATTACGAAGAAAAAAACTAGGTAATCTTTGGTAGTATGAAGGATCTGGATTACGAGAAGTGCCAATAAAAATTGGATTTTGATCTGTAGAAGCAGTGCTAAGCTCTTTTCCATTAAATTCAAGTCTGCTATTGGAGACTTTACCTGTTTTTAATAAAAAATTATTTTGAACAGATAGCTTTTTATTAATGTTCCAAAAGTGATTTATTGTAAAAATAGGTTCCTTTATATTTTTGATTCGTGAATTTCGAAGATCTCCATTTTGAGTTCCCCAATATGAGTTGTATTTACGTCCCTTAAGATCAATAACCTCTTGCGTATTAGGCGATCTTTTACCTCGTTTTACTGGTGTGAATATTGTTGTGAAATTAACTCGATGTTTACTATTAATTTTTTTACTTATACTACCCGCAACACTATAATTTTCAGTAGAAGTGCCTTCAATAAAACCCTCTTCACCCCTTGCCGCTGAAAAAGACAAACTATACGCCCACCCGCTTAATAACTGACCTGAATGAACTGTCGCCATCAATCTACCCCGATATGACCTGTTAGTACTTGCAAAAGATAGCTTAGCTCCTTTGCTATATTTACTAGCATCAAACTGAAGTTGATTTACCCCAACTAAATTTCCAAATGTTTGTTTATTTGCCAGTCCATAAGCTGTAAATTCCTGACTCCGTAGCATATCGTTTAACCCGGACCAATTACTCCAGTTTGGCTTACCATTAAAAAATGAATTCATTTCCACACCATTAAACAACACTTTTGAATATTCGTTACCCAATCCCCTGACTTTAAAAAAAGTACTACTCCAGTTGAAAGCAACACTACTCAAAAAAGCATCCCTATTAGATTGAAGTAACGTTTGGCTTTGCGAAATATCATTATCGTTATATTCTACATTACTATTCAACTCGATAGTTGTAAAAAGCTCCTGTTGCTGTTTCATATCCAAAATCATTACTATGTTTCCAATATCTGTAATTGCTTTTTCTGTTATAACGATGGGAAATTTTCTATCGGCATATCCCTTTAAACGTATTGTAATTATTTGTTCTCCTAAAGGCAAGCCCCCCTCTAAACTAAACACCCCATTAGAATCTGATGTTGTTTCCCAGTGAGCTCCATCAATACTTATCGAGGCATTTATTGCTACTTCACTAGTACTTTCCAAATAAACAACACCTTTTACTATCGACTTTTGCGCATTAATAATTAACGAAAAGAAAAACATTATTAATATAATATTTCTCGAAAACATGTTTTAAATTGTTGATTTATAGATAGTTGTAAATATATGAAAAATTATGAATAAGAAAATAACGACACTTATTGTCCTTCTCATCGCTCTAAAAAGCAATCTATTTTCTCAAGCTAGCACCTATCAAATAGCTACAGTTGCGTTTTATAATTTGGAAAATTTATTTGACGCTATCGATGAGCCAACAACGTTTGACAACGATTACACTCCACTTGGAAGAAAGGCTTGGACTGATAAAAAAATAGCTCTTAAAATAAAAAACTTAAGTGGCGTTATTTCTGAAATTGGTGCTGAAACAACAAAGCTACCTCCTGCAATTATTGGAGTTTCCGAAGTAGAAAATAGAAATATTTTGTTACAATTGGTATCGCATACAAATTTAAATACTGTTGACTATGGGATTGCTCATTTTAACTCTCCCGATAGGCGTGGCATAGATGTGGCTTTATTATACGACAGAAAAAGATTTAGGTTTACTAATGCAAATAAACACGTATTGCTGCTAAAAGACAGCTATGGAAAACGAATTTATACTAGAGATCAATTGTGTGTTTCTGGCTATTTGGGTGATGAATTAGTTTACTGTATTGTAAATCACTGGCCTTCAAGAAGGGGTGGAGAAAAAAGAAGTAGAAGCAAACGCATTGAAGCTGCAAAGCTTTGTTTAAAAATAACCGATTCAATTTATAAAATCACCCCAAAAGCAAACATTATTATTATGGGCGATTTTAATGACGACCCAACTAATGATAGTTTAAAGAGGGTATTAAAAACAAAATGCTCTCCAAAATATAATTCTGAATTTGACTATTTCTATAATCCTATGGAACAAATGAAAAAACGCGGCTTAGGCACATTAGCCTACAGAGATAAATGGAATATTTTTGATCAACTTATTTTCTCAAACACAATGCTTGACAGTATTGGTTTACAACTTTATAAGACTACTATTTTTTGCCCAAAATATGTAACTCAAAGCTCAGGAAAGTATAAAGGATACCCTAAAAGAACAACTTCTGAAGAAATTGGATACAGCGATCATTTTGCTGTATACAGTTATTTAATTAAACGTATTAATTAATGTAGGTTTTCTAAACTCATTTACATTCATATTAACTCCTCGGATAACTTTAGTTTTACAAGCCTTAACAGACCAATCATTCCTCCCACCTTCGTACATGTACAAGTTGTAGCTATAATTATTCCCTGGTTTTAATGCCTTAACTCCTCTTAGGATTTTAATAGGCATTTTAACTGTTTTTATACCCGATTCGTTAATTAAATAAACACCCGTTCCTACGAGTTGATTTCCTCTTTTAAGTTCTAAGTATATGGTGCTTTTTTTTAAAGCCTTATAGGCTATACTATAATTGTAATAGTTGTTAGCTGGCTTTAATTGCATTTTTGGTGCCTTAGCAAATTTAACATAAGCTTGGGCATTCACTTGAGAGTGAAAAGAAAAAAAAAGTAAAATTAAAAAGATAAATTTTTTCATAATTTACAATAAGTGAGCTACCCATTATACTATATCAAAAAATATGCCGCATATATCAAACATAACTTATAGCACCAAAATAATGTTTAAGCATTATTTTTTAAACTTATAATTACCGCCACCAGAAGTTTGTAAAAAATATTCTCCATTTTTTATAGTAGAGATATCGATTGTTTCTCCATTGTTATAAAATTTTAGTCGCTTTACAACCTTACCATCAGCATCTACAATTTTAGGAGCTTTACATTCAATGGCTGGTGATATATTAAGTAAATTACCTCCATGACTAGAAAAAACAGGAGCATTATTTTCAACGTAATTTGCGTTATTTACATCCGAAGAAAATATCTCTGTATTAATAACTACTGAGCTTATTTTTCCGCCATCATCAGCAAAACTTACTGTAACCTCATTTTGTTCTTTCAAGTACGACATCGGAATTGGCACAACCAAAGTACCAAAAAAGAAATCTCTATTGTTTTGATTATAACCAGCCCAATTAGATGGTGTTAAAACATATTCGCCATTTAGCTTTATTACTGGCTTCATATCCGAAGCTCTAGAACGCCCAAAACTAACTCTTATATTAGCCTTTCCCTTTCCCGTTACTACCTTTTCAAATTCAAATTTAATGGGTGTATTTGCGACTATCGGTTGTAGTAATTGCTTTGAGTAATTATCATATTCAACAATTGATGTTGCAAATATTGCCTGTTCTGGCACATCACAAATCATCATAAAAGTTTCATGCGGATCAATGTCAAGTTGATCAATATGTAAATCAGTATTTGCTTCAGTTAACTCCAAAACTCCATCTTGATCTGCATATAACCTTCTTATAGTGTAGTTTGTTACCCTAACTATATCATTGTTCGTGAAACTAAAATTTAGGGTTTGAGTAATATCCGAAAGGTTATTACAAACAATATACCACTTGCCTTTGTTGTAAAATGAGTTTACTTGTATATCGGGATTATTCGATGATATATAAACCCTTTCTCCTGCTACATCTTCCCAAAACTCGTAAAACTTCACTAAATCTGTGTAAGAATAAGTGCTTTCAGTTGTTTTTCGAAGTAATGCCCATGGGTGTGGGTTTGCTTTTGGATTATTTTTTACGTCTGAATAAAACTTTTCTTCCTTTCCAAAAACATAAGGTACTGCCTTTGCAATAGCATTTGGTTTATCCATAAAGGACATCGCAAAATTATTTAAAGATTGCACAATAAATGTGGCGTACTGCGGAGTGTATTGTGTACCCTTCCAATCAGGAACTTTTAAGCCGTATTCAGTAATTACATGTGGTTTTAATTGATTCCATTTAGAATAGCTGTAACTATCTATTAAATCTAATATCGCATCTGTATTACTTCCTGAACAATAATTTAAAGTACCTGAATCTTTATCTAATACATCATATAATTTAGAGGATATAAAGTCTACATCATTACCTGCTTCGTCTAAAAAAAGCTTGTGCGTTTCTTCCCAATTTTTAAAATTATTCAATTCAAATAAAGGTCTTGAACTACTAAACCCTCCTACTTTTACATTTGGCAATTCTTTCTTAAAAACCTTAGCTACTGACCCATAAAATTTTGAAATTTGTTTTTTTACCGATATTGGATCTCCTGAAAATAAATAAGCATTTTCAAAAGGTTCGTCCATAAGTTCATAATACATTGGCTCCTTTGGGAACAACGTTTTTATAAATTCGGCCATTTTTAGCGCTCCTGTTTCCACATTAGCATTTGGATCAAAAACCTTAAAAGGGATTTTTTGAGTTAAGATAAAATCTGAAGAGCCAAATTTTTTGAACGTTGGATTAGCCTCTATTTCTTTTTGTAATTTTTTTAAATTATTCTGAATTTTATTAATTGATGTTGTTTGCAAATTACCACTAGGTTCGGGGCCATATAGATTTTTTGCAGGGTGAGACCCTATTTTTCCAAATATAAAGTCAGCCTCTTCATTTAATTCTTTATTGGTATACGAAGATTGTAAGCCAAAATATTTATTCCTATCAAGTTTATTAATTTTTCCAATGTATTTTTTTATTCCTAAATCAAGTGATAAGGTAGCCTCTTGAGCATACGATGAATAAAAAAAACAAAATAAAGAAATGGAGGTAGCTATTACTGACTTCATAGGATATATCAAATTAAATTAAGCAATATTCTAAAAAATTAGAATAAATTAAAACCAAACTTTCCACGGTATTCTTGAAAGTATCAATAACAGTGCTAATGTATAAAAAATTGTCAGAAATTTGAATTTTGGACCTGATACTAACTGTTTTTTATGTTTAGAATAACCAATAGTTATCAATACTGCAGCCAATAACATTACTGTAGGATGCTCTATATGATAGAGACGTAAATCTGCATTTTTCATAATATCTTTTACAGATACATCATCGTTAAACCATTGAATTCTACTTGAAGTAAAATAAAGAATCATTCCAAACAGAAACTGCAAATGTGTTGCTATTAATGTAAGTAATGCCAATCTAAAATCTTTTGGCTGGTACTCCTTTTTTAAAATTGCACCAATTATAAAATTTACGGTTGCTATTGTGGTTACTATAACCACTATATACGCCCAGTAAGAGTGGATATGTTTTAAAATTGATTCCATAGTTATTAATTTAGTTTAGAAGAATAATGTTTGTATAAAAACTAGGTTCACCTAAGCAAACCTAGTTTTTGAAATTAATTTAAGTATGCTTTTAACAACTCGTTAGTAGAGCTATCGTGCTTTGAAATTGACTTTGAAGTAATTTCTCCCAAAATACTAGTAGCCAGCTGTTTTCCTAGCTCTACACCCCACTGATCGTAGCTATATATATTCCAAACTACTCCTTGTACAAAAATACGGTGTTCGTACATTGCTACTAAAGCCCCTAGGCTCTTAGGTGTTAATTTGTCTATCAATAATGTAGTGGTAGGTCTGTTTCCAGAAAACACTTTAAATGGAGCTAGCTTTGCTATTTCTTTTTCAGAAAGGCTTTTCTCTTTTAATTCAGAAATTACTTCAGCTTCTGTTTTTCCATTCATTAAAGCTTCCGTTTGTGCAAAAAAGTTAGCCATCAATTTATCGTGATGATCTTTATCCCCAAATAATGAAGATTTAAATCCGATAAATTCTGCCGGAATAATTTTAGTACCCTGGTGTATCAACTGAAAAAAAGCATGTTGTGAATTGGTTCCTGCCTCTCCCCAAATAACAGTTCCTGTTTGGTAATTTACAGCATCTCCATTCCTATCCACACCTTTACCATTACTTTCCATAATACCTTGTTGTAAATACGCTGGTAAACGGTGTAAATATTGGTTGTATGGAATTATAGCTTCCGTCTCTACCTCATAAAAATTATTATACCACACGGTTAACAAACCTAAAACAACAGGTATGTTTTCCTCGAACGGTGTGTTTTTGAAGTGTGTATCCATTTCATTTGCTCCCTGAAGCAATTCGTCGAATTGTTCAAAACCTATGGATAAAGCAACTGATAAACCTACAGCACTCCACAAAGAGAATCTTCCTCCTACCCAATCCCATAAAGGGAAAATATTTTCTTCTGCAATACCAAATTCCGTTACATTTTTAATGTTACTTGAAACCGCTACAAAATGTTTACTTACATGGGAAGCATCTGCTTTTTCAATAAACCATGTACGAGCCGTAGTTGCATTTGAAAGTGTTTCTTGCGTAGAAAATGTTTTAGAAACCACAACAAATAAAGTTGTTTCGGGATCAAAATTCTTTAAATTTTGGTGGATATGATCTCCGTCAACATTTGATATAAAATGAACCTTTAAATGGTTTTTATAATATTCTAATGCTTCCGTAATCATTACAGGACCAAGGTCCGATCCTCCAATACCAATATTAACTATATCTGTAATTGACTTACCCGTATACCCTTTATGAGCTCCAGAAATAACCTTATCACAAAAACCTTTAATTTTTTGTTTTACGGCATCTACTTCAGGCACAACATTAGCACCATCAATAAGTATCGTATCAGTCTTCGGCGCTCTTAATGCCATATGCTGAACGGCTCTTCCTTCAGTAGCATTAATAGCATCTCCATTATAATAACTGCTAATTGCATCCTTTAAACCTACTTCTTCAGCAAGGTCTACAAGTAACTTCAAAGTAGTTTCGTCCATTCTGTTTTTTGAAAAATCTACATAAAAATCTTCCCACTTAATAGTCAGTTTTTCACCTCTATTTTTGTCTGAAGCAAATAACTCTTTTAAATGCGTATTTTTAGTCGCATTAAAGTGATCTTGTAGTGCTTTCCAAGCTTTTGTTTGTGTTGGGTTTTGTGACGGTAATGCCATTGTCTATTTCAATTTTAGTATTAGGGTAAGTTATGGAATCTAAGCTATATTTTAGGGGTTTTATAAATCTAAAATAATCTTGTTTATATTTTTCTTCTAGGTTTTTAGCACTTGGTAATTTTTGTCGGTAAGGGTCGCGTTGTTTTCCGTTTACCCAAAAACGATAACATACATGCGGCCCTGTAGCCAAACCTGTACTACCCACTTTACCAATCACTTGGCCTTGCTTTACAAACTGCCCTTTTTTTACTAAAATTTTGGACATGTGTAAGTATTGTGTGCTGTATTTTCTGTTGTGTTTAATTTTTACATACCGTCCATTACCCGAGGTATACCCTGCTTTAATAACCGTTCCGTTAGCGGTAGAAAGTATTGGCGTTCCTCTTGGAGCTGCATAGTCTGTACCTTTATGTGCTTTCCATCGTTTTTGAACAGGATGAAAACGACGAGGAGAAAAACGTGATGAAATTCTACTAAATTTCAACGGGGCTTTTAAGAAAAAACTTTGTAATGATTTTGCATTTTCATCATAAAAAGAGCGTTCTAATTGTTGGGCTTCATTTTCAACACCGTACTCAAAAGCATAAAATGGAGATCCCGCATGTTCAAAAACAGCTGCTTCCACATCTTTAATACCAACAAAGGTACCGTCTTCCAAATATTGTTCGTTATAAATTACTTTAAAACGATCTCCCTTTTGTATTTTAAAAAAATCAATACTCCATTGATACACGCCCGAAAGTAAATGCGTTAAATACGCAGAAGAGCCCGCATCTTCAATAGCTTTAGACAATGAGCTATTAATAACACCACTCATTTTACTTCTTCTTGTTAAAACCTTTTTAGATTTGTTTTCCGCATAAATCGAATCTTCGATATGAAGTACAGTATACTTAACTTTGTTTTTTTGATAAATAAATGCCTCTATAGCACTGGGGTTATCTTTGCATTTTAAAATAGTATATGGTTTCCCTGAAGTAATTCGGGCTACGTTAAAACTGTCTTTAACAGAGTTTACTATTTCAAATACTTTAGATCGCTTAACACCATGCGCATCTAACAATCCACCAAAACTATCGCCATTATGAATGGTATCGGATACCACTTCAAAATCGTTTAAAATATAACCGTACTTTTCTTTTAGAACTTCTTTTTTGACTTCTTGTGGAATCTTTGCTTGTAAAGCTGATTTCTTTTCACAGGAAAAAAACAATGTGCTACACACTGAAATTAACAAACAAAATCTCAACATCATCTCCTTACTTTTCACTATTTACTAATTCCTCTACCCATGATTTGCCCCAATTAAGCAATTCCTCCGAAGTCCATAAACTTGGAAAAAAACTTAATTTCTGAAACGTAGGAGGCAAAAACTGCTTCCAATTGGTTCCGCCTGTTGCTTTTAAATCATCCTTACTATGATCTTTACTTAAATATTTATAAGCTGTTTTATAATGTGCTAAGCCCCAATTAACATTTATATTTTCATCTAATTTCCGCATTTCACCAATTAAATCTTCATTTTCTCGGTCTTTTTTTGAAAGCCTTAGGTAACTATGATAAATAGTGTTTTCTTTCAATTCGTTTGAAATACGCAACAATCTAGGGTTATATCTTTCTTCAAATTGCCTTAACGTTAATGTCTTTTCACCTGTAACAGCATCAGTTGCACCATTTTTCCAATACAGCTCCTCATAAACTTCTTTAATAGATGAGTGTTCAGAATACTTATTACGGCACTCTTGATTCACTAAATTATATAGTGGCGTAGCATAAATTTCAATCATTCTAAATTGAACTGATTGAAAACCACTTGCTGGTATTAGAGACATTCTAAATTTAAGGAATTGGTCTTTATCCATTCCGTTTTTCATAACCTCAAAAGAACTGATTAAGGCCTCTACATAACAATTTATTCGTCTAATTTTAGTGAATAATATTTCTGAATTTAGAGATTCATCTCCTACAATTTGCTTCATTTCATGTAAAATTAACTTGAAATAAAGTTCTGTTATTTGGTGGTATGTAATGAAAATTTCTTCGTCAGGAAAATGTGTTTTCGGAACCTGTAAACTCAACAAAACATCTAAATGTATGTAGTCCCAATACGTTAGGTAACGATCATATAAAAGTCCGTCTAAATACGACCCTAAGTCTTGCCCTGAATTTTTAAATTTCTCTTCTAATAGTTTAACTCTATCAGTAATTTCTGGCTTCAAGGCATCACTCATTTCTAATCTACTTTTTCTAATGGATATTTTAATCCATCATATTTATTTAAAACCGCCGACAATGTTCCTACAGCTAAATCTGCAGAAATTTTAACGGGAATCAAATTTTCATCTTTACTTATCCAAACGCTTAAGCTTTCTTCTTCTTTAAATACTCTTTCGGCCATTACCGATGGTCTAAAGCGAAGGCATTTTATTTTGCCAAATTTAGTACGAATGATTTCCTCTCCCAAATACTTCAACTTAAAATTATAATTTTCTTCATCAAAAAACATAGTTAACTGTTCCTCGTCTCCAATTTTCAAGTGATTAATATCAATTACGTTTCTTAAGTAGTAAAATGATGAGATCATATCATGAATATTCTCTGAAGTATCAAATTGCTTTGTGGTTTTATGTTTCCTGTTATTTACTATTGCTTTATTGTTTGTTTGGTCAAAATCTATAATAATATCTTTTTTATATCCTCCTTCATTTATATCTCTAACAAACCTATAAGGGCGATAGGTTGCCGTATCCATATAAGTTTCATAACGATCTCTTATTTTAAAGAAGAAACTTAAAAACTTCGAAGATTTACCTTCTCCTACAATATGATAAACAGGCTTCCCATTAAGAACTTCCTTTTGATTGGTTAATGTTGCCGTACTTGTATTAAAGCTTAAGTATTTAATTTTAAATTCCAGAAATTCATTTTCAGAAAAAACACATTCATTAGCTGTGTTTTGTGCTGACACAGACAAGAAACTCAATAACGATAAAAATAAATATATACTAAATTTCATAAGCTTTGACGTATAAGTTTACTGAAAATAAACCAACTATCATTCCAAATTTAAATAAAAGGAACCCTTCAACAAAATATAAAACTTTAAAACCAATAACCAACACTAACAAAAACTTGATCTTGAGTATTTGGATCTGGGGAAAAAGCATATTTCAATTGAATTGGCCCAACAATAGACTCATAACCGTACCCTATGGCGTATCCTGAAAAACCAACCCTTTGAAACCAATCTTTAATATTAAAAATTCGACTGCCTATGTTTGCGAAATTTGCAGAAGCATTAACATGGTGCTTTTCAAAAAAAACATAATCTGCAGTAAAAGCAGACTTTACAAAACTATCGCCAGATAATTCAAAAAAATCTCTTCCGTAAAAAGGAATTTGATTATTAATTATTTTAGCTCCAAATCCTCCTAAAAAAAAGTCTAATGAATTGATACCTTCAGATCTCCCTAAACGAATACCGCCTGCTAATTCTGTTAACAAAGAAAATCTTTTTCCGAAAGATTTCGCATAAATAAAATTTGTTTTAGCAATGGCAAACTCATCAAATTCATCTTCGGATTGAGAAGAAAAGGGGTATGCTTTAAAACTTCCATCAAAAAACAGGCCTTCCGACGGAAAATATTTATCGTCTAAACTATCAAATTTTATATCCGAAAAAAAACCGTAAAAATTCACATCTTCAAATACGGTGCCTGTTAAAGCAGTGGCGTCTATATCAATAGTTTCAGTATCTACACTAAGCCATTTTTGCTCCAAACCCACCCGAAAAGCAAAAGTTTCGTTTAGCAAAGTCTCCAAATACAATTGAGTTGAAAGGTCCTGATATTCTAAATCTATTGTGTTTACAGGTATATCGGGTAAATCCCTCCTATCTCTAGCTGTGGCATAATCAAAGGCAATATCGAATTTAGAATAATAGTTCCGTAAACCTATACTCCAATAATTACCCTTATCAATATAATATTCCAAAGCATATCGTGGTGAATCTCCTAAAATAGCATCCAAAGACAATACGTCATTTTGAAATAGTAATTTTTTTCGTGTGTAATTAATAATTGCTGCTGATTTATATAAATCGTCATAATGCAAACCAAACTTAAAATAACTTTTGGTTTCTACTTCCTTAACTTCTAGCTCTAATCTGTTTTTTTGCAACGAATCCTTAACTATGTTATATCGTATGGTTTGAAAATTTTTTGTCGCATATAAATTATCTAAACCTCTATTAAGTTTTTCTAAACTTATTTTTGAAGGTACCCTTAAGCCCATTTTACCTTTTACGTATGCTCTACTGTAATTATTGTTATTGTTTATTTTAACCTCATCAATCTGCAATTTGTGAATTGGTTTTATTTTTTCTTCCGCTTTTAAATATTTTTTTTGAGAAGCTGCTATTTGTTTCAATCGCTCTAATTGAATTCGCGCTTTTGCTTCTCCTTCCTTTATAATTTCTTCCCCTTTATCAAAACCTACTACTGAAAATCGTTTTATATCAGGGCGAATAAAAACATCGGTTAGTTTCTTTTTAGCCTCCATGGCTTCAATAGTTTTAAAATTACTTATTTGAAGCATTATATCGGTAATCGAACTCATTTCGGATCGGGTCATTAGTGAATCCTGAACATCCACACCAATAACTAATTCTACACCTCGTTTCCTTATTTCTTCTACAGGGTAATTATCTGTAACCCCTCCATCTGTTATTAATTTTCCTTTGTATAAAACCGGACTATAAACAGAAGGCAAGGCTCCACTTGCAGCGACTACTTCTGGTAAATTTCCAGAATCAAAAACCAAGCCCTCTCCCGTTTCAATATCGGTTGCAGTACAAAAAAAAGGCACTGGTAATTTCGAAAAATCTTTAATATGCCGAACGTGAGTAGTTACTTTTGAATAAAAATTATAAAAATTTTGACCGTTTGAAATCCCTTTGGGCAGACTAATTTTTCCTTTTACAATGGGTAGCGTTAGTGCATACTTTTCAGCATCCTCTTTCTCGTAAAAAGTTTTCGAGTTTCGTGGTAATTTATCCTGTATTAATTTACTAAAATCTACGGAATGAAATAATGAATCTAACTGTTTGCCTGAATAACCTGAAGCATATAAGCCGCCCACCATTGCCCCCATGCTAGAGCCTGCAATATAATCTAATCGAATACCGACTTCATCAATCACTTTTAATACTCCAATATGCGCTAATCCTTTTGCACCACCACCACTGAGCACTAAACCTACTTTTAAATCTTTGGGTTGTTTTTCTTGCGAAAGCATCACCATGAAGGGTAGCATAAAAAAAAGAATTTTTAAAACTGGTTTCATGATAGTTGGTTTACTCTGCTAAAATTACTACTTTATATTTTTTAATTTAAGGTAATAATCTATTATTTTTTGAGCTCTCGAATTACCCACCACATCTACTAATTCTTTTTTTGTGGCTTCTTTAATTCTTTTTACGGATCGAAAATGCTTTAGCAACTCTACTGTGGTTTTTTCTCCAATACCAGGAATTGCATCTAATTCTGTTTCCAAGGCTGCTTTACTTCTTTTATCTCTATGAAAAGTAATTCCGAATCTATGAGCTTCGTTTCGCATGTGCTGAATAACCTTTAAGCTTTCAGACTTTTTATCTAGGTATAAAGGGTATTTATCTTCGGGGTAGAAAATCTCTTCTAAACGCTTCGCAATTCCTACAATCGTTACCTTTCCCCTTATATTTAAATCTTCTAGCGCTTTTAAGCCCGATGATAATTGCCCCTTACCCCCATCAACAATTATTAATTGAGGCAACTCTTCTCCTTCCTCTAACATTCTTTTATAGCGCCTGTAAACCACCTCTTCCATAGAGGCAAAATCGTTGGCCCCCTCTACTGTTTTGATATTAAATTTACGATAGTCTTTTTTACTAGGTTTGGCATTTTTAAAAACTACACAGGCAGCCACAGGGTTGGTTCCTTGTATGTTCGAATTATCAAAACACTCCATATGCAATGGTAATTTTGGAAGGCGCAAATCTTTTTGAATTTGTCCTAAAATACGCTTCGTATGCTTTTCTGGATCAATAATTTTTATTTGCTTAAATCGTTCCTGCCTAGCAAACTTAGCGTTTCGCAACGATAAATCAAGAATTTTGCGTTTATCACCTAATTGAGGAATCGTAATTTTTATATTATCTGAAACCGCTACAGGGAATGGTAAATAAATTTCTCGCGAAAGCGACTTAAAACGCTGCCTTAACTCCACTACCGAAAGCTCTAAAATCTCTTCATCCGTTTCTTCTAATTTTTTCTTAACCTCGGTAGTATGTGAACGCACAATAGCGCCATGGAATATTTGCATATAATTAACATAGGCATAGCTGTCGTCACTCTCTATACTAAAAACATCTACATTTGTTATTTTAGGATTTACAACCGTAGACTTAACTTGATAATCCTGAAGGGCATCTATTTTATTTTTAATCCATTGCGCTTGTTCAAACTCCATTTTAGCCGCATGGGCATTCATTTTATTTGTAAAAAAATCCAATGCCTCTTTATAATTTCCTTTCAGAATACTTCTAATAGACTTAATATATTGCTCGTATTCTTGCAACTCTTCTTCTCCCTCACAAGGCCCTTTGCATTTTTTTAAATGATACTCCAAGCAAACTTTATATTTACCACTATCAATATTTGATTGAGATAAATCATAATTACACGTTCTAATAGGATACAATTCTCTTATTAAATTCAACAAAGCATTTAGCACTTTCCCATTGGTATAAGGTCCGAAATATTCAGAACCGTCTTTTATCATTCTTCGAGTTGAAAATACTCTAGGAAAACGCTCCTTTTTAACACATATCCACGGGTAAGACTTATCGTCTTTAAGTAAAATATTATAGCGTGGTTGATGCCTTTTAATTAGCGTATTTTCTAATAGCAAAGCATCGGACTCCGTATTTACAACGATGTGTTTTATAGTTGTAATTTTTTTTACCAATACCCTTAAGCGAGCACTGTCATGTTTTTTATTAAAATAAGAAGAAACGCGTTTTTTTAAATCCTTGGCTTTTCCGATATAAAGTATACTATCATCTTTATCAAAATACTGATAAACTCCAGGTGAACTGGGCAATATTTTTACTTGTAGTTCTACCGAATTTAATTCCATAAATTCAAAGATAAAATTATATCATCCCTTAATAAAAATAACTTGTGGATTGTTAGTATTAATTTAACACTCGGTATTTATTAATAATGTATTCTTGCATTTATTTTTCTTTTTTTTTAAGACTATGCTTTCTGATAATAAATTTGTAATAGGCCGAACAGATATTGCCGATTTCCCGCTACTGGATTTACAGGATATTGACATAAAAATTGATACTGGGGCTTATACGTCGAGTATTCACTGCAAAAACATTGCAGAGAGAAACAACCAATTGATTTGTGAATTTCTCGACCCTACCCACCCAAATCATAATGGCGAAACCTTTATTTTCAAAGAATTTGACACAGCCTCTGTAAAAAGCAGTAACGGCATGGTTTCTTTAAGGTATTCCATAAAAAGTAAAATAATACTTTTTGGAAAAACATATCCGATTACCTTAACTTTAAACGACAGGGCTGATATGAAATTCCCGATATTAATAGGTAGAAAATTTTTAACAAAAAAGTTTTTAGTAGATACCGAACTTACTAACCAATCCTACGACAAAAAATAATTATGAATATTGTAATCTTATCTAGAAACCCTAAATTATACTCTACAGACGCTTTAGCCCAAGCTGCTATTAAGCGCAAACATACGGTACGAATAATTGATCCTATAAATTGTGATATTGTTATTGAAAAAAAGAATCCTTGTATTTATTTTAAGGGAAAAAAATTAGATCATGTTGACGCTATAATACCTCGCATAGGTTCTTCTATAACTTATTATGGCACCGCTGTTGTGCGCCAGTTTGAAATGATGAATGTTTTTACCACAGTAGGTTCACAAGCTTTGGTGCACTCAAGGGATAAGCTACAAAGTTTACAAATACTATCTAAAGCTAAATTAGGACTTCCTAAAACAGTTTTTACGAATTACTCAAAAAATGTAAACGATGTGATTTCGCACGTAGGCGGTGCTCCATTAATAATTAAATTACTTGAAGGCACTCAGGGGTTAGGAGTTGTTTTGGCGGAAACAAAAAATGCAGCTGAATCTGTTATTGAAGCATTTAACGGACTGCAAGCTAGAGTGATTGTTCAAGAATATATTGAAGAAGCTAAAGGTGCGGACATCAGAGTTTTTATTGTAGATGGTCATGTTGTTGGCGCAATGAAACGCCAAGGTAAAGAAGGTGAATTTAGATCGAACCTACACCGAGGTGGCTCTGCAAATATCGTAGAATTAACTGACGAGGAAGAAACCGCTGCCATTAAAGCTGCAAAAGCATTAGGTCTTGGTGTTGCAGGCGTAGATATGCTTCAAAGCGAACGTGGTCCTTTAATATTAGAAGTGAATTCATCCCCGGGATTAGAAGGCATTGAACTAGCTACAAAAAAGGATATTGCTAAAACAATTATTCGTTACATTGAAAAAAACATTTAATTTTTGGACACAAATAAACTATTCATATTAGGTCACGAAATCGGATTAGGGGAACGCAAAACAATAAATTTCAACTTAGCCAAATTATATACTTCCACTAAAGTAGAAATACCCATTATTGTAGAACGTTCTAAAACTCCCGGACCAGTAGTGCTTTTTACTGCAGGTATTCACGGTGATGAAATAAACGGTGTTGAAATTGTTCGGCAGCTTATTCAAAAAAAGATTAATCGCCCCAAAACAGGAACCATCATTTGTATTCCCGTATTAAACGTTTTTGGATTTTTATCTATGGATCGTAATTTTCCTGATGGCAGAGACTTAAACAGAGTATTTCCTGGCACAAAAAACGGTTCTTTAGCCGCTCGTTTTGCCTATCAATTTACTAATGAAATATTACCAAGTGTAGATATTTGCCTTGATTTTCATACAGGTGGCGCTAGTCGATTTAATGCTCCTCAAATTAGGGTAGCCCCTAATGATGATGAACTATTAAGCCTTGCAAAAGTTTTTAATGCTCCTTTTTTGTTGTACTCAAAAAACATTGATAAATCCTACCGAAGTACCTGTTCAAAAATGGAAAAAAAAATACTCCTTTATGAAGGCGGAAAATCTCAAAGCAACGACAAAGAAGTAGCTCGAGAAGGGGTTAACGGAAGTATTCGAATTTTAGCCCATTTAGGAATGCTACAAGATAATTTTGAAATTCCTGTTCCTTCTAAAAACACACAAATAATCACCGATAGTCGATGGGTAAGAGCTAAATACAGCGGCTTATTTCATTGCAAAATTAATTGTGGAGACTACGTATCTCAAGGCGACACAATTGCCACTATAACCGACCCCTACGGAAAAATGCGCCATTGCGTAAAAGCAAACAGCAGTGGTTATATTATTAACACCAATGAATCTCCTATAGTATATCAAGGAGATGCTATTTTTCACATTAGCAAAAGCCATGAATAAAAGCGAATTAAGAAAAAAGTATAAACACAAAAGAAGCCTTCTTTCTAAAGAAGAAATTGAAATTAAAAGTATTGCTATTGCGAATCAAATTCTTAAAATGGATATATGGAGTTACGAAAACTATCATATCTTTTTACCCATAGAGCATCTTAACGAAGTCAATACTGAGTTTATACTACACATTTTACAAGGAAAAGATAAAAATATAATTATTTCAAAAAGCAATTTTACTGATTGCTCTATGAAACATTATTTACTTACCGATAATACTATTTTAAAAGCAAATAAATGGGGCATCCCCGAACCTGAAAACGGAATTTTAATAGACTCTAAATCAATAGATTTAGTTTTTGTACCACTACTTGCTTTTGATTTTAAAGGAAATAGAGTCGGCTATGGAAAAGGGTTTTATGATCGCTTTTTAACAAATGTTAATCCAAAAAAAATAATAGGATTATCCTTTTTTCCTCCCGAAAAAACTATATTAGATGTAACTAACACTGATAAAGCCATGAACAGTTGTGTTTTGCCCGACGAGATTTTTGACTTTATCTAAAAAAGATAGAAAAACTTAAACAATTTTAGGATTTTTCTGACTTTAAACTATGCAGCTATTTATGACCCCCAACAAAATAACCTGTATCATTGATGACGATACTGTTTATGTAAGCTTAATAAAAAAATTAATTAAATTAAAAAAGCTAAGTAATAATATTCTTGTTTTTAAAAACGGGAAAGAAGCTATTGATTTTTTTATAAATACAAATTCGCTACCCGATCTAATTTTATTAGATCTGAATATGCCTATTATGAATGGTTGGGAATTCTTAGATGCTTTTATTCCGCTTCGAAAAGAATCTCCTAAAATGCTTAATTTATATGTAGTAAGCTCATCTATTGACCCCGTAGATTCTAAAAAAGCAAAAAGTATTGAATGCGTTAGAGATTACATCTCCAAACCTATTTCTTTAGAAAGTTTCGAACAGATATTTAGCGTGGCTTAAAGCTTTAAATAGTATTTTATTTGAGTTTAAAAATCCATTTTTGAGGGTTTAAAAACTTATTATCTTTAAAAATAGAAAACTTTAAAATAGACCTCCCTGTTAATTTATTGGTATGCACTTTACCAATAGATTGTTTGGTTAATACTCGGTCGCCTTCTTTTACGGAAATAGCTTCTATGTTATAATATGTAGAAATAAAATTACCATGCCTTATTTGCACTAATTTTCCTGCTCCTTTAATAGCTTGTACTGTTGACACTTCTCCATCAAATATAGCCCTAGCTACAATATTTTCATCTGTTTCAATATCTACACCACTATTACTAATTACAATATTAGGAATCACCGGATGCGCTTGTTTACCAAAGCGTTTAATTAAATTTCCTTTAACCACCGGCCAAGGTAATTTACCTTTATTACTATCGAATTTAGAAGCCAACACTTTAGCTTCTGCAGTCAACGCAAAAGTTTTAGCTCCCTTTTTAGCACCTGCTTTTTTATTCGCTTTAGCAACAGCTATTCTAATTAATTTTTCTATTTGCTTGTCAATAGCTCTTGCCTTTCGCTGCTGTTCTTTAATTTGACGAGCATATTTTCGTTGATTTTTTTGAATCTCGGCAATTAGGCTTTTTTGCTCTACTCTATCATTTTTAAGCTGCGCCTGTGTTTTTTTATTGTCCTTTATTAACTCTTTTTTACTTTCCTTTTGGCTTGACAAAGCTTCCGTTAGTTCCTCTATTTTTATTTTCTTTTCCTGAATTTCTATTCCTTGCTTTTTTCGGTATTTAGCATATTGCTTCATATATTGCACCCGCTTATAAGCTTGTTTAAAACTTTCAGATGACAATAGAAATAAAATTCTATTTTGCTGTAACTTACTTTTATATGATTTCCTTATCAACTCGGCGTAATCCTTTTTCAGATTAGCCATATCAATATTCAGCTCCTTAATTTCCTTTTGATTTTTATTGATTTCCTTTGAAATGTAGTTTGCTTGCTGATTTGTAACCCTAATTAATCGGTCCAAAACTTCAATTTGTCTATTTAAGTTTTCAACTTTAATTAGCGTTGACTGCTGCAGTACTTTCCCTTTGTTTCGAAGTTTAGCGATGGACTTTATTTCCTTTGCTAATTCCTTACGCTCAAGCTCTAATTGCCTTTGAGTTTTTTGAGTATATCCGCTAATACTTAATAACAAAAAATAAGTGAAGGTTACAATCTTTAAAATCTTCATTATTTTCTAAATTTGAATTTAGTATATCCTTTTGGTACTGTGTAAGGAAAACTCAATTCCTCATCAATTGTAACTGATCTAAAATTCATCTCTACAGATCTAGTTACCTTGGCTTTTCCATATTTTATTTGCATAAATTCAGGAAAATCTTGGTTATTTACTTTTTGATACGCTTTATAATCCACCGACAAAGATTGATTTTTCTTAGAAGCTTTATATGCCGACACTTTTGCGTTTAATATATAGAAAAGAATTTCTAGGTTGTAATTACTATTTTCTTTTAAAGATTTTAATGCTATTTGATTATTAATAACTTTCGTTTTCAAATTCTTTTCTCTTAGTTCTATAATACTTTGACCTAAAAATAAATTTTGAATTTGCTTAAAACTCACCTCTTGCCCAAGGAAATTAGCTAATGCCGATAAATCCCCGTCATAATACCTTTTATTTAGTTTTTCATAAAATGAAAACCGATTAGGTGTAATAAATATTTTAGCCACTGTAAATCCTAGAAACTTAGCGCTCAGCCAAATCTTTTTATCGTTTTCTAACCTAAGAGTTATAGAAGGCGAAACCGATTTACGACCGTCGTTATAATTTGTTTTAACCCTAGATTGTAAGGTATTAAATTTGAATTTTTTTATGTTATGAATAGCTAACACTTCATTAACTGAGGAGTTTTTAGTTAACTTAGAATTAGCATCTACTTTTAATGTTTTGCAAGAGGTAAGTGCCAATAACAGACAAACGAAAATAATTTTACTTAATTGGAACATCTATTTTTTCTCCTTTATTTCTATATTTATTAGCCTTATCGAACTCTCCTATATTTTCGTAAGAGCGAGCTATTTTCAGATACAAAGCCCGTTCTAATTCTGGGTTATCTACAATATAGTCTAAACCATCTTTATAAATATTTATTGCCTTGTTATGCTTATCCTCTTTCGCCATTAGTGTTCCTTTTATTAAATACAAAAAAGGCTGCGAAGGGTATTTTTCAACACCAATATCAACTAACTCTTTAGCTTCAGATAATTTCCCATAATACAACTGTAGCAATAAAGTATCTTTAATTAAATCGTAATTATTAGAATCTATCCCTAAATTATTCTGGTAAACATTCAGCAAACTTTCCGTAGTACCTTGCTTAATATTAACAGAGGAAAGCTCCATAATAAATTTTAAATTTTCATCCTTATCTGCTTTTATAGAAGAAGTACTTAAACTATCTAAAGCCTTGTTATAATTAGGATTTTGCTTTCCAAAGGTTTTAAAATCATTAAGCACCTTTTTCTTTATAAAATCATCAACACTAGCATTAGCAGTAATTTTCTGCATAGACTGGGTTGCAGCTATTGTATTTCCAGCATCTAAATATTCTTGAAAATTAATATATTCTAACATTGGAGAGTTCGGCAATTTTTCTCTAAAGCGTTCAATTGTTGTTTTTACTTTCGTTTCTTCATTGTTGTTTTTATAGGCATCTATTAGCTGTACATACGCTTTTTCATTTTTAGCATTTTTCAACAACTCTTTTTCCAAATCAACAATTACAGGTAGTTTATCTTTAGACGCAGCATAAATTTGATTTTTTAAGCCTTTAATTCTGTAATCATAACTAAATTCACTCTGGTAATCATTTAAGGCCTCCAATGCTTTCCCGTACTGCTGGGTGTATTTATAAGCTTGTGCTAAATCGTATTTGTATTTAGAATTAATTACACTTAATTCTCGAAGCGTAGCTATTCGCAAATCAAATTTTTGCTTTATAAAATAAACCCTTGATAAACTTTTTAGAATTAGCTCGCTATTAGGCATTAACTCTAAAGCCACATTTAAACTTAATTCTGCATTATCATATAACCTTAAAGCTATTTCGTTTTGTGCAAGTTCGTAATACAAAACAGGCATTGCATCCTTTTCTTTAAGGCAATTTTCAAGATTTAAAATTGCCTTATCGTGTTTTTCAACAGCTTTATTACTTAAGGCATCAAAAAAATCACTCTTAAATTCTTTTGAAGCATTACTAATATCATTCAAATTTGACGTTACTAACGTTTGATTTTGAGCAGTCAGTAGGTTGCTCAAAATCATCAAATTAAAAACGATATGTAATTTTATTTTCATAAATTTATTCAAATATTGAATAATCACCAACGCTTACGCTAGAATAATTACCATTATACTTAACCTTATTTCCTATCATAGAATCTGTAAGTTTAGCGTTTTTTATCTCTGTTTCGTTTTGAACCAAACTATTATCAATACTTACATCATTCAATTTACAATTAGCTCCAATAGAAACATTGGGACCTACTTTAGTGTTTTTCAAAACTACATTTTCACCTATGAAACAAGGTGCTATAATTTCCGAATTTTCCATCGAAACCGAACTATGTACTAAATTTTCCTCTTGCTCTTGATGTAAAAAATTTAAAACACGTGTATTGGTTTCTACAGCTACTTTTTTATTTCCACAGTCCATCCATTCCGATACCGTACCTGTTTTAAACACTTTGCCTTGTGACATCAAATCTTTTATACCGTCATTGATTTGGTATTCGCCTCCATGCATTAAATTCGCATCTAGTATTTTTTGTAGTGATGCTTTTAATTCTAAACCTTCCTTAAAGTAATAAATTCCGATGACTGCTTGATCTGAAACAAAAGTTTCTGGTTTTTCAACTAATTCTGTAATTTCATCTTTCGCATTTAACTTTACTACTCCGTAAGCATTTGGATTGTCTACTTGTTTTGTCCAAATTACAGCATCAGCCGTAGGGTCTAATTTAAAATCTGCCTTAAAAAGTGTATCTGCATAAGCCACAACGCAAGGCCCTGACAAGCTTTCTTTAGCACACATTATAGCATGCCCTGTCCCTAATGGGGTTTCTTGATAATAAATTGAAGCTTTAGCTCCTAATTTTTCTGCTATAGCAATTAGCGTATCCTCTGCTTCAAATTCCTTTTTTGTAATAAAAGCCACTTCATCAATTACTTCACCTGCCACCTTAGCAATATCTTCTACTAAACGTTGAACAATAGGCTTACCTGCAATAGGTATTAAGGGCTTAGGCACTGTTAGTGAATGAGGGCGTAGTCTTGAACCTCTACCTGCCATAGGTACAATAATCTTCATATGTATGTTTTAAATTATTTCCGTTTTAAACGTAAACAATAGTTATTATCAATTTTGATACCATCTTTTTTTTGGTATACATATTTTTACTTTATTCCGGTGCTTCCAAAACCTCCTGTAGATCTTCCTGTTTCTGAAAGTTGTTTTACCTCACTCCAAGTTACTCGTTCGTGTTTGGCTATTACCATTTGAGCGATACGATCTCCGTTTTCTATAACAAAATCCTCTTTAGAAAGATTTACTAAAATAACGCCTACTTCACCCCTGTAATCAGCATCAATAGTCCCTGGAGCATTAAGTACTGTGATTCCTTTTTTTAAAGCTAATCCACTACGAGGACGCACCTGTGCTTCGTACCCCTTGGGCAACGCCAAAAAAAGACCTGTTTTTATCAAAACACGCTCTAAAGAAGCAATTGTTACCGGAACTTCCAAAACAGCTCTTAAATCCATCCCTGCCGAAAGGAGCGTTTCGTAATTTGGTAATTTATGCTTGGAAGTATTTACGATTTCAATTTTCATTATCTATATTTTACCCTACTAAAAAAAGCTTGTTAACTAGCACTAAGCAATCGTTTTAAGCTTTCTTTCTCTAATGCTATTACAAAAGCTAAATATACTAAAATAGCAACGAACTTAAATGTGTAATTTTCCGGATACAGATACCTCGTAACTACAGTCAAACTTAAAGCCACTAGTAAATACGAAAACATGGTTGCTACTTTATACGGTATTTTGTAATAGCTGCGCCCCATCGTATATGACAATATCATCATGGTTGCATAAGCAATTAACGTAGCATAAGCAGCTGCAATAAAACCTATCTTTGGAATTAACCAATAGTTTAAAGCAATTGTAATTATAGCCCCAACAATTGTAAAGTACATTCCAAAACGTGTATTATCGGTTACTTTATACCAAACCGATAAACTTTGATACACCCCTAAACACCAATTGGCAATCAAAATAATTGGCACTATTTCAATTGCTATTAAAAAATCGTCGTTCTTAATAATGATACTTGCAAATAAATCCTGAAATGAGAGTACCATTAAAATTCCTAAAGAAGCAAATATTACAAAAAACTTTAATACTAACGCATAACTTTCTTTAGCGTTTTCCTTGGCGGATTGACTGAAAAAAAAGGGTTCAATTCCCATTCTAAACGCTTGTATAAACAGCATCAAAAATATACCGAACTTATAACAAGCACTATATGCCCCCATGGCTTCTTTACCAAGCATATCTCTTAAAATAAGCTTGTCTAAATTTTCGATTACTAAAAATGCGATACCTGCTATAAGAATAGGCGCTCCGTACTTACGCATTGCATTAAAAATAGCTCTATCAAATTTCCATGGAAATTTAAGATACATCGGCACAATCAAAATCAACATTAAAGCGTTCGCTACAAAATTAGCTACAAAAACATAGGTTTCAAGGTCATCAAAAATCAATATTTCGGGTAACGCTATTTGGTAATTACCTACCCAACTTAAAAAGAATACATTTAGCAGTCCGTTTACAACAACAAGAGTAAATACTCGTATTCCAAAATAACTTAACGCCTTCCCTTTGGCTCGATAATAAGCAAATGGAATAACCGCCAAAATATCGAAAGACACTACGCCAATCATCATTAATAAAACAAATTCGGAAACTTTAAACTTTTCTGCAATTGGAGTTTTAAAAACATATACTACCACCAAAAACAAAAACAAACTAACCATTAGACTGATTAATGCTGTTGAAAACACTAGTGCCTTGTTTTTAGATTTATTGTAAAATCTAAAAAAAGCAGTTTCCATACCATAGGTAAGAAAAACATTTATAAACCCCGCATACACGTAAAAACTGGTAATTTCAGAATACTCATCGGGCGCTAAACTACCTGTATATAGTCCGTTTAAAAGCAAATTAACCAGCTTGGGAAGTACCATAGCCAAGCCATAAATAAAAGTGTCCTTAAAAAGTGTTTTGAAAATACTCAATCTGCCGTTAATTAATAAACTGCAAAGTACTAAAACTAATCCAATACCCGTATTTTGATCACTTAATATCCCTTTGGGTTTTTCTAGAAAAACAACCTTCTACCTTTTCAAGCAACAAACAAATTGGTTATAAATGAGTAAACCCACAATAATTGTTATTGTGGGCTTACTTAGATTTTGTGTGCTTTTAGCTATTAAAAATATTGTCCTATTCCAAAGACCAACCCTCCGGCATCTCCATTTCCTAAAACATTTACCCCGTAATCTAACCTGATTACTGCATTAAAAATGCGCTTATGAATAAATCGAATTCCAATACCTGGATATATACGCAATTTATCTTCTTCTAATAATTGATTAAAATCTAGACTGGGGCGACGTACAGCACTCACATCTACAAAGCTATTTCCTTGTAACACAAACCAGTTTTTTTCATATAACGTATGTCGATACTCGGTATTTAACGCAAATACCGCAGTACCACGATCTATAGTATTACCCGCCCCACGAGTGTTTAATTGATTGTCGATGGTTAACGGTGTAAACTCACTACTTATTGGATTACTGTATTGTATTTGTAGTTGTGTTGCAAAATTACCCCTAGCCCCTAGTCGCTTAAAGTATTGTGTGGTATTGTTAATTAAATATTCTGTTTGAAGTAATTCTTCTGTACCAAAAAAATAATTTCCTTCTAAACGATTTCTAAACCCTTCTGTGTATTGGTATGTTAAATCCAAATCAACATATTCATAAGATAAACGTGTTAACAGTTGTGTAGCTTCAGGCTCTGGTTTATCAGAAACATTATCAATCAAAATATTATCTTCATCACCCTCAATAACTTGATATTCGTCTTTAAAATACTTAACTCCAAACTCAAATCTATTATTAAAATCCTTTTCATAAAACAAAATAACCTCAGGACCTGTTCTTGTAAAAGTATAGTTTGTTTGTGTTTTCAACTCCTCCGTACCGGTTCTGTCAAAAAAGAAAATGGGCTGCTGAGTGGTTACATCCTGATAATTAACACCTAAACCTAGTTTATTAGTAAACAAATAAGGATGATTTAAAAACACTCCAAAGCCATCAAAAACCTCCTTTTGATAAAAACCACCAAAAGTAATATTCCGCCCTAATCCATTAAATTCAAATGCAGAAACCCTATACGAAAAGCTCCCATCATTAGCTTGCCCTATACGCGCACCGGGTATAATACTAAAGTTTTCTTTTATATCGTAATTCACAACATAGGTATCTGCTTCTTTTTTAACAGAATACGTTGCAAATGCAATTCCATCTAATCGTTTAATTCGCTCTATATCTGTTTTTATTTTTAAGCTATCTAATTGTTCGCCCACTTTTACTTTAACGATTCTTCGCAAAAAACTGGATTTCGTTTTTTTTAAACCTGTAAAATTTAGTTCACTTATATTTTTTGATTGAGTTTGTGCTTGTAAAGCAGAACTAAAAAATGTGAAAATCAGTATAATACTGATAGATAGCGCATAATGATATGATCGTTTCATAATAAAAGTTTATGTCAAGAGAGTCGAAATAGTTTTCCAAAAATTACTTATTAAATATTTTCTCAGCAATGAATTCCTTTTTTAAAATCTTTATAAATAAATAACTATTTGTTAGGAAATTGGAATTGATTACGACAGATCGAGACACAAACCGTAAATTAACAATTGTTAACAAAGCATCAATCAACATGGAAGAACACATTGTAATTATTGGCAATGGTGTGTCTGGGGTAACTTTAGCACGCCACATACGTAAACTATCCGATAAACGTATTACCATTATATCCGCAGAATCCGAATTCTTTTTCTCGCGTACCGCACTTATGTATGTATACATGGGGCATATGGAATTCGAACACACTCAACCTTATGAAGATTGGTTTTGGAAAAAAAACAAAATAAGCCTTAAGCAAGCTTATGTGGAGCGTGTGGAAACAGATAAAAAAACACTTCACTTTGCGCAAGGAGGAACAATGAATTACGATAAATTAGTAATTGCAACTGGCTCTAAACCTAATAAATTTGGGTGGCCTGGTCAAGATTTAGATGGCGTTCAGGGTTTATACTCTAAACAAGATTTAGAATCACTTCAAACAAATGCTCCAAATAATAAAGTATGTAAGCGTGCTGTAATAGTAGGCGGTGGACTTATTGGTATTGAAATGGCTGAGATGCTTAGATCTAGAAATATACCTGTAACTTTTTTAGTACGTGAAAAAAGTTTTTGGAGCGGCGTACTTCCGGCGGAAGAATCAGAAATGATTAACAAACATATACTAGAGCACCATATTGATTTACGTTTAGGGTTCAATTTAAAGGAAATCAAAAGCGATAATAACAACCGTGTAAAAAGTATTGTAATTGCTGAAACTGGTGAAGAAATTGAATGTGATGTCGTAGGGCTTACAGCAGGAGTATCGCCTAATATTGATTTCATAAAAGAAACTACCATTGAAACGGGAAGAGGTGTGAAAGTAGATCGCTACCTTAAAACCAATGTTAAGGATGTGTACGCCATTGGTGATTGTGCCGAACAACACGAAGGTATTGATGAAAGAAGACCTATAGAAGCGGTTTGGTATACTGGCAGAATGATGGCCGAAACCTTAGCCAGAACCATTTGCGGTACTCCAACTAAATATAGCCCTGGACACTGGTTCAATAGTGCCAAATTCTTAGATATTGAATATCAAACTTATGGTTGGGTATGGGCACAACCTAAAGAAAATGAAGCTCGCTTTTATTGGGGTCATTCTGACAATAAAAAATGTATTCACATTAACTACGACAAAAACACAAAAAAATTTATTGGCATAAACACTTTCGGAATTCGAATGAGGCACGAAATTTTTGATCGATGGCTTACCGAAGAACAATCTGTAGAGCATGTTTTAACACACCTCAAAGATGCCAATTTCGATCCTGAATTTTATAGCACTTATGAAAGTGAAATCTTAAATAAATTCAACAAAGAAAACAACACCAACATAAAACCACTGAGAAAAAGCTGGAAACGCATTTTCGCTTAAATCAATCACTATAAAAGTAAAAGCTATATGAAAGCTATAAAATACACAGGCCTAGCAATTTTTATTGCTGCACTCGGCTTCTTTACAAGTTTATTGTTTATTGGAAAATTTAATTCTTCCTCAGATACCATTAATCAGTTTATTAAAGACAAGCAGGTTAAAAGCGATATTTTAAAAGAAAATTTACTAGAAAATGTAGCCAACAAAACATTTTCTACAGGTTTTAGTTTTTCTTCGGCAGTTAGAAACGCAATCAAAAAATCCAACAATCACTATGATGCATTAATTGCAAAATACGATAAAGAAAAAAATTGGGATAAAAAGGGTGAGCAATTTCAGTATAAAATAAGTAATATTAGAGGTTTTACTTATGACCTTGCAAAAAAATCTGGTACAGGTTGGTTAATCAACAATAAAGGATTGGCATGGTGGCTAAGTTTCGGTTTAGGAATTTTTGGCGCCTTATTATTTATACTTCCTAATTATATTTTATTAGGAAAACCAGGAATCAAAAACGACCATATCTTCCTTGAATCAGCTACAAATCGTGGCTGGATAGCTTGGTTGGTTTTAGTATATCTAGTTGGGTTTTACTTGATGCTTTATTTTGCTGCCGATTTTGTAGTAGCCTGGACTTATGTGCTTGATCCTATTAGCGAAGCTTTAAATGGTGGACCCGCTAGTCAATGGTTTGTATATGGTTTTTTGTATTGTGTAATAATGCTAGTAATGGCTACACGTATGTACATCAAATACCGCCACAATAAATATCAGGTAATTAGAACAACTTCTGTTTTATTCTTCCAAATTGTATTTGCATTCCTTATTCCTGAAATTATGGCTAGCCTTAATATGCCAGGATATGATTTTAAAAATGCTTTCCCATTAGATTATGATTTCTTTTTTGAATGGAATCTAGACACGCTTACTTCAAGCGGAGGTATTGGTATTTTTATTTTAGTTTGGGGTATTGTATTAACGCTGGTTATTGTACCTGTAATGGTTTATTTCTTTGGGAAAAGATGGTACTGTTCATGGGTATGTGGTTGTGGTGGTTTAGCAGAAACTTTAGGGGACCCATACCGTCAACATTCTAGTAAAAGTCTATTTTCTTGGAAAGTAGAACGTTGGTTAATTCACTCTGTATTGGTCTTTTCACTGGTAATGACAGTAGTTACTTTGTATGCTTACTTTACAGGAGCAGATTCGTTACTAGGAATAAAAGCACAGTGGATAAAAGACATGTATAGCTTTTTAATTGGTGCTTGGTTTGCAGGAGTTATCGGTACCGGTTTTTACCCAATTTTTGGTAACCGTGTGTGGTGTAGATTTGGTTGTCCTTTGGCAGCTTATATGGGATTAGTTCAGCGTTTTAAATCCCGTTTTAGAATTACTACCAACGGAGGTCAATGTATTTCTTGTGGAAACTGCTCTACTTACTGTGAGCAAGGTATTGATGTACGATCGTATGCACAAAAAGGCGAAAATATTGTACGCGCTAGCTGTGTAGGCTGTGGAGTGTGTTCGGCTGTTTGCCCAAGAGGTGTACTAAAGTTAGAAAACGGTCCTGAAGAAGGTAGAATAAATCCTACTGAAGTTCTTTTAGGTAATGATGTAGATTTAATTGAATTAGCTAAACAGAATAAAAAAGCTTCTTAAGGAAGTTATAAATATCACCATAAGAAACCCGCTTAAATTACTTTAAGCGGGTTTCATTTTATTATTATTTTTCGTCTTGAAGCAAAATTTACATTTAAAAAACAAAGACTTTATTATACAGTTACGGAGTTACTAGTGCTTTATATCCATTGCTATCTAATAAATGCTCTGTTGAAGCTCCTTCTTCAATCTCAATTTTCACCAACCAGCCTTCTCCGTAAGGGTCGGAGTTTACCAATTCAGGATCCGTTTCTATTTTTTCATTTAGTTCTACCACTGTTCCAGCAACGGGAGAAAAAATATCTGACACGGTTTTTACCGCTTCAATAGTACCTATTACATCGTCCTCTTTCACTTCTTCATCCAAAGTTTCTAGATCAAAAAAAACAATATCCCCTAACTCTTTTTGAGCGAAGTCGGTAATCCCAACAGTGGCAATGTTATCTTTGATAATAACCCATTCGTGGTCTTTAGAATATTTTAAATTTTTTGGTAAGTTCATGATTTTAAATTTTAATGAAAGGTAATTTTTTTATTACAGCCTTAATTTTTTTCTTTCTTATTTGTATGTAAATTTCGGTGTCTATTTTTGAAAAACTACTGGAAACATAACCCATTCCAATACCTTTGGACAAATTAGGGGATTGCCCCCCTGAGGTAACTTTTCCGATTACCTCCCCTGCTGCATTGCATATTTCATAATCTTTTCGAGGGATTCCCCTTTCTATCATTTCAAAACCTACCAATTTTTTCTGAACACCTTGTTGCTTTTGCTTAGCCAAATAATCCGCATTAATAAATGGCTTATCTAATTTGGTAATCCAACTCAACCCTGCTTCAAGGGGCGAGGTAGTATCATCAATATCATTACCATAAAGACAATATCCCATTTCCAACCTTAAGGTATCTCTGGCTCCTAAACCTACAGGAATTATATTTTCTTCAGTTCCTGCAGAAATAATAGCATCCCATAAAGCAGTTGCATTCTCGTTTGATACGTATAACTCAAAACCACCAGACCCGGTATACCCCGTCGCAGAAATAATTACATCTGAAATCCCTGCTACTTCTCCAATTCGAAACGAATAATATGGAATTTCCGATAGTTGCTCTTTAGTTAATTGTTGAAGTACATTTAAAGCTAACGGACCTTGTAACGCAAAAAGTGAGGTGTTATCTGAATGATTTTCGACTATTGCATTTTCGGTATTATTTTTAATAATCCAATCCC
Organism: uncultured Aquimarina sp.; assembly: GCA_937958985.1. Lineage (GTDB taxonomy): Bacteria > Bacteroidota > Bacteroidia > Flavobacteriales > Flavobacteriaceae > Aquimarina. The sequence goes on from CALGLV010000006.1 coordinate 238,674, forward strand.
AATCTTTCACTATGTTAGATGCATTTACAACCAACATATATACCTCCTCCTTTATTTGATACACCAAAAGATCGTCGATGATTCCTCCTGTTTTGTTTGGAAAACACGAATACTGAGCCTTGCCATTACTTAATTTGGTAACATCATTACTTGTGAGCTTTTGCACCAATGACAATGCTTGGGGTCCTTTAACCATAAATTCTCCCATGTGTGAAACATCAAACATACCCACGCTATTTCGAACAGCTTTATGCTCTTCAATCAAAGAAGTATAACTTAATGGCATTTCATAACCTGCAAAAGGAACCATTTTAGCACCTAACTCAATATGCTTTTTGTATAAAGCTGTTTTTTTTAACTCCATGTAAAATATCTAGTTTAAAACAACTTCAGTGTTATCGTTATAATTTTCTACAGCGGGGCAACTACACATTAAATTTCGATCTCCAAAAGCATCGTCAATTCTACTCACACTAGGCCAAAATTTATTTTCCATCACGTACGGAAGTGGAAAAACTGCCTGCTGCCTGCTATATGGAAAATTCCATTTATCTGCAGTAACCGTTTGCGCGGTATGCGGTGCATTTACTAGCACATTATTATCTTTAGGAACCATTCCATCTTCTATTTCGGTAATTTCTTTACGAATACTTATCATAGCATTTATAAAGCGATCTAGCTCTTCTTTAGACTCACTTTCGGTGGGCTCTATCATCATAGTGCCTACCACAGGAAAAGATACCGTGGGAGCATGATAACCGTAATCCATTAATCGTTTTGCTATATCGGTTACTGCAATGTCAACATTTTTAAAATTGCGGCAATCGATAATTAATTCGTGGGCACTTCTACCGTTAGATCCTGTAAATAAAATCGGATAGTAATTTTTAAGACAATCTTTAATATAGTTTGCATTTAAAATTGCCATTTCGGTAGCGCTTTTTAATCCTGACGCCCCCATTAATTTGATGTAAGCATAAGATATTGTTAGTATACTAGCGCTTCCCCAAGGTGCTGCCGAAATGGCTTTAATAGGGTGTGCTATTGTTTCCTTTACCAAAGCATTACCCGGTATAAAAGGAGCTAAATCTTTGCTAACAGCAATGGGCCCCATACCAGGACCTCCTCCTCCATGAGGGATACAAAAAGTTTTATGTAAATTTAAATGACATACATCAGCGCCAATATCACCTGGGCTAGTTAAACCTATTTGAGCATTCAAATTTGCACCATCCAAATAAACTTTTGCTCCATGATTATGCACAATTTCACAAGCCTCTTTAATACGCTCCTCGAAAACACCATGTGTAGATGGGTAAGTAACCATTAAAGCCATTAAATTGTCACTATGTTTATCAGCCTTTTCTTTTAAGTCGTCAATATCAATATCGCCATTATCCAAACAGTTCACAATTACTACTTTTTGACCCGCCATAACCGCGCTTGCAGGATTGGTACCATGAGCGGAAGATGGTATGAGAGTGATATTACGATGGGATTGTCCTAGATGTTCAAAATAAGCCCTAATTACCATTAAACCTGCGTACTCACCTTGCGCACCGCTATTGGGCTGCAATGAGGTAGTGTACAGGCCTGTAATTTCGGCAAGCCATTCTGCCAATTCTTTAAAAAGTATTTGGTATCCCTGAGTTTGATTTACCGGTGCAAAAGGGTGAATACCATTTACCTCTCCCCAGGAAAGTGGCAACATTTCGGTGGTAGCGTTTAGCTTCATAGTACATGACCCTAAGGCTATCATAGAATGCACTAGTGAAAGATCCTTGTTTTCTAATTTTTTAATGTAACGAAGCATTTCGTGCTCCGTATGGTGACAATTAAAAATTTGGTGTTCTAAAAAAGACGAGGTTCGCTGCAACTCTGCTTCAATAAGACATGTACTGCTTGTAGTAGTTATGTTATTTGAAGCAGTATCTCCAAAAACTGCTAATAGATCTTCTAAATCTTTTTCTGTAGTTTTTTCATTAATTGAAATGCCCACACGACCTTCCTCAAAATAATTGAGGTTAATTTCTTTTTCGAGCGCACGATTTCTAATAACTTCAACATTATCTACAACTACGCTTAATGTATCAAAAAAGGAAGTATTTTCTTGCTTAAAGCCTAATTGCTGTAATCCAGTATTTAAAGTGACTGCTTTACTGTGAATGTTTTTTGCTATAGCAATTAAACCCTGTTTTCCATGATAAACCGCATACATACCAGCCATTACTGCTAAAAGCACTTGAGCGGTGCAAATATTAGAAGTGGCGCGCTCCCTTTTAATATGCTGCTCACGTGTTTGCAATGACATGCGATAGGCCAATTTGCCTTTTTTATCTTGAGACACTCCTATAATACGACCAGGAATATGGCGCTTATATTTGGTTTTAGTAGCAAAAAAAGCAGCATGAGGCCCTCCATAACCTAAAGGAATACCAAAACGTTGAGAAGTACCTATTACAACGTCGGCACCCATTTCTCCAGGTGATTTTAATAGCGTAAGCGCTAGCAAGTCGGCAGCAACAGCTATTTTTATATTATTGGCTTGAGCGTCTGAGATAAATTTTTCGGGGTTCACAATAGCCCCTTTAGCATTTGGATACTGAATTAAGGCTCCAAAGATTTCTGGTCTTGAAGTGTCTAGGGTTGAAATACTACCCACTTCAATTTTAATACCCAGAGGCTCGGTACGCCCTAAAATAAGATCAATGGTTTGAGGCAAAGTATTATTGTCTATAAAAAAAGTATCGGCTAGTTTTTTAGAATGATCTTTTGAGGCATAGATTAAACTTACGGCTTCGGCAGCTGCTGTAGCCTCGTCTAACAAAGATGCATTAGCAATTTCCATACCCGTAAGATCGGTAACCATGGTTTGGTAATTAATAAGTGCTTCTAACCGCCCTTGTGCGATTTCTGCTTGATATGGGGTATAAGCAGTATACCAACCGGGATTTTCAAGTATATTACGCTGTATTACTGGCGGGGTAATACAATCATTATAGCCCATCCCTATAAAAGAACGGTACACTTTATTTTGAGACATTAATTGTTTGAAATTATTTATAAAATCAAACTCATCCAAAGGTTGGGGTAATTTTAAAGGTGTTTTGCGCTCAATGCTCTGAGGCACGGTTTGCTTAATTAATTCTTCCAAAGAAGAAGCACCTGTAACCTTAAGCATTTTAGAAACTTCTTCGGAATTAGTACCGCAGTGTCTCTTGTAAAAATCGGAATATGTATTCATTGCTAACCTTCATTTAAAAGACGCAAAATTAGTACGGAACACAAATATTTTCAAGTTTAGTTATCAATAGTTATCACCATTACATAATAAAAAAACATAAAAAAAGCCAGCTACTAGGCTGGCTCAATATCAAATAGTATTGTTATTAATTTTCTAATTCTTTGTAAGGAAATTTTCTTGCTGATTTTCTCATAATAGCAGCTATCAAAGTATTAGTATCACTACCTAAACTTCTGGACAAAGTTTTATTGTACTTCCACAACAATACTCCAGTTTTTCCGTCATTAATATTTATTATACAGTTTCCAGAGTTAGTCGAACCATAAAAGCCAACTAAAAGACCTAATGCTAAAGACGCTCCATCCGACATTGGCTTACTCGTATTTAAAACACCCGAAATAATACCATCTACTCCTAATATTTTTGCTAAATCTTCAGTAGTGTACTCTTCTATGTTTTCGCGATTAATATTATTCTTCTTTAATATAGCGTTGGTTCTATTTATCGCCTGAAAAGAAACTTTAAATTTACCTTTAGAATGTTTTCTCAAAAAATAGCTTTCTAAAGCGCTTTGAACTGCTTTACCCTCACTAATTTGCAAGTCGTAAAACTCCTTCTCAGACATTTTTTTCATTTGTCGAGGCCTTAGTTTTACGTTGGCAATAAATGGAATGATTGCTAATTTTTGATGAGAAATAGCAATTTCATTAAATTTTGGATTCGTATAAATAGACCTTGACTGGGAAAACAGACTAAGATTAAAAAATATAACAACAAAAAGAAAAATAGATTTCATAAATAATATTTTATTTCTTGAATCTGGAAATACACTTACTGTAACTAAATTAATTATTTAATGCTTCAGCACCACCAACAATTTCTAAAATTTCATTTGTAATAGAAGCCTGTCTAGCCTTGTTATAAACTAATTTAAGAGAATCTCTTAATTCAGTAGCGTTATCTGTTGCTTTATGCATTGCAGTCATACGCGCACCATGCTCAGATGCAAATGAATCTCTTAAGGCTATATAAAATTGAACTTTTAAAGATTTAGGAATTAATTGCTCCACAATTTCTTCTTTTGAAGGCTCGTAAGCGTAATCTAAAGAAACGTTATTAGTAAGCTCAGTAGCATCAATTTCTTGAACAGGTAAAAACTGTTCTGATTGAACAATTTGTGTTGCTGCGTTAACAAATTGGTTATAAACTAAAACCACTTTATCGTAGGTACCAGCAACAAATGCATCCATTAATTTTTGAGCTATTTCTTCTGCATTAGCAAAAGTTAAGTCATCAAATATTGCATTATTATTTTCGACAACCTGATATTCTTTACTTAAAATATCGTTTGCTTTTTTACCAATTGTTATAATATCTACATTCTTACCTTGGTAAACATCATTTACAAGATTCTTAGAGGCTTTTATAATATTAGAATTAAAAGCTCCTGCTAAACCTCTATTTGAAGCTATTGAAACTAATAATACATTATTAACCTCTCTTTGGTCTCCAAATGTACTGGCTTGATCTCCTTCTAAAGAAGCGCTTAAACTCTGTAATAATTCAGTCAACTTTTCAGAATACGGTCTCATAGACTGAATCGCATCCTGAGCCTTACTCAACTTTGCAGCAGATACCATTTTCATAGCACTCGTAATCTGCATTGTCGAAGAAACCGACTTTATTCTACTTCTAAGTTCTTTTAAATTTGCCATTTTTTTTTAAGTAATAAGTAGCAAGTAAAAAGTATTAAAACAGCATGCACTGTACCAATACTTTCTACCCTTTACTAATAATTAAAATTTCTTTGAAATCTCTGCTGCTACACTTACTAATACATCTATTACTTCGTCAGTAAGTTTACCTTTCTTTAAAATATCTAATGTATCTCTGTGTTTCGCATTTAAGAACTCAATATAATCTATTTCAAATTCTTTTACTTTATTTACCGGTACATCCCTTAACAAGTTTTTAGAACCTGCGTAAATAATTGCAATTTGATCTTCAACAGTAAACGGATCGTTTTGAGCCTGCTTTAGGATCTCAACATTACGCTTACCTTTCTCAATTACATTTAAAGTTGCTGCATCAAGATCTGATCCAAATTTAGCAAACGCTTCTAATTCACGAAACTGTGCTTGATCTAACTTTAAAGTACCTGATACTTTTTTCATTGACTTAATCTGCGCTGAACCACCTACACGAGATACCGAAATACCAACGTTAATTGCTGGACGAACACCAGAGTTAAACAAGTCTGATGTTAAGAATATCTGACCATCTGTAATTGAAATTACGTTGGTTGGGATATATGCAGAAACATCACCTGCCTGTGTTTCGATAATTGGTAATGCTGTTAATGAACCACCACCTTTAACTACATCTTTCAATGAGTCTGGTAAATCATTCATTGTTGCTGCAATAGCATCATCGTTAATTACCTTAGCAGAACGCTCTAATAAACGAGAGTGTAAGTAAAATACATCTCCAGGATATGCCTCACGTCCCGGTGGGCGACGTAATAATAAAGATACCTCACGGTACGCTACAGCTTGCTTTGACAAATCATCAAATACAATTAATGCTGGACGACCTGTATCTCTGAAATATTCACCAATTGCTGCTCCTGCGAAAGGTGCATATACTTGCATTGGTGCAGGGTCAGATGCATTTGCTGCTACAATTGTAGTATAAGCTAATGCTCCTTTATCTTCTAATACTTTTGCAATGTTTGCTACAGTAGAGGCTTTTTGCCCAATAGCTACATAAATACAATATACTGGCTCACCTGCATCGTAAAATTCTTTTTGATTAAGAATTGTATCGATACAAACAGTTGTTTTACCTGTTTGACGGTCACCAATTACTAATTCACGCTGTCCTCTACCTACTGGCACCATAGCGTCAATAGATTTGATACCCGTTTGTAATGGCTCTGTTACTGGCTGACGAAATACAACACCAGGAGCTTTACGCTCTAAAGGCATTTCGTATGTTTTTCCTTCAATAGGTCCCTTTCCATCGATTGGGTTTCCTAAAGTATCTACAACACGACCAACAATTCCTTCACCTACATTGATAGAAGCGATACGTTGTGTTCTCTTTACAGTATCACCTTCACCTACTTCGGTAGAGGGACCTAATAATACCACACCAACATTATCTTCTTCAAGGTTCAAAACGATTCCTTCTAGTCCGCTATCAAACTGAACTAATTCACCGTATTGAACGTTTGACAAACCATATACACGAGCGATACCATCACCAACTTGTAGTACAGTTCCAACCTCATCAAGAGAAGCAGTTGCTTCAAAACCTGATAATTGTTGCTTTAAAATTGCTGATACTTCAGCAGGATTTACTTCAGCCATTGTTATAACTATTTTAAATCTATTTCCACGAAGGTGGAAATCTCTTTTACAATTTTACTTATCTATATAATCTTCTGCTTTCGCAGAAATAGAATTTTCTCTTACAATTGAGACACAAATGAGTTATCCTCATATGTTCTCTTTAAATTTGCTAACTGGCTAGCCACACTAGCATTGTACTGCAAATCTCCTACACGTAGTACAAAACCACCTATAATACTTTCATCAACTACACTCTTTAAAGATGCCTCCTTACCTGTTAACGCTTTTACTTTTTCTAAAACCTGAGCTTCTAATTCAGCATTCAGAGGAACTGCCGTAGTAACTACCGCTATTTGCGCACCTTCGTCTTGCTTATACAAAGCTATGAAACTTTCAGCAACGTTAGGCAAAACGTTCACACGTTTATTATCTACCAAAGCATCAAACAATCCTTCAACAATAGCGTTTGAATTTGCAAACACTGCTTTTAAGGATGATTTTTTAATTTCAGATTTAACTAAAGGAGAATTTAACAAATCCTTTAAGTCTTTACTACTAGCTACCGTATCTTTAATTTGTTGCATTGCTGCAAAAATAACATCAGTAGTATTTTGTTCTTTAGCTAATGCTAAAATGGCCTTGGCGTATCTTACAGCTGCTCTACTCATTATATAGATTAGTTTAAAGTTACGTCTTTTAACATTGTAGACACTAACGCTAGCTGCTTGTTTTTATCAGCCAATTCTGTTTTCATTACTTTCTCAGCAATTTCTAACGAAATACCAGCTACTTGATTTTTAAGATCTACAATAGCCGATTTCTTTTCAGCAACAATAGCTTCTTGAGCTTGTCTAATCACTTTATCAGCTTCAGCTTGCGCTTCTTCTTTAGCAGATGAAATCATTGTTGATTTCATTTCACGAGCCTCTTTTAACATCGTATCACGTTCGGCACGAGCCTCATTTAAAATACGTTCGTTTTCAGCATTTAAGTTTTGCAACTCTTTTTTTGCGTTTTCTGCAGCATCAAGAGCTTCTTTAATACCTTCTTCTCTAGAATTTAAACTATCTAAAATAGGCTTCCAAGCAAATTTTCTCATTAGTACAATCAATACTAACAAAATAATAGCTTGAATGATAAATAAGCCTGGTGAAAAATCGTGTAATAAATTCATTTTTAAAAATTTATTGTTTTGTTTTAATTACTTTTTAAAAAGTAATCCTGTAGCCAACCGCTACAGGAAATTACTTAACTTTTAAGATTACTTTCCTAAGATTAATGCACCAAATGCAAGACCTTCTAAAAGTGCTCCAATAATAATCATAGCAGTTTGGATTTTACCAGCTGCTTCAGGTTGACGAGCGATAGCTTCCATTGCTGATCCACCAATCTTACCTAATCCTAATCCACCACCGATTACGATTAAACCTGCTCCTACTAAATTTGGAATAGTCATACTAAAATAATTTATAAATAATTAAACAAATTCTCTTTTATACTTTCTTAATGATGGTCATGTTCTTCTACAGCCATCCCAATAAATAATGATGATAACATTGTAAAAATAAACGCTTGTAAAAACGCCACCAACAACTCTATTAACGAGATAAACAATGTCAACAAAAACGAAACTCCAAAACTACCCGGAACTCCTAAAGCTTCCCTAGCCGTATAAGTAACCGCTATAAGCCCCATAACCACAGCATGACCCGCAGTAATATTTGCAAATAAACGAATTAATAAAGAAAATGGCTTTGTAAACATTCCTAGAATTTCAATAGGCATCAAAACAATTTTCATTGGAACAGGAACTCCTGGCATCCAAAAAATATGTTTCCAATAATCTTTACTTGCTGTAAATGTGGTAATTAAAAAAGTAAACAATGCTAAACATACTGTAACAGCTATATTACCCGTAACATTAAAACCAAATGGCGTTAAACCTAATAAATTTAAAATCCAGATAAAGAAAAACACAGTTAACAAGAACCCCATGTATTTTCTATATTTCTTTTCTCCAATATTTGGCCTAGCAATTTCATCTCTTACATAAATCACTAATGGCTCTAACACTCTTCCAAAACCAGTCGGAATAGCTCCTTTTTTATAACCTCTTGCCAAACTACTAAAGCCTAATAACATCAATAAAGATGCTACTAGCATTCCTAATACACTTTTGGTAATAGAAAAATCAAGAACCTTGTGAGCTGCTACAGGGTGGTGTTCTGCATCTAAAACTACAGAAGCAACTCCTGATTCTAGTTCATATATTTTACTATGATACTTTGCTAATTTTACACCATTAACATCCACCACATGTGTACCATCATCATTATGATGAAATTTTGAAGATAAAAAAGTCCTTAAACCCTTACTTGTCCATACAATTACCGGCAAAGAAAAACCAACATGATGACGTGGCTCTGTTCCGTACGAAAACAAATGAAAATCGTGAGAATCTGCTAAGTGATGTTTCGAATAGGCGTCAATTTCAGATCTTGACTCTACAGCACCCTCATGAGATGTAGAAGAATGACCCTCTATTTCTTCGTGCTGCGCAACCTTTTCAAGGCTTGCAGTGTTTGAAAATATTAAGGTACTTACTAAAGAAAATACTAACGTAAATAAATACTTCTTAAATTGTTGTGCAATCATCATACAAATTTAGTAATGCAATATATGCTGTAAATTTTGGTGCAAAACTACGTATTTAATTCATAATTCACACTAAGATGATGTTTTTTTTCGCCTATAGTATATTTACTTTATTTCGGAATCTTTTTTTGGCGGATCGATATTTATAAGTGGCACTATTTTAGCCAACAAAAACAATAAGTAAGCAAAATACATACCTAGCAGCACATACTTTACTATAGGTTCTTCGCTAATTTCTAAGGAGTACTCATTTATAAAAACAGCTAAGAAAACCATTTTCAACAATAAAAAACCTAGCACAACAAAACCAACGATGCTAAAAAAGTTTTTTGAGACAAAATCTGTAACCAAAAAAATCAACAAAGAGACCCCGCCTAACAAAAGGTGCTGATACAAAACAGGCACTTCGTTTGAAATACCGAAAAAAGGTAGGAAAATCCACTTATGGACTGAAAATAACACCGCCACAAACGCAACGATTTGTAATATATTTTTAATCAAAATTATTTGTTTGAAAATTTAGTAACCTGAACAATAACACCCGTAATTGATAAAAAAACAGCTATTAAAGTTACCCACTTGGCATAAAATGGTTCTGAGATATCGTATTTAACATCCAACCACTCACCCAACAAAGAACCTAAATAAATAGTAGCTCCCATTTGAATGGCTATTCCTGAAAAAACAGCGAAGTTTTTAAGCTGATTTTTCGCCATTACGTGATTTATTAATCGACTTTACGCTTCCCTTCATATTACAGGTAGCATTGAATGAGGCACCTGGCTCTACAGCCAATTTACCAATTAAGACTTCACCTTCAATTTTTGCCGTGGACTTTAATGTTAATGTACCTGCAACATCTAATTTCCCAGAAAATTCTCCTTCAAAATCTGCATTATCACAAACTAAAGTACCTTTTATTCTTCCTGACTCACCAACAACTACACGCCCGTCAGTTTTCACATTTCCTTCAACCACACCTTCAATACGAAAACCTCCCTTGGAAATAATATCTCCAACAATTTTAGTTCCCTCAGAAATTTTATTTTGATTTTTAGAATAATCTATAGTTTCCTTTGGCTTTTTACTGTCATTAAACATGGTGTGTACGGGGTTATTTATATTGGATTAATAAATTGAATCTAAGTTTTGCGTGTAGTACGCATATTTTTTTCTTAATTGAATCACCTTATAGTTTGCCGAAGAAACTTTGACTGCTTTACGTGGTAAATACCAATCATTCTCAACGTCCGTAACTATTGAATTCATACTTCTTGCTTGTTGCTTTCCTTTTAAACCGTGAATTACTAAGAATATAGTATCCTGAGTATAAAAATCTAACGAAGTATTAAGATAATTAAAATTACGCTTTTTTATTAAGGTATCCAACTTGGACTTTGCGCTACTCGCTTCTTTCTTGCTGGAAACCGAATAATCGTACACAAGTTTATATTTTTTCACTCCCGAAGTATCTGTTTCAAATTGCAATCCTTTTAAATAAGGCATTGAACTTTTTATTAGCGATTCGGCCTTAGCTCCTTCTTCGGACTGCGGATACGTTAGTGCTATGTAATTCAACAAATCACTCATTTCCGACACTCCTTTTACTTTTCCTAGAGTATACGCTTTTAACAACTGAAATTTTGCTACAATAGGATCTCCTTTAAGCTTGTCGATTTGCGTATTCAAACGCTGCAAAACAGTATTATAATCTTGCTTTTCATATGACTTATAAATTGACGCATATACTTTATCAACATCCGATGCTTCTTCTTTTGATACTCCGAGTGGATTTTTTACAATTTGAGCATATCTTGAATTGGGATGATTTTTAAGAATATCTTTTCTGATTTTTTCTTCTCTAAAACTATTCCCGTTAGATTGGTAAATTTTAAATAAATTATACTTAGAAGGCATTACGTATTTATCATCAGGATTGTTTTGTAATAGCGCCTCAAATTTACTCGATGCCCTATCGTATTCCTTTAACTGTTCCTTATAAATAGTTCCTAATTGAAAGTACGCCTCGTTACGTTCGATTTTCAAACTATCTAATACTTTCGGTTCTGTTGGGATTTTTTCAACATAAACCGCTGGGTCAAACAATGGATCTTTCTCTATATCATAATCTGCAGCAACTTCTTCTTCTTCACTTTCATTAATCGACACTTTTGCTAAACTAGCAACCTTCCAATAATCGCCTAATTGACGTTTTCCAAAAACACGCTCAAATTGCAAAGCACCACTTGCTAAAGCAATTGGATTGTAAAAATAAAACACTCCATTCGATTCTTGCTTATCAACGCCAAAAGCACCAACCTCAAAACCTCCCGATTGCTGAAGCGATAATGCTTTTTTACTTTTTTGCTTTTTCAATTTTTCAATAGCCTTCAATTTTATACTGTCGGTGTATTTTTCATAATAAGCTAATTGATCTTCTTTTGACAAAGCTGCAATTTGTAAAATACTATCCGTAGTTTTTGAAATCATTTCATATTTCAAAACCTTATCTAAATTATCGCGCTTTTTCTGAATAACACGCTTTCTTTTACTGTTAACATCTAGTAAATTTAAAGTACTATCCATGTATTTTCCTGCAATATTATAATCTCCTCTGTTAAAATTTATTCTACTTAAAGTTTCGTGACTTAATGAATTTAAGTAATCATCATTGCTTTTAACGTTTAACGACTTTTTGTAAAATTCTTCAGCCACAGCTAATGAATCGTTTCCGAAAAAGAATATTGCTTTTTCATAATATATTTTATCTAAAAAAGGTCTGTTTTCCCAATTCTTCTCTAGTTTATTTAAAATTTCCAGAAAAGCTATTTGGTCATTAGATTCTATTTCTAAATTTCTAGCTTTAGCTAAATATGCGTTTATCAAATATTCCCTTGGCGTTCGTCTATTAAGTTTAATTATTTTATCGAACTCCATATTGGCACTATCGCGTTCTCGTACCCTATTGTATAATTGCCCTAAAATATAATGGTACCGTCCTTTTTGCTCATTATCATTAGTATACGCTATAGCAAGTTTCATGGGAGAAATAGCACTATCCTTATGTTTTAAATTCACATAAGCTTGTGCTAGCATAGCCGAAGCATCGGAAAGCACTATCTTATCAACATCTAGTGTTTTATGAAGCTTTCTTTTAACCGAACCTTTATCATCAAATACGCGTACTTGCTTTTCATCTCCTTCTTTATAAACAAAAGCTTCTTCTGTTTTAGTCAAATTAACTTCTTTCAACAATTCCGGAAGAACATCTTTTAAACCCCTAATAGCAGCTTCTTCGTTCTCTAACCTTATAAAGGTTTTAGCCTTCCAAATTTTAGCTTTATTGATACTATTCGATGTCGGATAGTTAGAAAGAATATAATTAAAAGCCTCTAAAGCCTGCACAAAACGCTGATCAAAATACCTCGACTTCCCCAATAACATAAAGGCTTCATCGGTTTGAAAATTGCGTTCACGACCTTTAATATTCATGGAGTGCCGCTGAATTGCTTTTGCAGCTTTTTCTTCTGCACGTAAAAAATCAGGATTTCCATCTTCACTTTCCAAATACACCTCGTCTCTAATTTCCAATCGCTCAATAGGTAACTGTTTCCAATAGTTATCCTCATAACTTTCAATTAAAGCCTGCCTACCCTCGGTAAAAGAAACACCACCATTATATAGCGTGTTGTACTTTGTGGTCATGGCATGCCAATTCCTATTAATAAACTTGTCTTTTTTACGAGAACAAGCTACTAATATTATTAATGCCACAACACTAGTTGCAACTTTGAACGCTAGGTTTCTTTTCAATTTCAAAATTTTATTTTTTACTAACTATTGTAAAATATGTTATTTCGGTTTACTCTCACTCTTATAAACGAAACAATAGCTGTAAAAATACATTTTTTTTAAAAAACGAAATCCCCTAACCAATAAAACGAAATTTTTAAGTATTTAATAGCTAGATTTCGGAACAAAAAAAACTGCAATTAGTACTTTTGTAAAAAAATATAAAGATGTCTCAATTTACTCCTTTAACGATAAAAGATATTATTCAAGAAACACCCTCTTCTGTTTCTTTAGTTTTCGACATCCCTGCAAATAAAAAAAATGACTTTAGTTTTGTTGCTGGTCAATTTTTAACTTTGAAAGCCGTTATTAATAACAAAGAAGTTCGAAGAGCTTATTCTATAAGTAGTCATCCCAGCGCTCCACAGATACAGATTAGCGTAAAAAAGATTGCAGGCGGTCAGTTTTCAACTTTCGCAAATGAATCTTTAAAAGCAGGAGATACTATTGATGTTATGATTCCTGAAGGAAAATTTCAATTACACCCTAACGGAGAAAAGCAAAAAAACTATTTAGCATTTGCAGCAGGAAGTGGCATCACCCCTATAATGTCTATGATAAAAACGGTACTTTCAGAAGAGCCTAATAGTAAATTTGTTTTAGTATATGGTAATAAAAACACTGAAGAAACAATGTTTTTTAAAGAACTATTATCTCTTCAAGCAAAAAACCCTGAAAGGCTATTTCTTGAATTTGTAAATAGTAGAGAAAATACCGAAGGGTCGACTTTTGGACGCATTGAAGAAAGTACGGTAAATTTTATTTTGAAAAATAAATTTAGTCATATCAATTTTGAAGCATATTATTTATGTGGACCCGAAGGAATGATTGAAACTGTAAGCACTGTTTTAAGCGAAAATGGCGCTTCAAAAGATAGTATTAACTATGAATTATTTAGCAGCGCTTCTACCGCAAGTTCATCACCTTCTGAAAATACAGCTACTGGTTCATCAACTATTACTATTACCGTTGATGATGAAGAATTTAATATTGTTGCCGACAAACAAAAAACATTACTCGATGCTGTTTTAGAACAAGATATTGATGCTCCTTACTCTTGCAAAGGTGGTGTTTGTTGCTCTTGTATTTGTAGAGTTACCGAAGGCGAAGTTGATATGCCTGTAAACAATTTATTAACCGATTCAGAAGTAGCAGAAGGTTTAGTTTTGGCTTGCCAAGCGTATGCAAAAAGTGATGTTTTAGCTATTGACTTTGATGATGCTTAAAACAGCTATTGGGTTAAAATAAAAAAGGTATGTAAAACATACCTTTTTTGCCCCAAATCTACCATGAACTTAACCTACTTATGTTATGGTATTGTAAATATACTACATACTTACAATCCTTTTAAAAAAATTAGATTAAATACCTAGATATTAGTTTAACTACATTTAAAATATAGTTTATTCCATAAAAATTTAGTAAGCTCTTTCACTTATACCTTCATAGTAATTCATAAAAGCCCTATTAGCAACTCTATTCCCACCAGCAGTAGGATAGTCTCCGGTAAAATACCAGTCTCCTAAGTTTTCTGGACAAGCTTTATGCAGGTTATCTACAGTTTGGTAAATAATCTTTACTTCAGCCTTTACCGAATCTTCTGTTAAGAGCTCCGATATTTTATCACTAATTTGATCTGCTGTAAACTCGTTGTAAATATCGTTCACATAATTTATAACCTCAGCATCCTTTAAATGTATTTGAGACTTACATTTTTGATAAGCTTCGTCAATAATATGTGTTTTATTATTATCCTTCAATAGTTCAATAGCAGCCTTAAAAGCAATTAAGCCATCCATATTAGCCATGTCTATACCATAACAATCTGGAAAACGAATTTGAGGTGCCGAAGAAACTACTACTATCTTTTTAGGATTTAGACGATCCATCATCTTAATGATACTTTTCTTAAGAGTTGTACCTCTTACAATACTATCATCTATAATAACTAAATTATCTTGTGGCTGAACCACTCCATAAGTAACATCATATACGTGTGCTACTAAATCATCACGACTACTATCTTCAGTAATAAAAGTCCTTAGCTTAGCATCTTTAATCGCAATCTTTTCTGTACGTATTTTTGGCGTTAAAATTTCTTTTAGTCTAACATCAGTTAACTTATCTTTTTCTGCTAATATCGATGCTTCTTTTTGTTGATTAAGCTCATCTTGTGCTGCCTCAACTAATCCGTAAAACGAAGTTTCTGCCGTATTTGGAATAAAGGAAAACACTGAATTCACCGTATCATAATCAATTTCCTTTAATACTTGTGGCATTACCAAGCGTCCAAGTTGCTTACGCTCTTTGTAAATATCCGCATCACTACCTCTTGAAAAATAAATACGCTCAAACGAACATGCTTTACGCTCCAATGGTTCAATAATTTTTTCGATTT
The DNA here is from genome assembly GCA_937958985.1 of uncultured Aquimarina sp. GTDB lineage: Bacteria > Bacteroidota > Bacteroidia > Flavobacteriales > Flavobacteriaceae > Aquimarina. The sequence goes on from CALGLV010000006.1 coordinate 254,176, forward strand.
TAGTTTCCCCATCTTTTTTAACAATAATGGCTTTACCTGGATCTAACTCATGAACTTCTTCAATATCAACATTAAAAACTGTTTGTATTACTGGTCGCTCTGAGGCTACTACTACAACCTCATCATCTTTATAATAATAAGCGGGTCTGATCCCTGCAGGATCACGAAGCACAAAAGCGTCTCCATGTCCTAACATTCCTGCCATGGCGTAACCACCATCCCAATATTTAGACGATTTTTTTAAAATTTTAGAAAGATTTAAGCGTTTAACAATCTCTGGAGATGCTTCCACTTTTGAAAACCCTTCCTTTTTCAATTTTTTATACAACTTAGAAACTTCACCATCTAGAAAGTGTCCGATTTTTTCCATTACGGTAACGGTATCCACATTTTCTTTTGGGTGCTGACCTAAGTCTACCAAATTATTAAAGAGTACCGAATTGTTAGTCATATTGAAGTTACCCGCAACAATTAAATTACGATGCATCCAGTTGTTTTGCCTTAAAAAAGGGTGTACACTTTCAATACTGTTTTTACCGTGCGTTCCGTAACGTACATGACCTAAAAAAACTTCTCCAAGATATGAAGCGTTGTCTTTTAACCATTGTGTATCGTCAGGCAATGCATCAGGCTCTGTTAACTTAGTATTAATACTTTCGTTAATTTGTTTAAAAATATCCTGAATAGGAGCTTGTTCATTGGAGCGTACACGACTAATATAGCGTTGCCCAGGTTTCATATCTAATTTAATAGAAGCTAATCCAGCACCATCTTGACCACGATTGTGCTGTTTTTCCATTAATAAATACATTTTATTTATTCCATAAAAAGCACTTCCGTATTTTTCTTTATAATATTCTAAAGGCTTTAATAATCTAACAAATGCAATTCCACATTCGTGTTTGATAGCATCACTCATAAGGCAATAATAATTGAAAAAATGTATTATATAATTTTACTAAATTTATGCTAAATCAATTTCAAACTGTGTTAATTGCTTGAATAATTTCAGTCTTTTATTGATGTCTTTTTCCGTAAGCTCTTGCATACGTTCAGTTCCAAATTTTTCCACACAAAACGACGCTAGGTTAGAACCCTGAATAATCGCTTTCTTCATGTTTTTAAAGGAATAATCACCCGTACTTGCTAAAAAACCCGAAAAACCACCCGCAAAAGTATCACCTGCACCTGTAGGATCGAATACTTCCTCTAAAGGCAAAGCAGGTGCAAAAAACATTTGTCCATCGTGAAACAACAACGCTCCGTGCTCTCCTTTTTTAATAACTATATACTTAGGTCCCATTGCTTCAATAATACGAGCTGCTTTCACCAACGAATATTCTCCACTTAATTGTCGAGCTTCTTCATCATTTATAGTAATAACATCAACCTCAGCAATTACTTTTTTAAGCTCCTCTAAGGCTACATCCATCCAAAAATTCATAGTATCTAGCACTATTAATTTTGGTCGTTTTTCCATTTGCTTAATTACGGATAACTGTACCAAAGGATGCAAATTCCCTAACATCACCACCTCAGCATCTTTAAAATTATTAGGCACTACAGGCGAAAAATTTTCCAATACATTAAGTTGTGTTTCTAAAGTATCGCGGGAGTTCATATCGTTGTGATACTTACCACTCCAAAAAAAAGTTTTCCCATCTTCTACAACCTCTAAAGAACTTGTATCAATATTTCTATCTTTTAGAAGCTGAATATATTCTTGAGGAAAATCATTCCCTACTACAGATACTACTGCCATAGGCACATCAAAATGCGAAGCCGACAAGCCTATATAGGTCGCCGCTCCCCCTAAAATTTTGTCTGTTTTTCCAAAAGGAGTCTCTATAGCATCAAAAGCTACCGTACCAACAATTACAAGTTTACTCATGTTATGGGGTATATTTTTTTTGCAAATATACGGTGTTTTTAAAATGAATTAACCACTAGCCTATGATTTCTACTTTTAAGCGGTAGTATTAAACTAATAATCACCTAAAATTATTAATTGTTAGCAAATAAACACTAGTCGTAATTATTTTAAATTACTTCTCTAACTAAATTACGATTTAGGCAAACCCTACTAAAGCAATGGATTTACCTAAATTTAAGCTTCACTATTAATTAGCTTATCCTTTATAAACCTTTGAAATTGATAAATTTTCTGTTAATTTGCTTAAAGCTAATTAATTATTATGAGTTCATTTCAAGAAGACGGAAGTGTATACGTGAAATCCGAACAAGGTATAGGTAGCGTTACATTTTCACACCCACAAAGCAATTCGCTGCCCAGTCCATTGCTCGATAGAATTGCAAAAGGCATTGACCAATTGTCCGAAGATCCTGAAACTGCAGTAGTTTTAATACAGTCCGAAGGAAAAAAAGCATTTTGTGCCGGTGCATCCTTAGATGAGCTTGTAGCTATTGAAACCCAAGAGCAGGGACAACAATTTTTTATTGGATTTGCAAAAATTATAAATGCAATAAGAAGGTGCAACAAATTTGTAGTTTGCCGTGTACACCAAAAAGCAGTTGGCGGTGGCGTGGGTATTATTGCTGCTTGCGACTATGTTTTTGCAACCGAAAATGCTTCAATAAAACTTAGCGAATTAACTATTGGCATTGGTCCTTTTGTTATCGAACCTGCCTTAACCCGTAAAATGGGTGTTGCCGCAGTAAGTCAATTAAGTATTGATGCCTCGCACTGGCAAAATGCTTATTGGGCAAAATACAAAGGATTGTACTCTCAAGTTTATGACAACGAAGAAGACCTAGACGATGCCTTAACTGAGTTACTAAACAAACTATCGAGCTACAACCCTCAATCCATGAAGCATCTTAAAGACAGCTTATGGGTAAACACCGAACATTGGGCTACCTTACTACCCGAGCGCGCCAAATTATCAGGAAGCTTAGTACTTTCAGAACATACTAAAAGTGCACTTAAAAAATTCAAAAAATAACAATTATGGAATCTACTTCACAATGGCTAAGCCTATTATCGGGTAATGGATTATTTGTATTACTTGGAATTATTCTAATCGTAGTTTACTTTGTAAACAAGTACAAAAAAAGATAATTTTAGTTAAGGTTTATCAAATTTATAGACTTAGCTAAAAAAACAAATTATGTTAGACTTTTTAGACACGCTCTCTAGTGGCAAATTATTCCCTGCATTTGTATTAGTTTTGCTACTTATATTTATTATTAATCGAATTAGAAGTCGACGCCTATGAGCAATATTCGTATTACCAAACTATTTACCTTCGAAACCGGACACGCCTTACATGGTTATGACGGAAAATGCAAAAACGTGCACGGCCACAGTTACAAACTCGAAGTAACCGTAATTGGATCGCCAATTAACGACACCAATCACACCAAAAACGGTATGGTTATTGACTTTGGAGACCTAAAAAAAATCGTTAACAAAGAAATTGTAGACGAATTTGACCATGCCACCGTGTTCAACAAAAACACGCCTCATGTAGATTTAGCCACCGAAATGCAAAATCGAGGTCACAACGTAATATTGGTAAACTACCAACCTACCAGCGAAAATATGGTAATAGATTTTGCCGAAAAAATTAGTATTAAGCTACCTTCGCATATAAAATTACACTCCTTAAAGCTACAGGAAACAGACACCTCTTTTGCACAGTGGTTTGCTAGTGATAATTTGTAATACTTGGGCGTTCCCCTTAAGGGTCGGGCTTTACGCTGTATCTTTTTTGTTGCGATTTCCGTTAGCACTACAATAGCAACAAAAAAGGATGCCGCTGCAATCCCTAACGCAAAACAAAACTATACCAATGAAAATTGATATTCCACAAGGAAAAAAAGTCTATTTTTCTTCTGACAATCATTTAGGAGCTCCTAACAAAATAGAAAGCAAAGCTAAAGAAGTAAAGTTTTTACGCTGGCTCGACAGCGTAAAAAAAGATGCCGCAGCTATTTTTCTTTTAGGCGATCTTTTCGACTTTTGGCACGAATACAAAACAGTAGTCCCTAAAGGCTTTATTCGTGTTCTAGGGAAATTAGCCGAAATTTCTGATAGCGGAATTCCAATACACTTTTTCGTTGGCAATCACGACTTATGGATGGATGGCTATTTCGAAGATGAACTAAACATCCCTGTATATCATAAACCTAAAGAATTTATTATAAACGGCACTTCTTTTTTTATAGGTCACGGCGATGGATTAGGCCCCAACGACAAAGGCTACAAACGAATGAAAAAAGTATTTACCAACCCATTAGCCAAATGGCTATTTAGGTGGATACATCCTGATATTGGTGTACGATTGGCTCAAAAACTTTCTACAGAAAATAAGTTAATTTCTGGTGATGACGATTTAATTTTTTTGGGAGAAGAAAACGAGTGGCTTGTGCAGTATTGCAAAAGAAAATTAAGCCAACAACACCGTGATCACTTTATATTTGGACACCGACACTTGCCTTTACAAATACCCTTAGAAAACAATGCCCTTTACACAAATTTAGGCGATTGGTGCAACCACTTTACCTATGGTGAATTTGATGGAAAAACTATGCTCTTAAAGCATTTTGAAAAACTTAGCGATATGCCGTAAATAAAACTACCAAATCTTCGTCTAATATACTTCTTCCCGCAACTGTCCCATCTGTATAAACCATATTAATGGTAAAACCATCAGCGGTGAAACCAGTTACCTGCCCTGTAATTACTCCTAAGTTATCTCCATTCTGATTTCCATACCTAAGCCCTATAGCATTGGTACTCGATGCAAATCGACTAATATCATTAATTGAATTTGCATTACCTCCAACATAAATAACTTGTTGAGCCGGTAAAGCACCTCCATCGTCCCTAGCAAAACCATTCATCGATCCAAAAGAGTTATTAGGGCCATTATCGTTATTATTTCCCGTAGAGTTATCATTCTCAAGATCCAATGTTTCAACATTCACATGAGCCACAAAAGTAACCGATGATGGTCTAAAAGGTATTCCTGTTACCGTAGCAGTTCCTGGTCCTGTGATTGTAACCACTCCAGGATATATATTTCCTGCCGTTAAAATTTCTTGCCAACCAACATTTGTATATTCAAACAAACGATGAATATCGGTATCATATACTAAATTACCCTCCTGTATAGTACCCGTAATATTATTCAATCGATCATTTGTGCTTATTCTAGGCACTCCTAATAAAGAGTTATTATCAATTGACTGAGCAACAACAATATTAAATAACAGCACAAAAACTGTTAACACGCTTAATTTCATTCAATTACAATTAATATTAGAAGGACTAAAATATTACAATCCAATTGGATCACAAAGCATAATGTGTAGTTTATCCGATTTTTAACTAATTTCAGCTTTAATTTTAACCAACCAAGGCAAATCAATATATTTTTTTTACCTTAAAAATATTTACCAAAATTAATTAGCCGCAAAACCTATGCATTTTAAAATAACAACAGCCTTTCAATATATACTACTAACATTACTTTTTCTTAGCTGTAAAGCCTACCAAGTTGAAACAAAACCAACAGATATGAGTTATACTGATTTTAGTAATGAGCAACAATTTTGGAAATCTTCCGAGGGCAATATTGCTTACATAGATAAAGGGCAAGGCAAACCTTTACTACTATTGCATGGAGTACCTACCTCTGGCTGGTTATACCGTAAAATGATTGACCCTTTAGTTGCCAAAGGCTACCGCGTAATTGTACCCGATATGCTTGGCTTTGGAAATAGCAATCACCCTGGTGGTTATGACATTTACGACAAATCCGCTCACGCTAAACGTATATTAGGTTTAATGGAGCATCTTAATATAAAAAACTGGCATCATGTAATGCACGACGCTGGTGGGCTATGGACTTGGGAGCTTTTTAAGCAAAAACCCGAAAAAATAACCAATCTTACTGTTTTAAATACCATAATTTATCAAGACGGTTTTTGCCCTCCAATACAAATTAAAAAAGGCCTTATCGGAAAAGTAATTATGTGGGGTTATCGTACTAAAACCAACCTAATGATAAAAAAATTATTTGAAGATGGCACGAATGATTATCCTATGAGTAAAGCCGATACTGAAGGATATACAATTCCTTTACGAAAAGGAAAAACCAATGCTTTATATAAATTTTTCACTTCTAACACCAAAGCTATACCTGATTACGCTTCAACTCTAAAAAAAATTAATATACCCGTTCAGGTAATTTGGGGTGTAAACGATAAAATTTTGGTTTGGGACAAGCAGGCTTCTTCTGTTATCAACGATTTAAAAATAGATCCTAAAAACATTCACCTACTCAAAAAAAATCATTTTTTACAAGAAGAAGCTTCCAATGAGTTAATTCAATTTATTAGCGATTTTAATTAAACAAAATGATCGAAAAGCTTAATAGTAGCTATAATCACTTATTTGAGAAAGAGCTATTAAAAGAAATATCGGAAGTGGGAACCTATTACGAGGTGCCTGCCGACACTATGCTAATTGACCTTGACCAGCCCATTACAAGTATGCCTTTATTATTAAAAGGAGCTATTAAAATTTTGAAAGAAGATACCGATAGTTCAGAACTGTTAATTTATTTTATTGAAAAAGGAGAAACCTGTGCCATGACAATGAATTGTTGCTTAGGCTCTAAAAAAAGTGAAATACGAGCCATTACTGAAGTAGATACACAACTTATTATGATACCTGTTCAAAAAATGGAAGAATGGACCGGGAAATATAAAAACTGGAGGCATTTTGTTTTTGATAGCTACCATAATAGACTAAGCGAAATGCTTGCAACCATTGAAAGTGTCGCTTTTGGAAATATGGACCTGCGTTTAACCAATTATTTAAAAGAAAAATCGCGTATAAATAATTCGAAAACAATTCAAAACACACATCAAGAAATTGCCTACGATTTACATAGCTCTCGCGTAGTAATTTCCAGATTACTTAAAAAAATGGAAAACAAGGGTGCTATTAAACTGCACCGAAATGCTATTGAAATTTTGAGTTTATAAAACTAAGCTTGATTTCAAAAAAACCTCTGTATCTTTTATTTATTAATATACAAAAAGGCAAACCTTATAAAACCAATAAACCGTGTTCTCTTAAAATATTTATAGGTTTTGAATACCAAAACAATTCAAAATGTTCAAATTGTTGTTCAAAATCTTGTTTCAATTCTTTAAATGAATTTTGTTTTTGATTTAAGGGGGTGCTTTTTCGAAGTGCTTCAATAAGCCACGCTCCTTTTTCTTTATCAGTAGTGATTTTAATTTCTTCTCTTTTACTATGGAATGTCATTTCTAATGAGTTATAAATAACTCCTTTTTTTGATTTTCTTTTATGTTCTATTGTAGGCATATTCCCTAGCCATATAATTTTAGAAGTTTGCTTCGTGTTTAAATTTTCTTCGTTAGCCAAACTATCATAAATAAAATCGGGATGTATTGTTGTCTCAGGTATTTTAAAATCGAACCATTCGCGAAGCGGAAAATCAAATGCAATACCGTGCATATAATTAAATAACGATTTTTTTAAACCATAACTAAATTTAGAATGATCAATCCCTGTATGGTCTTTAAATTCAACATCGTTATTAGCAAATTCTATATTTTTATAATTAGGCGTAATTCCATATTCTGAAGGATTAATACCAATAGGACTATGCGCTGTTAAAGCAAATTGATGCCAAAAACCCGACTGCAAAACGCCTAACTCAAATAATTGACGCACCATTTCTAAACTATCTACGGTTTCTTGAACGGTTTGCGTAGGGTATCCATACATCAAGTAAGAATGCACCATTATATCTGCTTCGGTAAAATTGCGAGTTACACGAGCTACTTGCTCAACAGTTACTCCTTTATCTATTAATTTCAATAATCGATCAGAGGCCACCTCCAACCCTCCAGAAACGGCAATACAGCCCGAGGCTTTTAACAAGTAACAAAGATCTTTTGTAAAGTTTTTTTCGAACCTAATATTGGTCCACCAAGTAACTACTAATTTTCGTTTAATGATTTCCAAAGCCACTGCCTTCATTAATGAAGGCGGTGCTGCTTCATCTACAAAATGAAATCCATTTTCGCCAGTTTGCTCAATCATTTGTTCCATCCGATCGACCAATAAATTGGCAGTTACCGGTTCGTAAACTTTAATATAATCTAACGAAATATCGCAAAAAGTACACTTACCCCAATAGCAACCGTGTGCCATGGTGAGTTTATTCCAACGTCCGTCGCTCCACAAACTATGCATTGGATTGGCAATTTCAATTACAGAAATATATTCTTGTAATTTCAAGTCTGAATAATCGGGTATACCAACTGCTACTTGCTTATAATCAGCTCTTTTTGTGTTATTTTTGTATACTACTTTTCCATCTTCTAATAAGAAAGTACGTTTAAATTCGCTTTTCACCCCTTTCCCGTTAGTAATGGAATCGAATACCAACTCTACAGGCAACTCTCCGTCGTCCAAAGTTATATAATCAAAAAACTCAAATACACGAGTATCGGTTACAGATCTCAACTCTGTATTAGGAAAACCACCCCCCATTGAAACCGTAATTTCTGGGTAGTTTTTTTTTATGTGCTGTGCACATCTAAAAGCACTGTATAAATTCCCTGGAAAGGGCACTGAAAGACCCACTAATTTAGGTTGAATTTCCTGTAAACGAGCGTCTAATATTGCGATTGCAATCTCATCAATAAACGTAAAGCCTCCTTGTAAATACTCATACAACTCATCAAAAGAATTGGCGCTTTGCCCCAAACGTTCTGCATACCTACTAAAGCCAAAATTTTCGTCGATACATTCCACTACAAAATCAGACAAATCTTCTAAAAACAGTGTTGCCAAATGCTTTGCCTTATCTTGCAAGCCCATGGCTCCAAATGCCCAATCCATATCTTCTAATGCTGAAAATCGAGACGCTTCTGGCAAAAAACCTTCCGTACAAATTTGCCTAGCAAACGTAGGATTGCTTCCTTGTAAAAAGGAAATTACTTTATCTAAAATTTGTAAATAATCTTCTCTTAAAGCATAAATACGTTGACTGTTTTCGGAAACAATTGTACCCTCTTCTAAGGCAAAATCAAAAACCTGTTGAAAGGTTTTTTCAGAAAACAACTTTAAAATTACCTCAATGCCCAAATCCATTTGAAAAACACTAATCCCTTTGGTATTTAAAAACCCCTTAAGGTAAGCAGTCCCTGGGTATGGAGTATTAAGCTGCGTAAAAGGTGGCGTGATGAGTACTATATCTTTCAAAAGAGTTTTTGTATTAGCTATTGGCCACAAAGATACTAGATTTGAATATCCTATTATTACATTTAAGCAACTCCATTTATGAGCAATAATCCATTGCTTTGAATGAGTAACTTCAAAATTCAACCTTTGCTATTAATAAGCCGAGGAATGCTTAACTTTACTAAGTCCTTTTTTTAAAAGAAATTAAAAGTACAATTTTAAAATTTTCGAATTATGAACTGGATTTATAATCCCTGGCCTTGGTACATTTCAGGACCTATGATCGCACTTATTTTATTTGCTCTCCTTATGGTTGGAAAACGATTTGGAATGTCCTCGAACCTAAAAACACTATGTACTATTTGTGGAGCTGGCAAAAACACTTCTTTTTTCAAATTTGATTGGAAATCCCAAAAATGGAATTTAATTGTAGTCGTAGGAGCTATTATTGGTGGGTGTATAGCCCACTTTTTTTTAAGCACTACTGCTATTGTAAATCTTAATCCTAATACAATTATCAATTTAAAAGCACTGGGCTTTGAGAGTGCTGGAAAGGCTTATTTGCCTGAAAAACTATTCAGTATAAATGCACTAACCGATATTAAAAGCATTCTTGTGTTAGCTATTGGTGGCTTTTTAGTTGGTTTCGGGGCACGTTATGCTAACGGCTGTACTTCTGGACACGCTATCTCGGGACTTAGTAATTTACAATTACCTTCTTTAATTGCTGTAATTGGCTTTTTTATAGGAGGATTAGTTATGATTCATTTTATATATCCTTTAATTTTTTAACTTATGAAAAGAGGTTTAACTTATTTAGGAATCGGAATTGTTTTTGGAATTACCATGTTTAAATCTGAAGCTGCATCTTGGTTTCGGATTTATGAAATGTTTCGGTTTGAATCCTTCCATATGTACGGAATTATAGGATCTGCTTTGGTATTAGGAATTATAATCACCCAATGTATAAAACGCTTCAATATTAAATCTATTTATGGAGATCCTATTACTATTCCCGCTAAAGAAAAAGGATTTTACAGATATATTATAGGTGGTATTATTTTTGGATTGGGCTGGGCTTTGGCGGGCGCATGTCCTGGACCAATGTTTACTTTAATTGGCGCCGGATTTATTCCTATATTGGTAGTAATTGCTTTTAGTGTTTTAGGCACTTATGTATACGGTATTTTGAAAGACAAACTACCTCACTAATAATATATACAATAGCAATATTTAATACTTTATGATATGTTAAAAAAGACAACTATTTTTTTACTACTTACTACTGTTTGCATAACGCTTTGTAATGCCCAAAAAAAAGCACCTTCTACAGAAGAACAATCTCTTAAAGAAAACTTTAAAGACGATTTTTTAATTGGTGCCGCTGTAAATTCAAATCAATGTAAAGAATTGAATTCAGAAGAATCTATATTGATTAAAAAAGAATTTAATAGCATTACTCCCGAAAACGATTTAAAATGGAGTAACATTCATCCACGAAAAGATGGTTTTAATTTCAACTTAGCCGATAAGTACGTATCGTTCGGAGAAAAAAACAATATGCATATTGTGGGGCACACTTTGATTTGGCACAGCCAACTTGCATCATGGGCTAAAAGAATTCAACAAAAAGACACTTTAAAAAGTACCATTGCAAATCATATTAATACTATTGTAAAAAGATATAAAGGGCGAATAAACACTTGGGATGTTGTTAACGAAGCATTAAACGAAGATGGCTCTCCTAGAGAATCGATTTTTTATACTGTAATGGGAGGCGAAAATTATATTGACCTTGCTTTTGACCTTGCTGCCAAAGCAGACCCGGAAGCTACTTTGGTTTATAATGATTATAACGTTTGTAATACTCAAAAACTAAAAGGCGTACTAAGGATTGTGAAAAACCTTAAAAACAAAGATATAAAGATAGACGCTGTTGGAATTCAAGCGCATTGGAGCTTAACTGAACCTTCTATAGAAACTATAGAAAAAACAATTACTTCCATAGCTGCTTCAGGTGTGCAAGTAATGTTTACAGAATTAGACATTACTGTGATTCCAAGTCCCTGGGATCTTGAAGGTGCTGCTGTTGAACAAAATTATGAGCAATATGAAAACGATTCTAAAATGAATCCTTACAAAAAAAGGCTTCCAAAAAAAATAGATCAAAAGTTAGCAAAACGCTACGAGGATATTTTTAATCTTTTTTTAAAGCATAAAGATAAAATAAGCCGGGTTACTTTTTGGGGCGTAAACGATGGCCAATCTTGGTTAAATAACTGGCCTATTAAAGGGCGAACCAATTACCCCTTATTGTTTGACACTAAGAACAAACCTAAAAGCGCTTATTACTTGGTAAATGCCCTAAAGAAAAAGTAAGTTACTCATTAATAAAATCGTTCCAACATGAAAACAATGACTTGCAAACAACTCGGTGGCGCTTGCAATATTGAATTCCATGCCAATACTTTCGAAGAAATTGCCGAATTAAGCAAAAAACACGGTATGGAAATGCTTCAAAAAAAAGATCTCGATCACATAAAAGCAATGGGCGCTATGCAACAATTAATGCAATCGCCCATTGCTATGCAAAAGTGGTTTGAACATAAAAAAGAGGAATTTAACACATTGCCTTCAAACTAATATAAGAAATAAGGGTACTCCATTTCTTTGCTGTACTATTTTAAAATACATTTGGAGCAATGAATTTATTTAAGGAAAAAATACATCAACAATGCCTAATATTGGCTATTGAAAAGCGAAATGAAATTTCGAATTCAATTAAACGCGTACAAGAATCTTTATCTTCTGAGGGCAAAAGCACCGCTGGCGACAAACATGAAACGGGGCGAGCAATGCTTCAATTAGAACGAGAAAAACTAGGGCTTCAACTTAAAAATGCTGAAGAAACCTGTGCTGTTTTACAAAAAATAAAAGCAACGCAAACACACACACAAATAGCCTTAGGTAGCTTCGTAAAAACAGATGTAATGAATTACTACCTATCTGTTTCTATTGGGCAATTTAGTATTGAGGAAGAAGTTATTTTTGCTATTTCCCCTCAATCGCCTATCGGGAACCTGCTACTTGGAAAAACAATAAATGAATCGCTACAGTTTAATAAGAAAACCCAAACTATTCTCGAAATAACTTAGCATTAAAACGCACTTTATTGCCCTTTGTAAAAGGAAATTTTGATTTTGACACTATTTTAATGGTATCAAAATTTAAATGAATTAGGTAATAACCACCTCTAAAAAAACAAGCCTCAACATTAGCCAAGTATTGTCCTTCTTCTACAATCTCAATTTGATTTGGGTACATTATTACTTTTCTTTTTGAAGCACCTAGATGTAAGGCTTTTTCAGAAATTAAATTAATTTCTGAAAACAAAGAAGCCGTATACGCATCTTTAGGATTTATATAAGTTTTTTGGGGAGTTTCAAAACTTTTTTGTTTTCCATCTTTTAATATTAATACCTTATCGGCAAACGGTAATACATCTTCCTTATCATGAGTAGCCGTAATACAGGTGATGTTTTGTTCTTTTACGTATTTAAATAATTGGTAACGTAATTGGTGTTTTTTAAAATTATCTATTTGGCTAAACGGTTCATCTAACAACAATACTTCAGGCTCTAATGCCAAAACTCTTGCTAAAGCAACCCGTTGTTTTTGACCTCCGCTTAAATAACGTACATGTGTGCTGGCATAATTTTCCATACCTACCACTTCTAGTAATTCTGAAATGCGCTTTTTCTTTTTTAAAGGATAAAAATTAGATAAAAAGTCTCCTACATTATCTGCAACACTAGTATAGGGCATTATATCTAAATCCTGAGACAGGTATTTCATAAACGGATGCCCTGGCACTAAATTAAATTTTGGTCCACGTAATTGTTCCTGATTATGAAATATTGAACCTATTTCTATATCGAACAAACCATATAATGCTTTTAACAAGGTGCTTTTACCACAACCGCTTTCGCCCATTAATGCAATATGCTCGCCATTACTAACCGAAAAATTAATATTTGAAAGTACTGTTTTATTTGAATAGGCATAAGAAAGTTTCTTTACCAAAATCATAAACTAAATTTTAAAGTAAAAGTAAATAGTTAAATTTTTATTTGCTATTTACTTTACATAATAAGTTGTAAAAAAGGGGTTTTTATTAATTATTGAAATAAAAAAGACAAAAAAATAATTTTACTAATTAAAAGATTACAAGCAAGTTACACTCATTAATTATAAGTAATTCCTACATTTTTTTAAAAAAATTTGCTTATAACGTATTTTATCCTATATCTTTGTCTCAAACGTTTTCGCTTAGCGTTTCAATCTAACAACTAAACAAATTAAATTATGAAAAAACTTACTATTGTAAACAAATTGAAATTAGTATTAGCATCGACTGCTATATTATTTGGCTCAGCTGAATTATCAGCACAACAAAGGTGTGGAGAAACTGGAGGGGTAACTGTAGATAGCCCTAGAGGACGAACAGTATACGAAATGTGGCAAGATTATGGTGACACTTGTTTTACTCCACATGATTGGGATGTATCGGGTAAATGGAATAATGTAGGAAATACCCTTGTTAGAGAATCTTTAAGAAGAGAAGTTGTAAATGGAAGAGTAGTACAACAACCTACCAGAGATACTCGAATTGACTATAAAATTAAAGTTAATAGCTGGGGCGGAAATGTGTACCATGGTGCTTACGGATGGTGGAGTAAAGATGGAGCTGGTGTAAATAATGTAGTAGAATGGTACGTTGTTGACTCGTACCGAAATATTGCAGACCCTACATACGGTATGACAAAAGTTGGAAACCCTTATACTTTAGGAAGAGCTTCTTACCAAATTTATACTCGAAACATGGTAAACGCACCTTCGGTTTGGGCTAATAGCGATAATTTTACTCAAATTAAATGTGTAAGAACTACTTCAAAAAGCAGAACTGCAAGTGGAGGTATGCACTTAAGAGCACATTTCAACAAAATTAATTCTATTGCTAATATTGCCGATCAAACTCTTTATGAAATTTCTTACAAAATTGAAGGATTTGGAGGATGTGATACTTGTTCAAGTAGTGCTAACTTTAGGTTAAACGCAACATTCACACAACTTAAAGAACTTGATGATGTAGCTAATGAAGCAACAATAACTGTTTCTCCTAACCCTACTAATGGAGCTTTTGAGGTAACTACAAATTCCGATAATGCAACAATTCAGGTATTTAACATTAATGGTCAATTAGTATCGGAACTAGAAAATACTGAAGCTATTACTACCTTAAACGAATCTGGTGAATTACCTACAGGTATGTATATTGTTTCTGTAACAAGTAATGGTTCTACAACTACTGAAAAGTTGGTGGTACGATAATATTAACAATATTATATTAAAACTTAAAGCTCGAAGAACTCAACTTCGAGCTTTATTTATTTTATGAATTAAATAACAAACGCCTTGCACTAAGAACATAAGGCTTATACAACTCATTAATAGCCTATACGCACTACCCTATTCAATTACTAAAAAACACTCTTCTCAATTTGTATGAAGCTTTGTGAATTTTGGAATGAAACAATGAACAAAATATCAAATGTTCTTACCTAAAAAAGTACGTACTTATAGTGTAGATATTTAATTTAAAACCCATTGTTTAATAAACACTAAAAGCTTCATTTACTAAAAAACACCTTAGATTTTGGAGAAAATAGTCGATAATTAAATTCTGTATGTTGTTAAATTCTAAAAGTATATTTTTTTTTAAAAAATTGAAAAAAAATTAAAATTGCAACAAAAAGATTTTAAGCACGTTACGTAGGAATAATCAACTCCTTTCCTACATATTTTCTAAAATATTTGTTAATAACATATTTTATGCCTTATCTTTGCCGCAAACGATTTCGCTCAACGTTTTACACAAACAACTAAACAAAATAAATTATGATTAAACTTACTATTGTAAATAGGTTAAAATTGGTATTAGCATCTACAGCTATACTATTAGGTGCTGGTGAAATCACTGCACAAGAAGATTGCGGAAAAATTGGAGGAGTAACAGTACAAAGTCCTAGAGGACGAACAGTATACGAAATGTGGCAGGATAGAGGTGATACTTGTTTTACTCCACATGATTGGGATGTATCGGGTAAATGGAATAATGTAGGAAATACCCTTGTTAGAGAATCTTTAAGAAGAGTAGTAGATAGAAACGGTAGAGTAATACAACAACCTACTAGAAATACTCGAATTGACTATAAAATTAAAGTTAATAGCTGGGCAGGAAATACATACCATGGTGCTTACGGATGGTGGAGTAAAGACGGTGCTGGTGTTGACGATGTAGTAGAATGGTATGTGGTTGATTCTTACATAAATATTAACAATCCTACATACGGTATGACAAAAGTTGGTCAACCTTATACTTTAGGAAGAGCTTCTTACCAAATTTATGTTCGAAACATGGTAAACGCACCATCGGTTTGGGCTGATAGCGATAATTTTACACAAATTAAATGTGTTAGAACTACCTCTAAAAGTAGAACTGCAAGCGGTGGTATGCACTTGAGAGCGCACTTTAACAAAATTAGAGATATTGCCAATATTAGAGATAAAACTCTCTATGAAATTTCATACAAAATTGAAGGTTTTGGAAGTACTAGTAAAGCGAATTTTAGATTAAATGCAACTTTTACACAACTTAAAGATCTTGACGAAGCCGCAGCTGAAGCAGCAATAACTGTTTCTCCAAACCCTACTAAAGGAGCTTTTGAGGTAACTACAAACTCTGAAGACGCTACAATTCAAGTATTCGATATTAGTGGTCGATTAGTTACTGAATTAGAAAGCAGTGAGTCTATTGCTACCCTAAACGAGTCTGGCGAATTAGCAGCAGGGATGTATATTGTTTCTGTAACTAGTAACGGATCTACAACAAGTGAAAAGTTAGTGGTACAATAATCACAAAAAATATTTTATTAAGACACTATCCTAAAAAGTGTGTAAATAAAAAATAACTTGGGTTTGACTTTATTTAATAATTAGAGTTGAACCCTTTTTTCATATATAATTAAAAACTGATTAAGTATGACACCCCAGTTTCTAACTGGCATAGACCAT